>DDLT01000112.1 GCA_002340265.1 Lentisphaeria bacterium UBA2565 | reverse complement strand
AGGCGGCTTGTCCGGCTGGAACTAATGTGCCGAACTATTTAGCAGAAGTGTATAAAGGCAACTTCCGCAAAGCATACGAAATCAATCTGGTTGACAACGTGCTTCCTGGAGTTTTGGGTCGAATCTGTGCCCGTCCATGTGAAGAAAAATGTCGTCATGGTTGGGAAGGTTTAGGCGATTCTGTTGCTATCTGCTTCTCAAAACGTTCCGCTCACGATCTTCGTGTGAACACGCGTCCGGTCGTTTTACCTAAAATCTTTGAAAATAGCGGTAAACGTGTGGCGATTATCGGCGCCGGACCTTCAGGTTTGGCGACGGCTCGTGAATTGGCGCGTTTGGGGCATGAAGTTAAAATCTTTGAGAAACACGACAAACCGGGTGGAATGCTGAATCAAGCAATTCCCGAATTCCGTTTGCCTCGTGATATTATTGCAAAAGAAATAGAGCAGGTGACAGCACTTGGCGTTCAGATTGTGACAAACTGTGCAATTGGTGAACACATCACACTTGAACAGCTTGATAAAGATTATGACGCGGTTGTCATGGCGGCTGGTACACTTCGCCCAAATGTTCTGAACCTTCCGGGTAAAGAGCTGAAAGGTATCAAACACGGTCTGCAGTTTTTGCTTGAAGTGAATGAAGACCTAGATCCGGAAGCCGGAAAAAGCGCAATCGTTATTGGTGGTGGTTTTACGGCGATGGACTGTGCGCGTACAGCAAAACGCCTTGGCACAAAACTTGTAAAAGTGGAAGACGAAGAGAGTCAGAAGCAGTGGGAAGATCACGCGCTTCACATGTCGCCAACCGATGCAAAAGTGCTTTACCGTCGTTCGCCGGAAGAGATGCTGGTGACGCCGGGCGAGGTGGAAGAGCTTGGTCATGAAAACATCTCAATGGACTTCCTTATCAGCCCGGTTGAATACATCGGCGATGATAACGGCAATGTTAAAGCGGTTCGTTTTATCAAGAATGAACTTGGAGAACCGGATGAAAGCGGACGTCGCCGCCCGAAAGCCATTGAAGGCAGCGAGTTTGATATCGATGCCGATCAAGTGTTATTGGCGACAGGTCAGTTCCCTGAAACAAGCTGGATTAATGGTGAACTTTCCGACAAACTAGTCGCAGAAGACGGTTGGTTAAAAGATTATGGAAAACATCGCACATCTGTCGATGGAATCTTTGTATCCGGTGACTTTTCAACAGGTGCGAGTTCGGTAATTCAGGCGATTGCTCACGGTAAGAAAACCGCGACAAAAGTTGACGAATACCTGATGGGCGAAGTTAGACTTGTCGATGCAATCAAAATCGAAGATGCTCCGCAGAGTTCTGAGCGTATTATCGAGATGAATGATGTACCGCGCGTCAAAATGCCGACTCTTGATCTAGAAGAACGCACACTGAAAGCCGAAGTTGAAAAAGGTTATGACCCAGAACTAGGTGTTGAAGAGGCGCAGCGCTGTTACCAATGTAACGTGAAATATGAAATCGATCCGGATAAATGTATC
Source organism: Lentisphaeria bacterium UBA2565 (assembly GCA_002340265.1). Lineage (GTDB taxonomy): Bacteria > Verrucomicrobiota > Lentisphaeria > UBA2565 > UBA2565 > UBA2565. Next base: position 3,348 of record DDLT01000112.1, on the reverse strand, counting down.
TACTGTGAATGGTGTCACAAAGCACGTTCACGCCCTGACTGTATTGTTCGAATCAAAGAGTTGAACTACGGCGAAAATGGTGAAATTATCGGCTACAAACAGGCGAAAATAACCGAAGAGGCTTCACTGATTTACATGAATCAGGAAGACTGTATTCGCTGTAACCTCTGTGTAGAAGCCTGTCCGGTTGATGCAATCAGCGTACAGCGCACATTCAAAACACAATGTGCAGGAAGCTGCTGCGGATAACGCGTATTACGTAAGACGTACTAAGTGGTACGTGGGACGTTTTGAATAATTTAAAAGCCCGGATTCTCGTCCGGGCTTTTTTTGTGGTTACAAATCGAGGAGTAATTTGGGATTGCGGCGAGTATCGCCGCTTTTGCTTTTCTTCATCAAAAAGCTGTGATACTGACAGCACTCCAAAGAATATTTAAATTCGTCTCATTCGTTTGATTCGTGGTTTGCTAATTGGCGATTCATATGAACGATATGCTTTTTGTTGTATATCTTCATAACTGTGATAACTTTTTATTCAAATTTAGAAAATGGTTTACTAATTAGATTTAACGAAATTATCAGGAGGTTTACAATGAGCGATATGACAGGACAACACGTGCCGAATGTCGAATTTATCAATCGTCACGATCACGAATGGCAACGCTTCAGTTCAGAGCAGCTTTTCAAAGGTAAAAAAGTCGTACTTTTTGCACTTCCGGGCGCATTTACGCCGACTTGTTCAAGCCTTCACCTTCCGCGGTACGAAGATCTTTATCATACGATAAAGCACACCGGAATTGATGAGATTTACTGCCTGTCTGTCAATGACGGCTTTGTGATGGATGCCTGGCGTAAACATGAGAAGATTCATCATGTGAAGTTGTTGGCTGACGGCAATGCGGAGTTCACCAAAGCTATGGTAATGTTGGTTGATAAGTCGGCAATCGGTTTCGGTAAACGTTCACGTCGCTACTCTATGGTGATAAATGACGGGGTGATTGAAAAGATGTTTATTGAACCTGATAAAGATGGTGATCCGTTTGAAGTGTCTGATGCAGAAACCATGTTGAAGTTCCTTTCTCCTGAATCGAAGATTCCGTCTGACATTACGGTATTCTCCCGTCCGAATTGCCCATTCTGCAAAAATGCCAAAACGCTTTTGGAATCAAAAGGTTTGACTTATCAGGAAATTAAAATTGGTGGTGACGATTTTGCTCAAAGTACACTACGAGCTGTGGTCGGTCACAGTTCAGTTCCTCAGATTTTCATCGACGGTAAGCACATCGGTGGAGAAGAGGAGTTGCAGAACTATCTTAAGAAAGATGAGTAGTTTTTTAATCTATTAAACTTATAAAGTCCCTGTGCGAAAGTACGGGGATTTTTTTTGTCTAAAAAGTGTGAAACTGCGACAATTTGACATAGAAAATGACAAGTTGTCACAATGAATGGCTTTATGTGAATATCTTGCTTGTGTGTTGTAAGTTGTTTATAGTTAGGTGTTAGTCTTGTTTGTTTTAAAAGTTGGCACGGTCGTTGCTTTGTAGAAATTGTGCGCAGCTGAATGCGACAACAAATTTACACAGTAAGTACGCCGCTATGAGGTGGATGAGTAAAATGATGAATTATAACCGTCTCAAAGAGACATTAATTAAAACAAATAAGGAACAAACTGGGAGGTAATTATGTTTTTTCCTGCAACAAGAAGAATCGTAAAAAATCACTATGACCTTATTGATCGAATTAATAAGGAGTTTAACAGAGCATCTAATTTCCTCGGAGATTTTTCGTGTGATTGCTCACCGGCGGTAAATATTTATTCAACTGATGAAGAGGTATTGTTGACTGCCGAGCTACCGGGGATTGATGTGGAAAAACTTGATGTGAGTGTCAACGGCCGAAATGTGACAATTTCCGGTGCGCGCGCTGCACGAGTTGAGAAGGAAGATGAAAAGTGCCTTTTGAAGGAACGTGCTGATATCAATTTCAACCGTACTTTTACACTTCCATTTACAATCGATAGCGAAAAGGTTGAAGCTGATTATAAAAATGGAATTTTGAGTGTGAAGCTTCCAAAAGTTGAAGCTGAGAAACCAAAATCTATCAAAGTGAATGTGTAAGGAGGACAATTATGAATAACGAAAAACGAGTTGTAAATCCAAATGTCGATATTTATGAAAACGAGAGCAACTTCACTCTTTTCGTAGATATCCCCGGTGCGACAGAAGAGCAGGTGGATATTGATGTAAATGGCGATGTGTTGACCATTTCGGCAGCTACATCACTAACAATTTCTGAAACTTATAGAGCACAGTATGTGGAACGAAATGCGGTGAATTTCAGTAGAAGTTTTAATCTGAAAAACAGTGTAAATACAGAAAAGATAACAGCGGAATACAAAGACGGCGTGTTAGCCGTGGTTCTGCCGAAGAAAGAGGAGGTGAAACCGAAGAAGATTAAGATTAATACATCCGGTAACCTAATATCATAGTAAAATAGGCTTTAACTTTAACGCATCCGTTTTACGCAAAAAAGGATATATGAAGTTAAAGCCTTTAGGTTAGCCGGAATCAGTCAAAGACTGAAAGACCCCAAAAAATCATTAAAAACGGACAGTCCGAAGAGGTTGTCCGTTTTTTTATAACCGCAGCTTAGTTGTTTACCTGATAGACAGTTTGATAAATGGATTCTTTTGCTTTTGTGTACTCGTCACTATTTAAACTGTTTGGGTGGCTCATCAGGTACAGGGAAAGTTTTGATTTATCTTTTCCTAAAGCCGGCTGAAGGTAGTCGTAGTGATTTAATTTAAAATCTAATTTTTCGTAGAACTTGATTCGTCGTTCTGCTGTTTCTGTGTCAGGTCTTTCGACTTCGAGAATAATTGGCTTTTCGGACTTTGTAATGAGTTTGTTCATAATTTCAGAACCGATTCCCTGTCCACGGAAAAGGGGAGAGACTGCAATGTGATCCACAAAGATGAATTCAGGAAATGTCCATATCGCACAAAATCCTTTAAGTACTCTATCCTCGTAAAAACATTCAATGTCATAGTGACTGTCTTGGATAATCTCTTTTTGGCTATTCAGATCACGTCTTTCATCGGCAGGAAAGGATTGGTTGTAGAGATCCCAGAATTCAGAGAATTTTTTGCACATAAGCACCTCCGTGTTGAAGTTAATATGAGCTACTACAACGACATGGTACTTGTTATTACCGAAAGTGGGAGAATATAAACAAAAAAAAACGGACAGTCCGAAGACTATCCGTTTTTAAAAGAGTCAAACTCAGCTGAGAGCTGAACAGTGAAATGTGCAGTCATCATACAAGTCAGAGACTTGATGAAGTTGACCT
>DDLT01000270.1 GCA_002340265.1 Lentisphaeria bacterium UBA2565 | reverse complement strand
TCTACGAGAACAACGGGAAAAATCCACACTTAATTTATTGTCCGAATTTTCCCCCGCACTATACCTTAAAACGTTTTGAATGAACTTAGAATATGGGTTTTAGCTGTTGGGTCAATTCGTTTTAGTAAATTTATTATGAATTGAATCCGTCTAATCTGAATTTTTGTTCTTATGTACATGAACAGGTTTCTGGAAGTTGATAGCTGTTTGGACTGTGGAGGGCGATGGAATTATGAGACTAACTAGTGTGAATATGAATAACAAAAAAAGCGTCATGACTGTTTAGGTCACGACGCTTTTTTATAAATCTGAATTTCACAATCGTTTAACTACCGTTTTACAATAGTTCAACCACTGTTCCGCAATCGTTCAGTAACTGTTACTCAACAGTTTTCACTTTTTCTTTGTGGTGATGAGTATCATCTTTCACCAGCATTGCTAGAATAAGTCCGCCAATTGCGGCTGCCATAGAGATACCGAAGGCCAGTCCGAAGTTGGTGACACCCTCTGCATTTTTACACATATTCTTAATCTGAATACCAATCATTGCCGCCATACCGTACGCCTGGAAGACAAGCCCGTAGTTGGCGCTGAAGTTTTTACCTCCGAAGATGCGCCCAACCAATGTTGGAACCAATGATAGGAACGTACCGTAACCAATGGAGATCACTGCCAGAACTGTAATGAAAACAAATCGGGAAGAAGGATGTGAACTTAGTACCGCAAGAGCGAGAATTACAAATAGGTACATGACTCGGTAGACTTTCAGCGGACCAAACCAGTCTGCAAGTTTTCCTGAACCAAGTCGGCCACCGGCGTTAAAAAGTGCTAAAGCTCCAACTAGCCACACACCCGTTTCTGTATCAAACCACTGTGTTCCAAGGTCTTTTGCTACACCGATTACTAGAAGTCCCGGCATCAATGCCAACAGGTCACTGAAAAGTAGCTTGTAGAAGTTACTGGTTTTAATCATTTCCATCGGACTGTAGTCAATATCACTTACCACTTTGACTTTTGAGGCCGCTTCACAGTTATCCGGCACATCAAGAAGTAGTGATCCGACAATCGACATTACGGCATAAATAATACCAAGCTGTAGAAAAGTGTCAGAAACAAGTTCAGCAGTGTATACCCCACCTTCAGGAAGGGCTAACATGCTGTGAATCACATTCTTAAAGATAAAGGCTCCCATTGCAAATGCTCCAGTCGCTACACCGGTAATCAGACCTTTGTGATTTGGAAACCATTTCACCAGGGTTGCAAGCTGACACACATAGATGAAACCTACTCCCGAACCGGCCATAGCACCATAAGTGATCCATAGCATGTAGGGCGATGTCGCGAGTGAGGAAAGCAAAATACCACTACTGTAAAGAAGTGATCCAACCAAAGAGGTAAATCTAGGACCTCTCTTCAGCTGCATTCTGCCGGAGAAAATTGTCGTTAGAGAAAACGCGCAAAGTGCGATTGCATAAGTTCGAATAACCTGTTTAGGATCCCAGCCATGTCCTTCGGCCAGCGGCGTGTTAAACATACTCCATGCGTACATCGCACCAATGGTTAACTGAGCGGAGATCGCACCCATAAGGATCAGCCACTTGTTCTTAATTCTGTAGTTCATAAATTTGCTCCTATATTTAGAACTAGATACGTACATCAGAGTGGTAAGAGTTTAATTCTGCATTACAGAGTTGATTATTGAGAGGTCACCAGTAACACAATAACTCTACCACGCGTGGTATGTAATTTTTTTGATTTAAATTGTAGATTAGCACATCTTTTTTTAAAGCCGTGTAAAGTTGTATGGTTCTGTAAGGACTGCAATAGCAATATGTTTAGATTGTGTAAAAAGTCGATTTAATTGGTAGAGATTAACTGTGTTATGTGATTTTTGATTGAGAAAAGAGTTACTGGAACAAAAACTTGATGGTTTTGTGGGAAAGCAGCGCCGTATCTGACATTTTAGAAGGAGGCAGGGATGACCTGGTTCAACTGCAAGAGAGTTGAAGAAGGTTCCATGACTGTCGAAAACAGCCAGAGAACAAAAAAGAAAAGGATAAAATGAGGGAGGCGAAGCCACATCAAAAAACAACTCTGTTGCTTCGTGTCCCATTGACAAGGAACGCTTAATAGATGTTAGACATTTTTTATTAAATCATATGCCAATTTGAGAGATTTATCATGCTTTTTAACTCTGTATGCGAAGTAAATACAGACTCCACAGAAGAAAATTGGAATTATCATGAAGGACATTAAGAATGATATGAAAGCCATAAAAAGTAATGCTGTTAAAGCGCAACCTTGTTGCTTGAGAGGACTGACCCAATTTGCTGTTAAATTTTTACATGCTAGTGCAGAGAACTGCCCATTATCATGAATACCTGCTACAACAACCTCGTCTCCATCAGAAATAATGCTTGGAGCTGATGTACGCAACATAATTCTATTTGTACCAATTTTGAATATTGAAAGATGTGTTGTTGAAGTTCGATGGTCAGTTCCAGTAACATGAGTGGAACGTTCAAAGCCTTCAACAACTCCTTTGATTGTAGTTAAATTATTCATATTTCCTTTTTTGCATAACGTAAAGCTAAGCGGCGTGCGATAGCACGTCTTCGCTTGAGCGCCTTGTTAAGTTGATTACTGATCGAAGTAATCACTATTTGATATTTGGGACCACGATAGTGAACGAGCAGGCCTTGCTGGGCGGGCTTCACGTGCACCTCTAGCTGGTCGAGCACCTCGCGCCCCTCTTGCTGGACGCGCAGCTCTAGCTGGCCTTGCCGGACCACCTAATGAGTCATCGGTAAAAAATGCAGGTCGACCACTACGGTCATAGAACCAACCGTTATCGACCCAACCCAAGTAACGTCCACTGTAAGCATACACTGATTCGTCAGAGAGCCACCCTGCTGGTGTACCATCATATAAATAAATTGACTGTCCATCGTCATCTAGATAGGCAGCAGCCTGACCAGACGAACTATATAAAGTAATCATATGAGTGAATTCTCCTTTTAAACTTAACAACTTGTTATCTCGAAGTCTCTCTTCGATCGCTATCTGCATTCTTGGTTAATTTCTTGTGATTATGGTTTTAAGTACTTTTGTGGCTTAAAACGTTTTGAATGAACTTAGAGCATGGGGTTTAGTTGTTGTGTCAATTCGTTTTAGTAAATTTATAATGAATTGAATCCGCCTAATCTTAATTTTTGTTCTTTTGTACATAAACAGGTTTCTGAAACTTGATAGTTGTTTGGACAGTGGAGGGCGATGGAATTATGAGAGTAGCCAATGTGAATACCAATAATAAAAAAGCCTCATGAGTTCTGAATTCAATAGATTACTCGTGCTATATAAAAAGGTAAGGATTGTTGTTAAAATTTTTCTGTAAGCCAAGTACATC
>DDLT01000256.1 GCA_002340265.1 Lentisphaeria bacterium UBA2565 | reverse complement strand
AATCGCCATGGCATTTTTGAAATAAACTGAGGAGAGACATTATGCAATCAGGACCAGTTTCAAACAAAATTATCGAACTTTGTGACACCATTGCCAATCACGATCAGTTCAAAGAGTACCGCAACGCAATTATTAACCTTGTGCAGAACGAAGACAAATATCCTGAATACTTCGAACTTCTTCAATATCAAAAAGAACTAGAAGAGCGCCAACACGGCGGAGATGATATCTCTGAGGAAGAAAGCGAGAAGCTTGCAGAACTTGGAGCAAAAGCGTTCAGTAATTCCGATGTGGTCAAATTTATGGAGGCTCAAGATGCCTTGGAACAGTTGCAGGACTTGGTCAATAATGCACTAAGTTATGTGATTGATAACGGAAAAGCGCCAAAAGCTGAAGAGATAAACGAACTGGAATATAACGAGCATCACTAATTCCTATCGACAAATTATAAGAAAGGTCGTTCTGTTATAACTGAGCGGCCTTTTTTGCATTTGGCTTAAAGCCTTCCGCACCGAGCAGTTCTGCCATCAGCTCGACTTGCGAATCTGTAAAATGATTGGCAAATAATTTCTCTGACACAAGGCTGATATCAAACCCTTTACATTTCTTCATTTCTGCAATTAGTTGTGGAATATGCATATCGTGACAGTTCTCCACCGCGATCAAAGAAAATTGATTGATGTCAAAGCCTTCAACACGTCGCATGATTTCAATAAGTTCAGGCTGATATAAATAGCGATAGTTTTTAAGGAACTTAGCCGCGATTGCATTTACATCAAACTTTTTACACATTGTCATCTCTTCAAGAAGTCTAGGAAGTTGCTTATGGTTAGATTTTTCAAAAGATTGATTTGCAATACTATTCACATTAAATCCTTCACAATCATTCATTTCCGCAATCAAAATGTGTTGATTTTCTGCATTTCCTTTTTCAACAATTAGTTCAGAAACAGAATTTATATCAAAGCCGTCACACTGCTTCATCTGCTCAAGCAAATTGGCAAGAGAAAATTCAGCACAGCGTTCAAAGATTTCAGTTGCCACCAAACCAATATCAAACCCTTTACATTGCTTCATTCGCAGTAACAGACTGGTTTGCAAATGGTCATTACATTTTTTTACAGCTACCAAAGATACACTATTTATATCAAAGTCATCCACATCCAGCATTTGTCCTATCAAAGAAGGTACTATATGACTTTTACACCTTTTGATGGCAGACCGAGCGATACGACTGACTTCAAAACCATTACATAGTTTCATCTCTTTTAATAAAAATGGAATAATCTTTCCAGGGCAGGCTTTTATAATGCGTTTAGAAAGCATGTTGATATTAAAGTTTTCAGTTTCTTTCAACTCTACAAAAACTTCTCGAATCTGCTCATAAGTCTCGCAGATCTGTAGCTTTGAAATATATCTCTCCAAACTTTTCGCAACTTCAATCCTTCCACTGAGTTCGGGTAGCATTGCCAATACAGTCGGATCTAATGTCAAGTCAGTAGTATCTGTTGAAGCACCTCGTAAGCAGGAAGGGTCAAAGTCATCAGATTTTCTCATTTCATTAATTAGTTCATGCATATACTCTTCATTACAACGCTTTATAGCAGACTGAGCAAACAAATTCACATCATAATCATCACAAGAGACGAGTTCTGCCATTAACTCATGCTGATGATGCGGAGGACAGCAATTTATTGCCAACTGTGCCACAGAATTCACATTAAACCCTTTACACTTATCCATAGCCATCATCAACCCCGGCTGAAATACATAAGCATAGTTTTCGACGAGCGCCTTTGAGATATAGTTGATGTCAAACCCTCTACAAGCACGCATTTCTTCAATTAAGTCAGGAAGGTGTTTTCTATTACAATTTTCAATAGCTGTTAAAGACACTTCATTAATATCAAACCCTTCGCAACGCTTCATTAATGAGATAAGGTGATCCTGAAAAATACTCTGATTATTCTTAAAAAGCTCTTTTGACACCACAGTGATATCAAAATCGTCGAAAACCATCATACTCTTCAGCAGTTCAGACAAATGATCATGATCATAATAACGAACAAAATCTTTGGACACCTCATTAATATTAAACCCATGATAATCCTTGCCTGCCATCAGTAAATAAGAATGTAGAGGAGGGCTGATTTTTTTACACACCTGCTTCAACACTGTATTAATATTGAAACACCCTGATTGTAAAATTCTATTAAGGTATTTTTTAGCACCATCAACACTCTCTGCCCTGCAGAGAGATGTCATAAGACGTACATCCTTAGTCATAAAAAATTTTAAAATATTTTTTAACATAATCTTCACTCTCAATGTAGACATTTTATCCAAGAATTTAACACTTCATCAATGAGCATAATCCATTTTCTCAAAAATGAAACAATTAACACAAGAAAAAGTATTTTTCCTTTTAATTATTTGACAACAAAACATTACTTAAGAGCCTTTTGCAAAAGTTTGGCTCTGATTTTTAGTTTGAGGAGGAGATTGGATTAATTTCCACTTTTCTCCTCTTTTTCTTTCAACTCTTCAGTTTCAAGATATAACTCACCTATCAGCAACTTTGGTGCAGTCATAAAAAGAGTTCTGTAAGTGTATTTATTCCAACATGTTGAACAGTTGGTTCGCAGTCAATGCGATCAGGCTGAACATTAAGTGAGCCATGACTTTACAATGGCCTTTTACTCTTATACCTACACCTGCATAATTGTCTTTTAAATTTGAATTCACACGCTCTGCTATTGAACGCTGGTTGTATCTTCTTTTCTCTAGTTGATTAAATTCTCTTTTTTTCTTCCTTCTTTTATTATGATCAATTATTGGGATATGTCCCAGTTTTCTTGAAAATTGATGAATTTCTGGCGAATCATAAGCCGCATCCATCAAGTCATATAAACTGGTTACTCTTTCAGCCGACATTTGTGCTAAGGGAATGGCAACCTGACTGTCATGCAAAGATGCAGAAGTTAAAATTGCACTTATTGGGATATCACCATCCACACAATCAAGATGCAACTTGTAGCCTTTCCAACTTACCAAATAATCTTTTGCGTTTTTCTTAGTTCCTTTGTTGCAGTGAATTGGTAAACCAGCAACATTTTCAGTAAGAGATTTACCCAATTGTAGAGACACACGTTTTGGAGCTTTTGGCTCACGCTTCTCTCCAGTCTTAGGTCGCCCTCTACCATGTTTAGTTTTAGGTTCCTCGTTCTCTGTTTTAACGACTTTTTCTCTCGAATCTATTGCTGTAGAATCACGGCTGATATGACCGATAATCTTGCTCCCGAGGTGTTCTTTAATCATTTCCTTATGAATCCTCTGAGGCAAAGATGTCGACGAAAAAAGCTCAAAAGTACGACTGAATGTTGACTCGTGTGGAATATCACTACGCAGTTCCCAGCCACACAAACGACGTAAAGATGGCGAAGAGTTCAATAAATCAATAAACGCACGAGTCTGAGGTTCATTATAAACAGCTTTAGCAACAAAAGCTTTTAACATTGCCAAGCGATCCTTTGGTGGTCTTCCCTGACCTTTCCAAAGGTAAGGCTCCATAAACTCGTCAAGTTTCGCTATTTCACAAGTTTGAATGAACTTTTTTTGTTTTTCAGTAAGTTCATCGTTCAACGCATCTTGAAGAGCAGGAAAAAGCCACTCTTGTAAACTGTTCCATAAAGAGAGAAGTTGCATAATTCAGTCCTTTTTTTGTCGTAAATTAAAAGACTACGCAATTTCTCTTTTTGTGGACTTATTTTTCAAAAAACATTACTTTTGCAAAAGGCTCTTAAG
>DDLT01000245.1 GCA_002340265.1 Lentisphaeria bacterium UBA2565 | reverse complement strand
TGCAATGGAGAAAAGCGCCAGCCGACACTTTTGAAACCTGCCGCGCGGTTTTCTGCTTTCAGATAACCGGAGTCAGGAATTGGTAGTTCCGAAACAGGTGTTTTCTGCTCGTCGTGATCATGGTCATGGTCGTGCGGATTAGGTGATACTTTTGCGAAACTTCTCGTAACACCATTCAAAATTGAAGGGTCAATAACTCCATTCTCTGTGACAAGAACTTTTGCCAGGTAGTTTCCTAGTCTTTGCGGATATTTCTTTAAATCCTCCGCTTCGTTTTTTTCATACAGGTCTGACTTATTTCCGACAACTACATCGGCGATGGCAATTTGCTGATTAAAGATCTGGTGATCAGTGTAACGGTTATCAGAAAGGTTTCGTGCATCCACCAATGTGATGGTTTTGTTGACTGAAAGCGCTTCTTGATAATATTCGCCAGTTAGCACTTCAAGAACTTCAATCGGATGCCCTAGACCAGTCGGTTCAATCAAAAGGCGATCAGGTCGTGCCTTATCCAGAAGGATATTCAGCGCAATTTGCATCGATAGCCCAGCGGTACAGCACATACATCCTCCAGGAACTTCACGAATAAAGACACCTTCGCCTTCTCCATGTTGACCTTCAAATAGGCTGCCGTCTACTCCGATTTCACCAAATTCATTAACTAGAACCGCCCACTTTTCGTCAGCCGGTTTATGTTTAAGCAAATTTAAAATTGCCGTCGTTTTTCCAGTGCCAAGGAATCCGGTAATAATATTGGTTGGCACTTGAGAAATTCGTTTCTTTTCACTCATTCGTAGAATTCCTTATTAAATCATAATGTTATAATATAACACTTGGTTTCCAAAAAAAAGCTAAGTTACTTTTTGCGTAAACTTTTCATATCAACTATCGGCGGATTGTCCACTGTCCAATCATTGGAATCCAGACGGCGGAAAAAGCAGGACTGATAACCTAGATGGCAGGCCGCACCGCTTTGTTGAACTACAAATAGAAGCGTATCGCGGTCACAATCGATAAAGATATCTTTAATTTTCTGTGTGTGTCCCGAAGTTAAACCTTTTACCCAGATTTCCTGACGGGAACGCGACCAGTATGTCGCTAGACCGGTTTCCAGTGTTTTCTCCCACGCCTCTTTGTTAGTATAAGCATGCATAATAACCTCGAGAGAATCAGCATTCTGAACGACTACAGGAATTAATCCATCTTCAAACTTTTCAAAATCAGGTTGAATCATATTTTTACCCTCACTCCGTTAAAAATCAGCAATACTTTAGCGTCGTCAGCTGTGATATCTACCATTTTTACGGTATTTAATGATTAAACTGCACTAAAATAGTGTCATTATGGAATAAGGCAGTGAATTAAGGCGTAGAATACTGGAGGTTTCTACGAATTGTGCTTTTTGAATTCCGACATGAAATCAATTAATCTTGAAACGCCTTTCAGCGGCATCGCATTGTAAATGCTGGCGCGGATTCCGCCGACCGATCTGTGACCTGCCAGACCGACCATGCCTTTTTCCGCAGCTTCCGAAATGAACTTTTGGTTCAGCTCTTGGGTCGGAAGGTTGAAGCAGACATTCATTCGCGAACGATCCGGCGCAAAAGCGAATCCGTTGTAAAATCCTTCACTTTTGTCGATCTCTTCATACAGAATTTCGGACTTCACATCATTGATGCGTTCAACAATTCCCACGCCGCCTTGTTCTCGAATCCATTCTGTAACCAGAGAAAGCATGTAAACGGCAAACGAATTCGGCGTATTGTAGAGGTTGTGATTATGATCATAAGTAGAGTATTTCAGAAGATCAGGAAGTACACGATATGACTTTTCAATCATGTCGGGACGCATGATCACAAGTGACATGCCACTTGGACCGAGGTTTTTTTGAAGCCCTGCATAAATCATCGCAAACTTTTCGACGTCGACTTCACGACTCATGATGTCACTGGACATATCACAGACCAACGGGACGTTGTTGCCGTAATCCGGGAACTCGTGAAACTGTGTGCCGTAAACGGTGTTGTTTGAAGTGAAGTGCAGATAGGCTGCGCCGGGATCGATAATCATATCATCAACTTCAGGAATCGCCGTGTATCCGACATCTTTGCCGCTGGCAATTACATTGACTTTTCCGATAAGTTCGGCCTGTTCTATTGCCTTTTGTGACCAGCGTCCGGTATCGATATAATCTGCTTTGCCGATCGGAGGTAGAAGGTTCATCGCTAGCATTGCGAATTGAAAACTTGCTCCCCCTTGAATAAAGAAAACTCCGTAGTCATCTGGAATATCCATTAGAAAGCGGACATTTGCTTCCGCCTTCTTAATCACTTCATCAAAAAGGTTGCTTCGGTGTGACATTTCAAGCAGACTTACCTGAGTGCCCTGATAGTTGCGGAATTCCTGCTGGGCTTTATACATTACCTCACGTGGCATGGCGGCAGGTCCCGCGCAGAAGTTAAACACTTTATGTAACATAAAAACCTCCATCAAAAAAAATACTCTTTGGCGGCAAAAATCAGTACCGCATCAAAGAGTATATAATTGAAAGCACTTTAAAGCAAACTGTAAAAAGCGCCGTTATTTATAACAAATTTAAAGAACTTTAGGAGAAGGGCTAGGCGATGATCTTCATATTCTCATAAAGAAATTCAGGAGCCAAGTCTGCACCATTTTCCCAGACAACCGTTTCAATGTCAGGATCCACTGTGAACTTCTTGAACAGGTTTAGGTCTTTAAGTGGTCCAAAGACTTCACCCTTCAGTTCATTTGAAAGGTCTATTTCACCCTTTGCACCGTTATTGAAACGAAGCCAAATTGTATAGTCGGCAATGTGCCTTGCCTCTCTTACGTGTAAAAACATGGTTTACTCCAATGGTGCGATGTTTAGTAGTTTCTTTCTTGACTCGGCTAATTCCCAGTCATTGATTAGCTCATTTTTGTGCAACTGGCGCCATTCTTCTAGCATCCTCAGTGCTCTTTTTGACATAGATCCTGTAACTTTTCCGGTCAGAATCTCTATAGACACTTCGTCATCCTGATATTTGGCATGAAAGTGGGGAGGTGCATGATCTCCCCATAGCATATAAACAACAATCCCGTAAAACCTGCTGATAATCGGCATTTTAAACTCCTTTTATTCCATTGAATAATTAAGTTATAAAGTTTTATGTCCGTTGTTTAAATTAATTTTGTTTGAGCGAGTTGCAAATATTTTAATCAATAAGAAGTTCAGCAATTTGAACCGCGTTCAGAGCCGCACCTTTTAGAAGCTGGTCACCTGATACAAAGAACTCAAGACCTTTTGAACCGAAGATGATGTTCTGACGGATACGTCCAACTTCCACATCCCAGTTTTCAGCTGCGTTCAATGGCATCGGGTAGATGTTTTCGCCGATGTTGTCAACTACTTTTACACCTGCTGACTGCTCAAGAATTTTGCGGGCAGCTTCAGCTGTTACCTCTTTTTCGGTTTCTACCACAATGCTTTCAGAGTGTGCACGAAGCGTTGGAATGCGAACCGCTGTACAGCTTACCGCCAATTCCGGCTCTGAGAAAATTTTACGAGTTTCCCAAGTCACTTTCATCTCTTCCTTGGTATAACCATTCTCCTGAAACTTGTCGATGTGTGGAATCACGTTGTATGGAAGCGGGTGAGCAAACACTTTGTTCTCCACCTCTTTGCCTTCGATTCCGGCTTTGATACCGTCGATCAGCTCGTTCATACCCGGAGCTCCCGCACCGGAAGCCGCCTGATAAGTCGACACAATCACTTTTTTTAGACCGAATGCTTTGTGAAGCGGCCAAAGTGCCACAGCTGCAATCGCAGTTGTACAGTTTGGATTCGCGATAATACCTTTGTGGGATTTTGCAGCTTCAGGATTCACTTCCGGCACCACAAGTGGCACTTCGTCATACATTCTGTATGCACTAGAGTTATCTACCACAACCGCACCCGCTTTCACCGCAGATGGAGCATATTCCAGAGAGATGTCGCCGCCGGCACTGAAAAGTGCGATGTCGATACCTTCGAAAGAGTCGTGAGTCAACTCCTGAATTGTCACCTCTTCGCCGTTGAAAGTCATCTTCTTTCCAGCAGAACGTTTAGAAGCTAGTAGGCGGATTTCATTTACCGGGAAGTTTCGTTCTTCAAGAATTTGAATCATTTCAATACCAACCGCTCCAGTAGCGCCGGCAACAGCAACATTGTACTTTTTCATCGTTTTAACCTTTGTTAATATCTTAAACTGTGTGAGTTAGAATTTCACAGCCTTAATTTTTCCGTGGCTAATAAAAAGCCATTTCTTTTTTTTTCACTTATAACTACTGCAAAAACTTCATTTTTATCCTTGATAAGCCGTCGGCAATCTTCATATTACAACGGAATGCGGGGCATGAGCCCCAGACTATAATAATATTGGGCCTACACGGGCTTACTGTAAGTTCTCGTGGGAGCACACAACCCCGCATTTCCTATTTCTTCCCTTTTCCTACCTTGAAAATGAGTCCGAAAGTCTTCTTTTTAAATCAGCACTAAATTCTATAACTCACCAACTGAAACCGCTGATTTTATATGTCCGAATCCATTTACCGACGTTATGTCCAAACCTCTGTTACCCTTTTTCTACATTGTGGCGACGACTATCTTTTTCTAAAACGTTCTTCCGATAAACGCGTTGATGCCAATCGTCTTAACGGCGTTGGAGGACGTGTTGAACCCGGCGAAGACTATCTCAGCGCCGCCATGCGCGAATGCATCGAAGAAACCGGTTATACACCGAACTATTCCGATTTTGAATTCTCCGGCGTAATCAAAGTCGAAGGCGGCTATGATGAAGACTGGGTGATGTGTTTCTTTAAAATTGCCGTGCCGGATAAACACATTCCAATTGGTCATCATACTGAAGACGGCGAACTGATGTGGCTGCACAAAGACGACGTGTTGACTAGCGGTTACGAACTGGTAGATGATTTGAACTACTGCTTTGAAGATATCGTCAAAGGCGAACGCCAAATCTTCGCCACCTATTCGCTAAACGACGCACAGAAAGTCGTATCTATCAGCCGCGGAGATATTGTCAAATGAACGAATCGCCCCCAAGAGTCTGGCTTGATATCGACCTGAATGCCGTCAAACACAACTTCCAAACCGTCAAATCTGTATCAAAACCGTTAAAAGTAATGACAGTTCTAAAAGCCGACGCGTACGGTTTGGGAATCGAACGTATCGCCAAAGAACTGGTCAATTCCGGCAGCGACGCCATTGGCGTGGCGGAGCTGAACGAAGCACTTGAAGTAATTGATTTAGGCGTTCCCGTTCACATCCTCGGCGGACTGCTACCGCAGGAGATCGAAGCTGTCGTTCTCCACGACATTGTGGCACCGATTACCGACTTGTCGACTGCAAAACTGTTGAACGCGGAAGCCACACGTCAGAACAAAACCATAAACTGCCATCTGCTGATTGATACGGGAATGGGGCGACTCGGCATCAAAAACGAAGTTCTCGAAACCATTCGCCAGATCGTCAAACTTCCAAATCTAAACTGCAACGGCATCTATTCACACTTTCCAGTCGCCTACGAAAATGCCGAATTCTCAAACTATCAAATCGACAAATTTATCGAACTGATTGAAACTCTAAAAGGCGAGGGGATTGAGTTCACCGAAATTCACATCGCCAACTCCGACGGCATCAACAATCTTTCGAGTGCCAGAAAATCGCCATTCACCATGGTGCGTTGCGGCATCAACCTTTATGGAGTTAACGAGCTAATTGGAGCCGTGAATGAAGAGTTGAAACCTGCAGTCGAACTGAAAAGCCGCCTCGTTTCCGTTCGTGAAATCGAATCCGGCGAAACCATCGGCTATGGGCGCACCTACAAACTTCCCAAGAAAATGCGAATTGGTACAGTCTGCGCCGGCTATGCCGACGGCGTCCCACTGTCCGCCTCCAACCGCGGTTGGGTAATAATCAACAACGTCCTTTGTCCGATACTCGGCAGAGTCTCAATGGATTACATCACCGTCTCATTAGAATCTGTTCCGAATGCCGAATCTGGTGACGAAGTTACGCTGATTGGTCAAAGCGACGATTATCAAATAACCGTAGAAGAGTGGGCACAGCAGATGGGCTCAATTCCCTACCAAGTAATCTGTTCCTTCGGCAACCGCGTAGAACGTATTTATTCGAACATTGAACCTTCAACATAGAACATCGAACGAAAAGAGTTCGACGTTAAAAGTTCTATGTTCAATGTTGGATGTTTAAAGTAAAGCGCCAACGGCGTTATAGCCTGAAAGGCTTACTTAAGATAGCCCAGGGTAACACCCTGGGTAAAAGAGATAAACAAAAATGCGTGCTGAAGGTACGCCTTAAAGTCCATCTGTTCCTTCGGTAACCGCATAAAGCGCGTGTACTGCTAGGAATTAGGAACTAGAGGTTAGGATTTAGTCGTTTTTGCATCTCGCAATGTGAAAATTATGTAATTCCGTAGGGGTGCCCCTTG
>DDLT01000143.1 GCA_002340265.1 Lentisphaeria bacterium UBA2565 | reverse complement strand
GAACACAAAGGACAATAATTGGATTAAGCTTTATATGGAATTATTTTGGCCCATGGCGCCCTTTTCAAAACCATATACAAAGTTAGCTCGATGTCGCAACAGATATTCGGCCCGTGAACACTGCAGGGAATGGCCAGCTTGTAATGGCGAGCAAAGACGCGACTGCAAGCTCACTGTTGTTACATCAAGTGTTTTCCCCTCAGTTAGACCCAGAGAAGAACTGGTACGCTTTGAATTCCGATTTGTGTTGTGGAAAACCATCCGTTTTTTGTTCTACTGTGTCTGCAAAAGCATTTCCCGAAGAATACAAGCAAGTAGCCCTAAGGAATTTGCGCGGCAAAGATGGAACCGTCGCGTCTTTCCGCTGGTTTTGCTCGCATCGAAGCAGCGAAAAAGTTCATGTAGCGTCAGCCTTTGGCCTTCTGCTCGGAATTCTTCGATTGAAATCTTGGTCGAGTTGCCATTTCATGAAGTCTGATTACTTCAAAGCGGTCGTATCTTCGATCAATTCCCGTGGCTTACACTGCAATTCACTTGAGGACGAGAGCGGAAAATTGGCCCAAATGCAAAGCCAGGAAGGAGTGCTAGATTCCCAGCCCAGAAAGCACGAAGATATTGATATTCCGACACCACCAAGCACACCAAGACTGTCCGAAGGAAGAAGCCCGCCAAATAGGGAAAGCCCGCCAACAGCGCAAAGTCCGGACGATTTGGCCAAACCAGCTCGGAAGAAGAAAAGATCTATCGAGCAGCTAAAAGTTGACCATGACCTCTCCCCACCCAGCAAAAGGAGAAAAGTGAGAGAAGCTGCAACCGCAGTCATGAAAAGCATCAGCCAAGTGTGCGAAGAAAGCGGGGACACGCTGGGTGCCGTGCTCGGAGAATGCTGTCTCATGACAGGAAAAGATGGTAGCGATGCCCAGGAGACAGTCAGGGCCGTATTTGATGTGATGGTCAAAGAAAAGGGCGTCCAAAAGTCTTTCAGTAAACTTTTGTCAGAAGAAGTTTGGGAAAAAAGAGTTGAGTGTATGAGGGTCCCTGACTGGATTTACCTGCTGTTCAAGCTCAAGTCACGACTGTCTGACAGTGGTTGGCAAGAGTTGACAAATCTGACTCAACTTGGGAGGACTGGGGTAAGTATGGTCGAGCAAAGTGTTTTCATGATGTAAGGTTATTAAAACTCAAGGATTAATTATTGTAGTAAACGCTTTTCCGCATTTCCCATATTGATTGCCTTTGACTATTTGATTCCTGTTAGTGAATTTTTTTTGCTTGCATATGATTGGTTAAAACTTGACATTGCAAATGGGCTCGTACCAAATTTACAGTTAATGGAACACACCTATTGGGTGATGATGTGAGACACCTGGACAATGTAGTCAATTTGGTTAGCAGGCCTGGTTTAATTTCACTTGCATTATTTTAAATGACATGCAAACGCCTTTCTAAGGAGGACAGCCAGAGCTTGTCCTTTCACTGTATATTTTAATATTTCTGTTGGAAATCAGATATATTTTTAAACATAATTAAATTTTGGCATGGGTTTCTAAGACAAAAATATTAATTTTTGTAGAAAAAATCAGACGAACCGATCATCCCGATTAAAAACAACATTGCTGCACTGCGAAAGGGTCTTTTCGATGTCACAAGAATGTTGATGGATGTGGCAAGTCTGCCCAATGAAGTTCCAGGTTATGAGGTGAACCTAGAAAATGTTGCTGTCTGGATCATCAGAGAGATGCGTCTACACGGCTCACTTCCTGATGATATTGTTTTCAATCTTAAAGTTGATGGACGCCCTTTCTTTGGTAATTGAATGGCTATCATTTATAATTTTGCTTTAATTAAAAAGAACATGTCAATCTTTCTAAAACTGTTAATGACTGCATGGATCATCATCTTACATAAAACTCTATTATATTACAGGCAAAGATCAAGTTGCAGTTGGGATTGTTCCCCTTGATGCCAAACATCGGTCCTCTCAGAGTGCAAAGTCAGTTTATCCCCTGGCTATAGCCAACTGTAAGGAAAAGAGGTAATTTATACTTTTCCACTGCAGGCCAGAACCATATTTAAGCTATTTTATTATCTCACTTTGTATAATTCTTTAAAAAATGTAATAATAATATTTTGACGGTATTTTGTGCGGTCTTAGTACCTGACCCTTATTGGCAGTGAGGATAGAGGACTTTTATCTGTTTCAAATCTTGTAATCTTGTTGTGTTACTTGCTACAGTTACAATGATGTGGAAAGCAGACAATAAAAACTGAAATTTCAATAAAGGGTATGCAACCAATAATTTATTATGAGTGATCTGGGTCGTTAGAATGTTTGTGTACATAAAGCTGCTGACAGTTGGTGAATAGTATTTGGGAGAGTTTCAAGTCTTATTAATAAGTAACTATCTTTAATTAAGACAATATAAGGTGGACAGGTTATTAACGAGTATGAATCTACATGTACATGTATGTGACTACGATTATTTGCCTATCTTGCATTTTCAAGGGAAGATCTCAGGAAGCTGTTCTTAAATTTAAACAAACAGAAGGACAAGCTTAAAAAGATGGGGATTAAAGTGGATGGCAAACACTATCGTATACGCTTTAAAGGTACTGGATCCAAAAGCTAGATGATTTTAAAATCCATTTATTAATCAATATTAATTAATTAAATAACTGGGGACGCCTATTTATGAACATTAAAAAAATAGCAACTCAAGATGATGCATACATAGAGGTATACTGAATGGCATTAGCTGTCTAAGAGACTTTCATGTAACATGATGCCAAAGCTAGCAAAGCAAGTGATCTGTAAAATTTAAAGTATTTGTAACCAATCTGCACGGAGCTCCATTAATAGTAATGCAAAACCAAAGCAAATTGCTGTATTTAAACTCCATTGAAAACTGCTCAGTTATTAAACTTATACTTCGTCAATTTGCTTTGTATACAGTTACTCTTGATTACAAAGGTTTGGTGTTGCTGATGGCAAAGATCAATGATGAAGATTTTCAGCTTGGTGGACAAGGCCTTGCTCTAGAATTCTGCATTTTCTGCTTGGCATGGAGAGTAAGTTTTTTGAATGTACAGTACATTTTGAAATGTCCAAATATAAGAATGTGCCGGTAGAACTCTTTTGAAACTGTGATAATTTTACCAGGTAATGTTTCAATGGTCATACTTTAAAGGGTAGTAGGGCTCACTTAAAAGCAGAATTGAGCCATGGTGTTGTAAGCAGGTGTAATGTCCAGCTAGTATAAACACAACATTTTCCACAATATTTTTTGTTGGTCCTTCTCCAGTGGCTGTTTCAGTTTGACTGGTCTCCTCATTTATTGAATTTTTGAAATAATTCTAATAGATTGTATCTATTCTTATTCCACTATAATAGGCATGTGATTGTGATTTAGGGATGCACGAAGTCTGTCTGGAACACTTCAGTCAAACAAAGGCAAACATTGGCGGGTAATATATATATAGAAAATTTGTGGTAACTAAATCACAGGATGTATTCGGACAGTCCTGCTGATTTCATTTTATTTCTTATTTTCAACTATTGTAGTCAAACTATGAAGAAGTAATTAAACGTGTTATTAATGATATATAATATATGGTTAGGAAATGGTCGTAAATAAACAATTTATTCAGTAGAAATAATGTGTTATATGGCTGGGTATTTCTGCTTGTCATTTTTTTTTAGCTGAAGTGCACCACCGTAAGTACCTTTATTTAATTAATCCTTATAATGTAATGTACTTTTTTTAAGCTTTAAAGGGCTGCGAGATGACTTAACATGCCTCCTTGACGAGGATCTTTCTACCATGAGTCTTTGTGCTTTGCACTGCGAGATGCGAAACACTGAGCAGGTGCTGAAAAGTGTTGGATTGCTGGCCTATCAGATTGGCTCACTTCCAGAATGCAATGCCAAACTTTCTGATTACGGTCCATCCAACTTCAAGGCAGATAGGATCACTGTTAAGTTGAGACCTGGACAAGAAACAGCTCCTGGACGAAAT
>DDLT01000229.1 GCA_002340265.1 Lentisphaeria bacterium UBA2565 | reverse complement strand
GCCATTACCGCTACGAGGTGGACAACGTGGCACGAATCGCATAGAACGAATCTAACCACGGGGAGAAGGTGGTTTCCTAAAAGGACAGCTTACTGGCTTTACACTAACAACTAACTGCTAATAACTAAAAACTGGGAAATACAATGAAATTCATAACGATCTCTACCCTTTCTACTTATTGAATACTATTACTCTTATTTTAATACTCTTTACGGGGTTTCAAAGCATTCCCCTATTACACTCTTGTCTATTGCTCGACAATAATTTTCAAGCGCATGATCATTTACACCGTCAAACAGTTCACCATAAAAAAACGCTTTTATTCGTCCTTTAATTCTATCAACAATAATCAGTCGATGCGACGGATTAAGAACCAAATTTTCATTACTCTTGATATAAACCTTATCGCCAACATGCCTGTATACTAGTTTCTTAAAACGTTTCAAAGGTAATCGCGTTACAACATCATTATTATTTATAAATCTGAAATGACTGTTTCCCAAAAGGTCTTGATAATTTTTCTTAAAGGTCTTACCTCCTACACGAGGTTGACCGAAAGTGTACACTCCGGAAACTTTGTACCCTTTGCATGCGACGCTAGCCACAAATAACGTGGCCAATGCACTCCCGAGACTATGTCCGGTAATCCATAACGGCGTCCTTTGATTAACATATTTATATACTGCCTTAAAGAGTTCTGAACCTACCTGTTGCAGTGCATTTCTAAATCCCGAATGAACTTCACCAAGAATATCCTTATCTTGCAACGCATTAGCATCCGTAAGAATATTTTTAACGAGTGAAGGATCTGTTCCACGGAAAGAGACAACAACAAAATCAGAACAAACTGCCATAAAACAACTAATGTCATTATTTTCAATAACCTCTCCACGACTAAAGCCTAGAGAGGTCAGAGTTTCTAGCGCCTCTTGCTTTGGCTGATAAGCGATTCTCGAACATTCACTTAAAAGTTTTGCATTTTCAATACAGAAGTTCGAAGCCTCATAATCGAAATTATTAACCATGTCCTAAATTCCTTGTAAATAATAATTACACACTAAATCAAAAGCACTTTTCAAGACAGTAGAAAACTTTTCTTCAAAGCTCTTATGCATGACAAATGAATAATAATCGCGTTTATCTTCAGTCTTCACCATACTGAGATTCACATCCAATTCGTCAGACAAGTGCCGTAGTTCTTCTTTGAAAGTACCCTCGGAAACCTTCAACCGCATCCTTACCTTCAGGGAATTAAGAACCGTTAAAGCAGGAAGAAAGTCAGACGCTGAAATTAACTGTTCAGCAAAGTCAGGCCTACCCGGCACAGCCTTATTTTGTTCAAAGAACTCTATAAACGGAGTCAGTGAATGAACAAATGATTCATTAATTTCAGCAGTCAAAACAGTGACAACCTCCCTTAATCTCCTTAACTCCTTCTGCTCTTTAGTCAGTCTTCTTCCAACGAAAAGATATTTCATCATATCAATTCCCCCAGCAAACAAGCCGCCAGAGCCAAACTAACAAAGGCAATAAAATAAATCAGCCATTTTCGCCAACATGATTTTTTTAAACCAATGCGATCTGGTTCAGGGAAAACCTCGACCGTTTTTTTATTTCCGAGTTTTCTAAACATAAGCCGATCACCGACCTTGTACCCAACCCTGCCTGTTTTAAACAAATGAAGTTTATTCTCACTGTCCGTAATCAAGCCATAAGGGTTTATCTGAGAAATAAATATAATGTTGCCACAGCTAAAGGTGTAGAATTTATCGTCTCCGGTTCTGACTCTCTGACTATTCATAATTCATAATTCCGTTATTTATTATTCCCGCCTTTTTCTTCAACATTCTTCTCCTTATCAGAACTCGTGTTTACAGGCTTGGGAATAATTTTATTGGTGTATTCATCGATGAGTCGCATTACCCCCTCTGGAGGTTCCACAGACTTAAACTCCATATCAATATCAATCGTACTTGATTTACGATTTTTCTCACCCTTCGGACTGAAGCTAACATCAAATGACGAACGTGTCGCATTGGAGTTATCACTGGTATGTGTAGCCTCCTTCACTCCCGTAGAATCAAGCCTCACCGCCATCGAAACTTTCATCCGATCAAGAACAATACCCTTAGGGGCTACCAGTGACACAAGCGGTACATTAATTTCATGCTTATCATCAACCATGATTTTTGCCATCTTAGCCAAAAGCGTACCCTTATCATCCATATCAAAAAACTGGTCCACCATGTGGAGATACTGCTGCGCCACCAGTGCTGTAGTAGAACTTGCTGCATGGTGCATACCGCGTGTAATATCCGCAAGACTCTGACCTGAACTATTTTTATCCTTCATAATAACAAACCTCTTTTAATTGTGAAATAAAAAAACGGCACTGCCGCCAAAGGCAGCACCGTATACGGGGACTTATTTAGTACCCTCTTCCTCCTTACTTCCAGGTAGAGGCAAAGCACCAGCAGTAAGCTGTTCCTTCTCCTCCTTTTTGGAATCTGGAATAACAACTGGCTTAGTTGCCGCATCAGTAAGAAAATCAATCACACGCATCAACGCTTCCGGTGGATCAAGGCGTTTAATTTTTGTGTGAATAGAATACTTCGCACGTGTATCGGTTTTACGTGTCTGAGAAGACTTGCTGCTGGCACGTCCTTTCACTTCCACTTTGAAAGGACCCCAACCGCAGCTTGCAGAAAAAGAACCTTCTGCTTCAGATTCAGAATGATTCTCAGCCGATTGAGAGATCTCAAGCTCAAAATCGATAGAACCTTCCTCAATACCAATATTAGGGTGAGCAATTGCCGCCAACAGCGGAATACGCATAGTCTTAGTAAGCACACCTTTCAGCTCACCTTTCTCGTCTACCACTGATTCATCGTAGTCAAATTGGACAGCTACAGCTTTTCCATCTTTAATACACACGCCCATAAGAAAATCCGCATAACTGCGACTTGCCTGAACTTGTGCTTTAATCATCGCCTGTAGAGGGCCGCTTATCATTTTATCAAGCGGAAGTGCATTAATAACGTCACCTATAAGGCCTTTATCAATATCTGCCATTTTAATACTCCTTAGTATCATTTATTAATTATTTCTTTGTGTAAATCACGAATCCGAATCATGATTTTTTTCCACGGATTCATTTGTCCTGTTTAAAAACCAAGCTATGTCTTATTCATCATAAACCTCCTGCCTTAAAGTCAACGTTCTTATGCAGAATACTCAGTTCTGCATACGACATTTCGACAAAAAGCAGATGGTATGCCAACTATTCAAATCAGGAAGAAAAGTAATGTTGAAAGTTAATTTTCACTATTTTGAGCAGAAAGAGGAAAATCATACTAAGTGTTTCTGAAAAGGTCCTATCTCATCATTCATTAAAGATGGTCATTTTCAACCATCCAAAACTATCGACTGGCCGAAACCATCCACATTGACCAGACATAAAAAAAGGGTGACCAGAGCCACCCTTAAATAATATTATTTTAAATTGTCACAAATTCTTAAATCATAAGCTTAAACTTTTAACCTTCCATAGTACCCCATGCGATTTATTATTTTGCCAAACTCATCTACAACAGTCTTACACATCATGGCTGACTGAGCGCTAAAACGAATAACATGGCACTTTACTCCAACTAAGTCTTCATCAAGTTGACCTGTTTTACTATCAATAAGATCTCCATTACTGTATATCTGCTGTGAATCCTCAATCAAATATGCTATCGAATCTGGAGCCATTGCTAGCGGAGATTCTGAATCGCTTGACCAACACAAAAGTGTTTCATTCTGAAAAATTCCAGTATAGCTAACATTTTGACCTTTAATAACTACAGAACCATAATCAAAGCCGGCTCCGGTCGAAACTGAAGCACTTTCCAGATTTCCAGAAAAAAGTAACTTTCCCTTCAATTTATATGACCCAGAGTCCACTTTCCCTGAGTTGATATGAGTCAAAATCTCAGTGACTCTCGATATTTTAAATTCTCTGTCTTCGCAACTTCCATAGTTTAGAAACCCACCTAATTTCTCAGCACAAGACAACGAACCACTAATTCTTACTCCATGAACTATCTGTTCATGTGAAATCGGCCATAACGCTAAACCTGCATAACCAGCAAACTCATCAGTAGAGACTACAGGCCTTGCCAATTGTTCAGCAATAGAAATTGAATTAATAACACGACCTTCTCTTGCATTCAAAGTAATCGAATAACCATTGTGATCAGTAAAGACACACGGCAAAGGGTTTATATCTTCAGCGGTAAAGCTGCTTACTTTAAGAGTCGGGATTGCCCTGCCCGCCCCATCGCCGTCAATCACAGTCAAGCCAAGGTAATGAGCGACAATACAAGGAATAATAGAATTTACCGCTCCGACTTCTGCAGGGATAAGGTACCGCAGCGTTTTTCCTTGCTGTTCTAGAATATGCCTCTGTTCTTTTACAGCTGCAATAGCCGTTTTGATAGCCTCAGCACCTGCATTCTCAAGCTTTTCCGGGGATCCCAAAAAGGCCAATACAACAGCATGCCCTGCCGTCGCATCTTCAGGCATTATAACTTTTAACGGTTCTTTTTCAGAAATATCTGGGAAATCATGCTTATTATAATAACCTAATAATTCGCATGCGGAAGAATAATTCCCACCTCCACCACTTCCCAAAAAACATGCTCCTTTAGCGACATTCTTAGTGAAATCAGAAAAATCAATCATTTAAAACTCCATTTAAATTTCAGTTCTTTTCATTATCAACAATAACAGGTTTCGCTTTTAACAAAACTGAATTGAAACGTAGTGTGACTCTATCATAAATCAACCTGAAATCCCCAGCCAACTCTGAATCTAACATAATCTAAGATAGGGTGATGATCATCTTCTGAAAAATTACCCAGTAATGCTACTGTTTCGTCATAAAATGTCTCTTCATCAAAAAATAAATAAGTAATTTTAAGTTTTCTTTTTAGAGAAAAATACAGGATCCTTAATTGCATAAATTTACTATTTTGACTTTTAACTAACCTATAAGCTTCACGCAGATCGTTTTCATAGTCATCCGCACCTAATTCAACCATACAGACTGACCTCAAAAATAAAAGTTCTGAATAAAAAGCATAATTCGGCCCCGAAACTGCAAACGTCAAGCCTTTCTCAATTTGTTTTAATGCAGAAGAAATATCTTTTCTCTCCAGTAAATACTTTGCTCTAATTAGGCAGTAAAAAGGAATAAATACCTTTCCACTCTTCCGGCATTCAATCTCCCCTTGATTCATTATGCTCTCCCCTTTTTGACTGTTTCTTTGGATTATATATGCCCCGTGAAAAACCAGCCCCAAACCATAATAAAGCCGATAATCCATTTTTTGTGTCAATTCAACAAGCTTTAAGGCATGTTTATTAGAGTTATTATGATGCGAGAACAGGAATTCAATCATAGTCAACGCCTGATAACCAATCACTTGTGAAAAAAAATGCGTATTATTTTCAACATATTCATTTAACTGACTCACAATCGAAGAAGCTGTATTAAAATGCCCTAACATACAATTTGTTAACCCACTTAAAAATAAATAAAGAGACTGTAAATCAACCCCGCTTTCACTAATCATGTCAATACTACTATCGTAAACCCCGCGAAACCTAATTAAATTTTTTTCTGAATCATCAAAAGCCCCCATCCAAAACTGTGTGTTTGCCAAAGCAATCGTAGCTTTACACTGAACGATTTTACACCCAGTCTGTTCAGCAATAGAATCTAACTGTAAGGCAATGGATAATGCGTCTTCGAGTTTATTGTTAACTAATTGAACAGACCACAGCCCAAAAAGGTGAAATGCGATTCTTGCTGAATCATTTAAAGCTCGGCTTAGTTTTACAATTTCATTGTAAGTTTTTATAATGTAAGATGAATTCCAACCATACTGTTCCCGCTCTGATAAACAACGTAATTTTAAAAGTTCGTAACGCATCTCGAGAACCTCGCGAGAACACGAAAGGTTCATTGACTTTGTATAACACCTATTTGTTAATTCAATAACCTTTATATGGTCTGATTGAATCTGAAGTTCCTCAATCCTTTTAAGTTCTTCATGCAGAGCTCCAACCGACGTTATCATAGACTTTACTCTTCGTTCAAGAGCCTTCCTATGCATCCCGAGTTCGTCTGCGGCTCTGGTCTTATTCCCTTCATAACGTTCAAGAGCCTGTGTTATCAAAAGACTTTCAATAGTCAACATCTTATTACTAATATTCAATTCAAGTATTTCAGAAACTATCCGCCTCAATTGCTTTTCCACATAACAACCTGAATACGGAATGAATGACCTCAGCGACATAGCATTTACTTCTTCTTCCGAGCTGAAGACACATATTTTATCAATAGTATTACGCAGTTCTCTTACATTCCCCTTCCACTCCTGTTCTTTCAAAAGATTAACAGCACAATCTGTTAACCGAATTTTTTCTCGTCTTTTAGAAAGAAAAAAATTAACCAAAAAGGGAATATCATTTTTTCGCTCCGCCAAACTTGGAATCGTTAGCGTCAGAACATTTAGCCTATGAAGTAAATCTTCACGAAAAGAGCCATCTTTAACCATTTGCTCCAAATCTCTATGAGTTGCGGCAACAACTCTACCTTTAAACTTCACATTTTTTGAAGCTCCTACTGGTCGAAAAAAACCAGTTTCAAGGACTCTTAATAATTTCGGTTGCAAATCCATAGGTAGTTCACCTATTTCATCAAGAAGAATTGTACCACATCCCACTTGAGAAAAATAGCCTATTTGTCCCTGAGATGCTCCTGTAAAAGCTCCCTTTTCGTGACCAAAAAACAAAGATTCCATAAGAGTTGATGTTATTGCGCCACAGTTTATATCTAAAAACGGCTCGGAAAAATTACGACCACAACAGTGAATCATGCTCGCCAACCACTCTTTACCAGAGCCCGTTTCGCCAGTTATCAATACAGGAAGACTATATTTTGCGGCAAGTTTTGCATCTCTGCAAAGTTTTTGCATAGATTTTGTTTTTCCAATAACAACCTCAGTAGTTTCCCCATTAATGTTGATTTTTAAAATCTCACATCCGCTTGATTTGAATGAATTCATTCAATAATCTCCTTTAATTTAAATAAAAAAAAATGGACGAAAAAGCTCATAGCTAACATATTTCAGACCAAACATAGAGAACCTAAGCTAATAAAATTTTTCTTAAGCTCAAAAAATTCGTGCTTGTATTTTAACGTTCTTTGTAATTTCTTATTTTTGATTTGTGAATAATCCTGATTAATGGAATACACAACTAAACAAATAAGTTCAATAAAGTAAATATTGATTTACAGTTTTCGCCTGCTAATTTCAATTTCAACAAAAATTAACTCACTGGGACATCACAATGAAATTCATAAAAGGCGCAGCCATCTGGTTTATCAAAACAGTTGCCTCAATTTATCTGGCAATGATCATCTTCTTTTTCGCATTCCTATTTATACTCGGCGCTTTTATCGGTCTTATGAGCGGCGGCGCCGAAATGCCACTTCCGGAAAAAGGGCATCTTGTCCTCTCATTCCCACAACCGATTCCTGAAACTCCGACTCCAAAGTTCGATATTGCCACACTTTCAGAGAAAAGTACCTGCTTCTTTGACGTGCTTTCTGCGATAAAACAGGCGAAAGACGATTCACGAATCAATGGTATTTTCGTCGATGTCGACAACTGGAACCTTTCCAGAACACAGACCACTGAAATAAAAGCGGCAATCGAAGAGTTCAAAACCAGTAACAAACCGGTTTTGGCGTACGGTACTTATATTACCAATAATACCTATATCGCCGCCCTCGCCGCCGACCGCATTGTCATGCCCTATTCCAACTCATCGATTTTTACCCTAAGCGGTTACCATGCCTCAGTGCCGTATTACAAAGGGCTTGCCGATAAGCTCGGGGTTAAAGTCAACGTCATTCATATCGGCGACTTTAAATCCTTCGGCGAAAATTTCACTCGCGACCGTATGTCACCAAACCTACGAATGGAGCTGAAAAAAATCTTAGACGAAATCTACTTTCAGCGTTTAGACGACATCTGCGAAAGTCGTGAATTTGAAGAGAAAACCCTACTTCGCACGCAGATTGAAGGCGGAAAGTTTGCCATGCTCACTGCACATGAAGCGAAAAAGTATAAGTTGATTGATGAAGTCGATTCACTTTTTAATCAGAAACTCGAACTGTTCGAATCCAGCGAAGAGATTTCCATCGAAAAATACAATAAGTCGACGAAGCCGAAGCGTTCCGGAAGTACCATTGCGCTTGTCACTTTAGAAGGTGAAATCATGAACGATATTCTCGAAGAGTCCATTCTCAGTGTCGACAACTACATCACACCCGGAAAAGTCGAAAAGATTTGCGACTCGATTCTCGGAGACTCTACAATCAAAGGCGTTGTCATTCGTGTCAATTCACCGGGCGGCTCGGCCCTTGCCTCAGAACTTATTCTTCAGGAACTAAACCGTCTGACAAGTCAACTGCCAGTTTATGTCTCAATGGGTTCAACCGCCGCATCGGGAGGTTACTATATTTCGGCAAATGCGACCAAGATTTTTGCCAACAAAGACACCATCACAGGTTCAATCGGTGTTGTGGCGATGATTCCAGATCTGTCCAAAACAATGGACAAAATCGGTATCAAATTCGAATCAGTGTCCAAAGGTCGCTATTCTGATTTAACAGACCTTAACAGCAGTTCAAATCCGGCAAAACTGAAGCTTCTGGAAAAATCTATGGAGAAAACCTACCACGAGTTTCTCGGACGTGTGGCAAAAGGAAGAAAAATCGAAGAGAGCAAACTTCACAACAAACTGGCTCAAGGTCGCATCTGGACCGGAACACAAGCTGTTAAAAACGGTTTGATTGACGAATTAGGCGGAGTAAATGATGCAATTAACGGTTTGGCAGAAGATACAGGATTAAAGCGTCTTCGTTTTAAAATCTTCCCGGAAAAGAAGAACTTCTTTGAAAAATTGGGTTCAGTCGATCTTCAGCAAGGAGAGGTAAATCTTTCATCTCCGGCACTGAAGCCATTTATTCCGGCATTGAAAAATATTGAACGCGCTCACGTTTATGGTCAGAAGCCGTTAACCCTTCTTCCATTCGAACTGTAAGTCCACCGCTACGAGGCA
>DDLT01000273.1 GCA_002340265.1 Lentisphaeria bacterium UBA2565 | reverse complement strand
TTGGGACATTACCTATTAATTATAAAGGGATTAGGAATTATGGCATTCAATAGCGCGAAGGAGAGTTTGGCAAAGGAACTTGCTGAAATTAAGGCAAATGGACTTTGGAAAGAGGAGCGTGTAATCGCTTCTGATCAGAAAAATGACATCACTCTTGCCGACGGTAGTGAAGTGATCAATATGTGTGCAAACAACTACCTTGGTTTGGCAAATCACCCTGAAATCATCAAAGCGGCAAAAGCCAGTTATGACCAGTGGGGTTACGGCCTTTCATCTGTACGCTTTATCTGCGGAACTCAGTCTATTCACAAACAGCTTGAAGCTAAAACTACAGAGTTTTTAGGTACTGAAGATACGATTCTTTATGCGGCATGTTTCGATGCCAATGCCGGCCTTTTCGAGACTATTCTTACAAAAGAGGATGCAATCATTTCGGATGAGCTGAATCACGCCTCAATTATTGATGGCGTCCGTCTTTGTAAAGCAGCACGTTACCGTTACAAAAACAACGATATGACAGACCTTGAAGCTAAACTTAAAGAGGCAAAAGAGTCCGGTGCACGTCGTATTCTGATTACGACTGACGGTGTGTTCTCAATGGATGGAACAATTGCACAGCTTGATAAAATCTGTGATCTTGCCGATAAATACGATGCAATGGTTCACCACGATGACTGTCATGCCGTCGGCTTCATGGGAAAACATGGTCGTGGTGTTCATGAATACTGCGGCGTGATGGGACGCGTTGATATTATTACAGGAACTTACGGTAAAGCACTTGGTGGAGCTTCGGGTGGTTATACTTCCGGTCGCCAAGAGATTATCGACATGCTTCGTCAGCGTTCTCGTCCGTACCTTTTCTCAAATACAGTGGCTCCGGCAATCTGTGCGGCTTCTATCAAAGTTCTTGATATGCTGAGCGAATCGACTGAACTTCGTGACTGCCTTGAAGAAAACACGCATTACTTCCGTAAAGGCATGCAGGATGCAGGTTTTTCTGTACCTTCCGGCGATCACCCGATTGTTCCAGTAATGCTTGGCGATGCAGTTCTTGCTCAGGAAATGTCAAAGAAGCTTCTTGAACGCGGCATCTACGCCATCGGTTTCTTCTATCCGGTAGTTCCACAAGGTAAAGCACGAATTCGTACTCAGATTTCAGCGGCTCACACCAAAGAAGATCTCGATAAAGCAATTAAAGCATTTGCTGAGATTTATCAAGAATTGACTGCCTAGTAGTCAACTGACACCTTTTACAAACTCCCTCGTCGTTTACGGCTTGGGAGTTTTTTATTACATAAACATTACAGCTGTAAAAATCGAATGAGCTGAGTTTGAAAACTCTTTGGTTGCTTTTAATTTTGAACACTTTTTATGAAACACTCTCAATTTAAGCAGGGATTTAATTATGCAAAATAGCGATATTCAACAACTACAGGAAGAGATTAAAAATGTCTCGGCATTTTTGTATCCGCTCAAAGAAGAAATCGGCAAAGTTATTGTCGGTCAAAAAGATTTGATTGAAGGGCTTTTAATCGGACTTTTAACAAACGGTCACATTCTTGTTGAAGGTGTACCGGGTCTGGCGAAAACTATGGCTGTCAAAACGCTATCATCAGTAATTGGCGGTGATTTCTCACGTATTCAGTTTACACCGGATCTTCTTCCTGCTGATGTGGTGGGAACTATGGTTTACAATCCAAAAGACAGTTCATTTTCTGTCAAAAAAGGTCCAGTTTTTGCAAACATCGTATTAGCCGATGAAATCAACCGTTCTCCTGCTAAAGTTCAGTCTGCGTTGCTTGAGGCGATGCAGGAACGTCAGGTAACAATCAGTAACGAAACGTTCAAACTCCCTGCCCCATTCCTGGTAATGGCAACTCAGAATCCGCTGGAACAGGAAGGAACTTACCCGTTGCCGGAAGCACAGGTCGACCGTTTTATTCTAAAAGTCGAGATTTCGTATCCGACTCGTGAAGAAGAGCGCGAAATCATGAATCGTATGGCACATTCCGGCGAAGTGGTTCAGGCGAAAGAGGTCGTTACACTTGAACAGGTTGCTAATGCTCGCAAATATGTCGATAAAATCTACCTTGATGACAAGATTCAGGAGTATATCCTTGATATTGTCTTTGCGACCAGAAAGTCATGCAATAACTCACTTTCACCGCGTCAGGCAGATGCCGACCTTTCGGAACTTCACACGTTGATCGATGTCGGAGCTTCTCCTCGTGCGTCTATCAGTTTGATTATTGCTGCAAAGGCGAAAGCGTTCCTTGAAGGTCGAGCCTATGTAATTCCGCAAGATGTGAAAGATGTAGCGGCAAATGTGCTTCGTCACAGAATCATTCCAACTTACGAAGCAGAAGCAGAAGAGTTGACCTCTTCTGATCTAATCAAAAAGCTTCTTAACGAACTTAGAACGCCGTAGGATTTTTCTTTCATGCTGGCAAGTGAAATTATCAAAAAGATCAGGCGGATTGAGATTCGAACCCGACGCATTGTTGACCAGATTACGGGAGGCGCTTACAAAAGTGTCTTCAAAGGTCAAGGAATGGAGTTCGATGAAGTTCGTGAATATCAGGAAGGCGACGATGTACGTTCAATTGACTGGAACGTAAGCGCACGAATGGGGCATCCTTTTATCAAGAAGTTTGTGGAAGAACGTGAAATGACCGTTTTCCTGCTTGTGGATGTCTCTGCGTCCGGTTTCTTCGGATCGAATGGGAAAAGTAAACTCGAAACTATTGCCGAACTTTCCGCTCTTCTCGCCTTCAGTGCGATTCGAAATCAGGATCAGGTCGGACTTTTACTTTTTTCCGATCAAGACGAACTTTTTATTCCTCCTAAAAAAGGTAAATCGCACGTCTTGCGCCTGATTCGTGAACTTTTAGCTCATAAATCGCAGAACAAAGGCACCGACATTGGCCGAGCTTTGAAACAGCTTAATCGTGTTCAGAAGAAAAAAGCGGTGGTCTTTCTAATCAGTGATATGATTGATAAGAAGGACTTTTCCAAAGAGTTGAAGATCTCTTCAAAGCGTCATGATCTTATTGGAATTCATGTGTCAGATCAGCGTGAACAGAAAATCAGCAAATCCGGAATTATCAACTTTGAAGATTCTGAAAGCGGAACCATCACTTTTGCGAATACGATTTCGTCAAAATTCCGATCCGTCTATCAGAATATTTCCACTAAAAGAAGTGATATAAACGATAAACTCTTCAAAGATTCCGGTGTCGATCTGATAAAAATCACCAACGGCGAAGATTACATCAAGCCACTGATGAGTTTCTTTAAAAAGCGAGAAAAGAAAAAGTCTAAATAGTCATGAAAAAACTAATTGTTTTAATATTAATACTCATTGCTGCGGTACCAACGACGTCGGTAATTATGCAGCTTACCGACGATTCGGAAGCAAAATACGAACATTCGTTATCTGCTTCAAAAGTCGAACTCGGCGAAATTGTCAAGTATACGGTCAAAGTCAGTGACAACTGGTTAAACTCAGTGAAAGAACCAATTACAGTTCCTGAAATCGAACATGTAATGGTTGCTTCTAATGTGCAAGTTGAATGCAAAAACGTCGGTTTCACCAAACATGATTACGAAATCAGTTTTGACCTTCTCGCTTACGATCTTCCTGAAGCAAAAGAGTTTACACTAAAGCTAAACTTCCTGAACTACCTCGCTGATGATAAAACTCTGCGAATTACGCTACCACTTTTCGAGGTGACTGCGGATTTACAAAATGAAGGAAAAGTGGAAAGCAGCGAAGTTATTGACAAGTTATCAACAACTTATTCAGAAGCTGAATCAAACTCAATTCTTTGGATAGTTCTCATCGCATCGTCAATAACTGTGACCTGTGTAGTAGTTGGTTACATTCTGTTAAAAAGACGTAAAGTTAGAGAAATCATCATTCCTCCTTGGGACATTGCAAACAGCAAACTTGATGACGTGGCAAATCGCCTGCCGATGAACGAAATGAAGTTCTTTGTTCTGGTTTCCGATATAATTCGAGCTTATATCGAAGAAATCTACCAACTTCCTGCAACTGAATCAACTACAAAAGAGTTTCTCATTAAACTTCAAAATTCGAACAGTTTAAATGAAGAAGTGAAGAAGATTCTATCAAACTTCCTAAAAGAGGCCGACATGGTGAAATTTGCCAAACAGCCTGCGACAGAAGAACATATTCGTGAGACGCTGAACTCCATAAAAGATCTGGTTTCAGTAACTTCCGCCGAAATTATCAACAGGGAGGCTACCAATGCTTGAATTCACTAATCCCTGGTTTTTCCTGCTGTTTGTTCCTCTGACAATCGTTCTACTGGTTGCGCTGAAACGCCGCCCTGCCACAATTAGCTTTTCGGACTCTGACCACCTGAAAAAGGCCGGAGCAAAAACAGGTTTTTCACTGATTCGTTCCCTTCCTGATTTAATGCTTTTTTTAGCAGGTTCTGCAATGATTGTCGCTTTAACGGGACCGCGTAAAGGTGTCGGAATTGTAAAGCAGCGCGCAGAAGGAATTGATATCATTCTTGCAATCGATGTATCTGGAAGTATGGAGTCAATCGATCTTCCTGAAAAATATAAAACCAATCAGGAGATTCAACGAGCATTCGATAATGGGCTTCTGCCAAACCGTATAAAAGTAGCGAAGCGTGAATTGAAAGAGTTTGTGAAGAATCGCCCAAATGACCGCCTTGGCCTTATCGCATTCGCAGGACTTCCCTTTACAGTTTGCCCACCGACTTTGGATCACGACTTTTTAACCGGACATCTTGATTTACTTGAAGCTGGAATGTTTTCACAAACTGCCGGCGGAACCGCCCTCGCCTCACCAATTGCCATTGCGACAAACAATTTGAAAAAATCGGATGCCAAGCGTCGTGTCATGGTGCTGTTTACAGACGGTGAAAATACGGTGGATGATGTCATCACACCAGCTCAGGCAGCAGAACTGGCCGATGACTACAATGTCACAATCTATACAATCGGTATTGGTAGCGACCGAGCTCTTAAAAAAGGTTTCTTCGGCAGATATGAACTATCACCATCAGATCTTGATGAGCCGCTGTTACAAGAAATTGCCGAACTTACTAACGGACTTTATATCAAAGCAGCTGACCAAGACAAGTTTAAAGAGGCGATGGAACAAATAAACAAGCTGGAAAAAACAACAATTATCCAGCCTGAGTTTACCACTTACAAAGAGTTGTTTCCAAAATTTCTATTGGCAGCATTGCTACTTGCTGCGCTGAGCTTTTTACTAGAACACACATTCTGCTTACGCATACCATAAGGAGAACATTGTGGATTTTATCAATTCCCAAATATTTATACATCTTTTTTGGTCAATTCCAGTAATTGCCCTAATCCTTTACTACGCATCAAAACGTAGGGAAAAACTACTTCATCTTTTACTCGGTGAAGAGATGGGGCGCCGGTTGACGATTACTCTCAATAAATCTGCGAGAGTTCGTAAATCAGCGTATTTCATACTTTTCTGGATTCTACTTTTTTCTGCCGCCGCCAGACCTTGGTGGGGGAAGAAGTTATCAGATGTAAAAGTGACCTCACGTGATGTGCTCGTCTGTCTCGATACTTCCCGAAGCATGCTAGCACAAGATATTTCACCGACCCGTCTTCAACATGCAAAGTGGTGGACGAAAGAGTTGGCGAAGAAATGCGAAGGGGACCGTTTCGGCCTAATCAACTTTGCCGGAGAAGCCATTCTTGAATGTCCGCTGACTTCCTCACAATCAAGCTTTTTGGATTATCTGGAAAACAGTGATACCAACAGCATTCCAGTTGGTGGAACAAACATCGGTGCGGCTTTGAACATTGCGTTGAACGCATTCAAAGGTGCAGAAGGCAGTCATCAGGCAATTATTCTGATTACCGACGGCGATGAACTGCAAGGCGATTCGATGGAACTGCTGGAAGAAATCAAGGAGTTGCAAATTCCAATTATTACAGTCGGTATTGGCGATCCGAACGAGCCGGGCGTCATTCAACTTCCTGACGGGAAAATTCTACGTGATAGTGAAGGCAATCCGGTAATAAGCAAGTTGAACGAATCTGGACTTGTCAGAATTGCCAAAGCGACAAATGGAATTTATGCAAGAACAACTTCAACTGAAACTATGCTGAATGAAGTTTATGAACGAATTGAACAACTAACTCCAGAACATAAAGAGATGCAGAAACAAAACCAAAAAATTGAACGTTTCAGAATTCCGCTGATTTTAGCCCTTCTTTTTCTTATGATGAAACTTTTCGCCAGTGAACGAAGAAGAAAAATTACAGCAGTTTTACTATTTCTTCTCACTATTTCTAATAGTTCATTTGCCGAAGAAGATGTACCAGCACAGCTGATTCCGGCAGAAAATCAGACTGAACAACTAACTGAAGGAAAAACGACAGAGTTTGATGATGAGATTGCCGCTCTTGAAAATCGACTAGACGAAGAGTTGACAGAGCAGGAAGAAGACAAAGTTTACTACAATCTAGGTACGCTTTATCAGAAAAAAGGCGACTTGGAAAAAGCAAGTGAATATTTAAATGAAGTTTCAGCAAATCCTCATCCGGAAATCTTCAAAAGAACAATGAATAACCTGTCGACGATCGAACTTCAAAAAGCAATTAAAACACTTTCATCAGATCCTGATAAGTCAATCGAGTCACTAAATCAGGCAGAATATTACCTTAAGCAAGCATTGACGGCTGCAAAAGGTGATAAAGAAACTGTCAAGAAAGTGCAGAACAACATAAAATCATTGTATAAATACAAAACAACGGCAAAGCTTATCAAGCAATTCGCGGATAAGGTAAAAGAGCTCAAAGAGGAAGTAGTTAAAAATAGTACTGATGCTTTGGCAAAACAGGCAGAATCCGATAAAGAGGAAAACCTGCAACAGAAAATGTCAAAAAATAGGGAGATTCAGTCTGCTCTACAAAAAGCTCAGAAATCACTGCCACAGCTAACGCACCTTCTTGAACAGGCCAAAATGCCCGAAGAAGAACTCAAAAAGCTGAAATCTGCCGGTGATGACTTAAAAGTAGCAGAAGAAGCTGTGAAAAAACAAATGATGCCCCTTTCCAAAGAAAGTAGTAGAAAAGAGTCTGACAAAGCAAAACAAGCCATCATGTCCGCCCTGCAAAAACTTGGTGTTCCTCCACAACAACAGCAACAAAACCAGAATCAGCAACAGAAAGATGGAGAACAAAAGGACGGTCAGCAAAATCAACAGAACCAGCAAGAGCAACAACAAACTGGAGAGGAAAAACAAAAAGACGACAACCAATCTCAAAGTCCTGACAACAAAGAAAAGCAAAACGCTGAAAGTCTAGATAAAGCACTGAAAGACCTTAAAGACAAAAAAGGTGAAAAACAGACTGCTCAACCACAGCACATTAGAAAGATTAACAAGGAGCAGGCTGAAACAATTTTGCGTAGTATGAAGATGAAAGAGAAAGACTTAAAGAAAGAATTGAAAAAAATTCAGCAGAAACGCTACAGAAAAAGCCAACAAAACGAGAAAAATTGGTAAATGGTGTTTAAAAAAATAAAAACTGTATCATTTTTGAGCAAACGGACATTTTACTGTTTTAACAGTTAAACATAATAAAACATTTTTTATTATTTTATAAATAAAGGTTTCTTAATCTCCTCTGTGATTTAAATTAACAATACGCGTCACTACGGATTTCAACGCGTTTTCACAGATAAACCTCGGGGCAAGTGGGTTCCGTCTTCATGAGATATTTAAAACGAGTGTAGCAATGAGTAATATTGGAAAAGATGATAAAAACAAATCTTCGAACGAAGAGAACGTTGTTCAACAGGGAATGAACATCACTCCTCCATCTTCAGATAGCAAAGAGACTCCAGAGAAACCAAAGTTAAAGCTAAAATCAGCTCCTGTAAAACTGAGTTCTCAAGAGGTGCAAGAAACATCTAAAGTAAAGCTGAACTCTATTATCAAGCCAAAAGCCGAGCCGGCCAAACCTAAAGCTGTTCTTCTAAAGCCAACATCTCAGCCCGAGGAAAAGAAATCATTTGCGGCATCGCTAACGTCAAAGCTGAAAATTGGTAAGCTTATTGACCTTGAAGGACAAACCGACGCATCGGTAGTTGAAAATGATCAAACGAGTACTTCAAGGATAGTTCTTCAGGCTCGCCCCAAACATGAAAGTAAAACACTTTTAACTAAAAAAGTTACTGATTCTTCCTCAGTTCAAAGAAAAGTCCTAACTAAATTAACAACTAAAACATCAGAATCTGCTATTACCGGGGCGACTCAAAAAGTCATGTTGCGCAATACCGGAACGAATACCATTGCCGGTACTACAGCCGGAAGACTTTTCAACAATTTCAATGACATTGATCCTGAAACAAAAAAAATCCTTATTGTTGATGATGAGATCAGTATTTTAAAAGTTCTAAGCCATATTTTCCGCAAACAAGGCTATGCACCATTTACCTGTACTTCTGCTGAACAGGCTCTCGAATTCATGAAAGATCATGAGTTTGACCTGCTTATTACCGATTTGCGCTTAAGAACTCAAATGGATGGATTGGATCTACTTCGTGAAGTAAAACAAAAACATGCAGACGTTCCAGTAGTTATAATTACAGGATATGCCTCTGTAAAAATTGCGATTCAAGCACTGAAACAGGGGGCATTCGACCTTGTAACGAAACCATTTAAAATGGATCAGCTTGCCGAGGTTGTCGAAAATGCTTTAACTCACAGTGGTCGTTACAGCATTGACAAAATGGCAAACAAAGACCTTAAACTGCATTTTGGTATGATTGTCGGTGAAGATGATAAAATGAAAAACATCTACACACTGGTTAAACGAATTTCGAAAACTGATGCCACAATTCTTGTACAGGGTGAAGCCGGAACTGAAACGGATCAATTTGCGCAAATTATACACCACTGCAGCAGACGTGCTGAAAAGCCATTTATTAAGCTAAGTGGAAAGCTTCTTTCGCAGGAACACGTTAACGCAAGCCTGATTTCAAGAATGGCTGTTCAAGCACATACAGGAACGCTTTATATTCAGGACATCAACCTACTTGATTCGGATGCACAGCAGGCACTTCTTCAAGTGTTGACAACGAAAAAGGCCGTTGTGAATACTCAAACTGGAGAAGAAATTGCCATTGACATACGCTTGGTTTCGTCTACGGCTCAACCGTTGAAAGAGTTGATTAGTGCAAACGGTTTTTCCAAAGACCTCTACTATCGCATGTGCGCGTTCACCATCGATCTGCCGCCTGTGAGACATCGAGTTGAAGATATTCCACTTTTCATAAACTACTTCTGCTATAGATACAGTGATGAAAATGATCGCGAAGTTCATTTTTCAGATAAAGCCATGAATATTATGTTGAACTACTCCTGGCCGGGGAATGTCGCTGAACTTGAAGATGAAACCCTAAATGCAATTGAATCTTCAAAAGAGGATTTGATTGAAGTAGAGTGCATTTCAGAGAAAGTTCGTCTAAAAAGTGGTAGTGGTACAGTTGATAAACAGTCTGTTGTGGGTAAAGCGGCACGTAAATACTTACAGCAACAGGTAATGACAAAGAGCAAATCTGAAACAGTTTCGATAAAAATTAAACAAAATTAACATATTTATTTGTTAATAAACAACTTCTATCAATTTTTTATTTGAAACTCAAGACTAAGTAAATAACTTAACACACGCAAAAAAAACACATAAAGCTAAAAAACGGGGCTAATTATGGGTATGGAAGGTAAATCAAGTACTGGTGGTTTTAAGGCTGCCGGTTCACTATCTACAAATACAATTTTGCTTTCTAGAAAGAAAATGGGGATGAGTAATCTTCCTAGAAAGGAACAGGCGAATAACTTTAGTGCAGAAACAGCTGCACCGGAAGCTCCAGCGGCGGCTCCTGCTCCAGCTGGGCAAACTGAGCTACCGCCTGCGAAGCGCATGTCTGCGACATCTGTATGGTGTCCAAAA
>DDLT01000180.1 GCA_002340265.1 Lentisphaeria bacterium UBA2565 | reverse complement strand
GTTGTTTGTACGGTAAGCTTCTTCGGCCGCCATAAATACCGATTTCGCTTTATCTTTGCTGGTTTCGGCCATTTTTCGGGCTTCAAGGAATGCGGTAATGGCCTTTTCCGGAGAATCTACGGAGACAAAACAGTCGGCGATTTCCAGCTGTGTTCTGAATTTTAAATCGGAAGAAGCAGTTTTGCTTTTGATTACTTTGCCGAAATATTGAAGCGCGGCACTGTATTCTTTGTTCTTTTTGTAAAGTGAACCGATTAACGACAGTACTTCATTAATTCGTGCAGAGTCTGGGTACGTTCTTGTGTAGTCAACTAAAATCGTTATAGCTTCGACCGTTTTGTTATTGTTTATATTGGCATTGGCAATTTTGAAGATTGCCTGCTCGGTCTGTTTGGTTGTTGTTGTGTAAGCTAATGAAGTGGTATACACTTTTGCGGCGTTGGTGAACTCTTTTTTCGATGTCAGCAGTTCGCCGAGATAGTAAAGTGAAAGGTAGATGTTGTTGTTACGCTCTTTGGACCACACTTCAGTCGTGGCTTTCTGATAACTTTCCAGAGCTTTCTTTTCATTGCCGCGCAGGCTTTCAAACAAAATCTCCAAGGCAGAAGCATTCGATTTTACTGCTTTGATCTGGGACAGTTTCATGCGTTTGATTTCGCGTTCTGCCCAGAAAAAGTCTCGCTCTAACAGAAAGAGTTTGACCAACTCGGCTGTGGCTTTTTCACCTTGGGCGGAGTTTTCGTACGAGTTTACCAGTTTTAGGTAATAATCTTTACATTGACGGTATTTTTTCTGCTGGAACATACTTTCGGCAAGCGATGCCAATGCTCTGACTTTAAGTGTTTTATCATCACTTTTATTGTGAATTCGACGAAATGTTTGATCAGCTTCCTGATATTTTTTCTGCGTCAATGCGATATATGCTGTCCAGAAATCCAGTTCGGTTTGAAGTGTTTTTTGGCTGAGTG
Source organism: Lentisphaeria bacterium UBA2565 (assembly GCA_002340265.1). Classification (GTDB taxonomy): domain Bacteria; phylum Verrucomicrobiota; class Lentisphaeria; order UBA2565; family UBA2565; genus UBA2565. The sequence goes on along the minus strand of DDLT01000180.1, from coordinate 8,904 downwards.
GCAAAAGCGCTTTGCTGTAGTTTTTCAACACTTCGGTTGCGGTTTGATAACGTTCTTCCTGCATTAGACTTCTTGTCAAAAGCACGGTTGCTTCAGCAAATTCCGGGTTTTTCTTATCGACCGACTTCAGGTGTTTAGTAAAATAGTTTGTGGCAATTGAATAAAAATTGTCATTAAAGGCCATTATTCCTTTTGATTTAAAGTCTTCGGACTCTTTGGCGAAAAGGGTGACGGTGAACAGTAAAAGTGTGGAAAGTAAAAACTTTTTCATGGGAACTCACAGTTTTTTTATAAAAAAAGAAGAGTAAATAGGGGCTCTTCTGAGAAAACATTTAACAAGTGTGAATATGTGATTTTTTACTGTCTTTTCAAGAGTTTGACACTTAAAAGGAATTGATAATTTATACAAAGTTGTATTTATGTTGTTTAGAGATGACAATTTCGTATTTATCTGATTTTGATTAGATGATGCAACGTTTTATTTTGAGGAAGAAATTGAAGGTTCTGAAAAGTTGGTATGGCGATTGCTAACAAGTCAGCGACTTTCAAAAGGGTTGGAAGCAGATAAAGTGTGATGTTGGAACTTTTCTTGTGTATGTCGTTAAGATTAAGGTGTTCATGCACGAGTTAATAGCCACTTTCACACGTAACAAATTAAATCATAGAGGAATGAAGAATGAAGAAAGCAATGTTTTCACTTATCGCCGCGGTAGGGGTAATGACAGCAGGTCAATGTAAAGCGCAGGACAGTTTTGAAACAGAAATTTCGGTTGACTACCTATCTGAATATATGTGGCGTGGTATGCGTTTGACAAATGATCCGGTTCTCCAACCAGGTGTTACCGGTTCATACAAAGGTTTTAGCGCAAATGTGTGGGCTTCGATTGATCAAACTGACATTAACGAGACTGGCGATCATGATTGGCGTATTCAGGAGGTTGATTACACATTGAACTATTCGCTTCCTTTTGGTTCTGATTTTTTCAGTACTGATATCGGTTTTATTCACTACGAATTTCACGGTACTGATTTTCAGCCGACTCAGGAAGTTTATGTATCGATGGGGTTTGATGTGCTGTTAAGTCCAACGTTTACGCTTTATGCGGATATTGATGCGGCAAACGCATTTTATGGTCTGGCGGAAATTGGTCACAGTTTCGGCTTTACGGACAAACTTTCATTAGATCTTGGGGCAACTCTGGGGTATGGAGACGAAGATTACGGTGATTTTTACTACGGACTTGAGAAAGAAAGTCTAGATTGCACGCTGAGTGCAGGTGTGAGCTATCAATTTACAGATGCTTTCTCAATGGGTGCGAGTGCCACTTATTGTGAGCAACTGAAAAACGATGTGAGTGACACACTTGGTGATTATAGTGGTGATAACCTGATTTACGGCGTAAATATGACGTACGCTTTTTAGTTTTTAGGATTGATCTCCTAAATCAAGTCCTGTCTGGATTCGTCCGGGCAGGACTTTTTTTGTGGACAGAAAGATAGAGTGTTTATTTGCGCTCTTTAACTTTGTAATCACACTTTGGTTGGTGGTTTTCTCTTAAGCTTTTAAAAATTGCGATAAAGAGTATTGGAAGGCCGATAAAAAATCCACCTAATGACAAAAGTGAAATGAATAGATCGGGGAAAAGTAGTGAGCCAATCGCGATGACTCCTAAAAGAAGGTAGAACAATTTTGTGGAGATTTTACTTGGTGATTTCGTCTTTCCGGCAATGTGAGAAAGCTCAGGCATTTCAGAACTTTTAAAGGTTGGTCCTTTTTTACACTTTTTCTTACTAGGCCAATACCTTATAGAGCCGAAACTCCATTTCGGTTTGGTTGTCAATGCTTTTTTTGCACGCTTAGCAGCGTCTAAATCCATTGTCATGCTTTTTTCTCTACTGTTGTTGTTTTGTTTGAGTATTAAGTTAGAAGCCGGTTATTCGATTTCAAGGTGCGGAGAATTGTTGAACTTCAAATTCTTTATGTAATGAGATTGAAAAGGAAAATCTATGCTTTAGTCTATGACTATTGTTAATAATTATAAGTCTATATAAGGAAAATTATGAAAGCGTTGTTTTATCTGCTGTTGCTAGGTGTGATCGGTTTTGGAAGTTACGAATACTATGAAATGAAAAAGAAATCTGATGAACAAGCTGTCAAAGAAAAATTGCTGAAAGAGCAGCAAAGGGCAAATGAGTTAAAGGCTAGATCTTTACGAGTAAAAGAAGAAAGAGAAAAGCGTGAAAGGCAGCTGGCATTAGAAAGAAAAAAGCGTGAAAATGCGCTTGCTGAAGAGAAGAAGCGGAAAGAGCTTGCTGAAAGAAGAGCATATTTGAAAAAAAAATTTACTTATTACAGTAGTATTTTAGAGATTTTACCAACTGTTGAACCGTTGAATGTTCCTATTTCAGATAATTTAAATAGTGAAATTCGAAAGCTTAAGAAAGATTTATTATATGCATTGAAGTATAAAAAGGTTTTTAGTACTGCAAAGGCAGAAAAATGTGAAACTATACTTACACGTATTAAAACGTTTTTATATAGTAAAAGATATAAGGGTGGAGGTAGTTATGGTGATGAAAATGGTACTTATAAACAACGTTATGACGCCTACTATAGCTGGTATATTTCAAGGTTAAGATAGTGTCTTGGCATGAAGGGCTCCCGTTTGTAATGTGGGAGCTTTTTTGTATGCGGAGAATTGGTTTGTTGGGCAGATATGGATCTGCCCTTACTTGTTTTATAGCCAGCTGGCTTTGAATTCTTCTTCGTTGAAGGCGACGGTTGCTTTGGTGCCGTCGGTGATGATTGGGCGTTTCAGTAGTTTGCCGTTGCTTGCTAGCAGGTCGATTTGTTGATCGTCCGAAAGGGCTGGAAGTTGGTCTTTGATCTTTTCGGATCTATAAACCACTCCGCTGGTATTGAAAAACTTTTTGATTGGCTTGCCGGTTTGTTTGATGATTTCCGCAAGCTCCGCACGTGTCGGTGGATTCAGAGTGATGTCGATGAATTCGTAAGCGATGTTGTTTTCTGTGAAGAACTTTTCGCCTTTACGGGATGTTCCGCATTTTTTATATCCGTAGAATTTCATAGTTAGGTATCTAGTTGGTTAGGTGTTTCGGTATTTTGTCTGGTGTTGCCACTGCGTGGCTTGCCGAGCAGGAGCTCGGCGTTCCCAGTTGGTTGCAAGTTGCAGGGGGTAAGCTTAACCTGCAACCTTTCAACTTACAACCTTTAACTTCTTAGTCCCAGTGGACTGTGCTTGCGCGGTAAACCGGGCCTTCGTTACAGGTTCTTGAGTAACGCCAACCGTCTTCGTTTTTGTCGGTTTTAGTTTTGCAGACACAGGTGAAGCAGGCGCCGACGCCGCAGCACATGTGTTCGTCGATGCTAAGTTCTGAGTCGATTCCGTATTCCAATCCCATTTCGCCGACTGCTTTCAACATTGGGTTTGGTCCGCAAGAGTAGATTTCAATGTCTGATAGGGCAGGGCCGTTACCGGCTTGCGATTTGTCCAGAACGTCTTTAAGTACTGTGGTTACGAACCCTTTGGTACCTTTTGATCCGTCATTAGTAGAAACCAGCACTTCGTAGCCTTGATCAGCAAACTCTTTTTCTAGTAGTAGGTCGCCTTCGGTTCTTCCACCAATAATTACGATACCTTTCTTGTTACTGATTTTTGCCTGCATGTAAGTCGCTGCGCAACCGTAACCGCCGGCTACGATAATAGGAAATTTCTCAGCTGGATTTGAGAAGCCGATACCAAGTGGACCCATTACGTCAAGTTCTGTGCCAGCCTGTACTGTGCAAAGCTGCTCTGTGCCTTGTCCAACAACTTTGTAGATTACTGAGACCGTTCCAGCTTCGGCGTCTGTATTATAAATACTGAATGGGCGACGTAGGACGCAGTTCTTTAGAGAAGGGACTTTTACGTGAACAAATTGTCCAGGCTGAGCCGTTTTGGCAATTTTTTCTGCTTTGAAGGTGATTAAATAGTAGTCGCCGATAAGGTTGGTGTTGGAAACGATTGGGGCGATTTCGTCGAATTTTTGCATGATGACTCCGTAATTGCGTACTGCGTTATGCGTGGTGCGTACTGCGTGTTTTTAGTATTTGAGGTTAGCACTTAGGAATCATAGGATGAGACCTATATAGACTCTGATTGATAGGCAACTGTTTACTGTTGACTGATCATTGCTAACTGTTTGTTTTTACGTTGGTAAGGTAGTTGGAAAGTGTTGATTTTCAGATGAATTATGTTAAAAAAGTGGAAAAAGAGTTTTTGAGTCTTGACAGGTGGGTTTCGTTGTATAATTTACCCCGCTCAAAGTTTGTATTGTTACAAACTGATAAAAACATAAGGAAAATTACTAATGAGTGAAACAAAAACACTAACCCCTGTTGCTACTGATCTAGTTGATATGTCTTTCGATATGTCAATGGCTGATCTTTTCGGTGGTAACGAAGTCAGCGTTGACTTCAAAGAAAACTCTGTATTGACTGGTACAGTTGCAGAGAAACGCGACAATGGCGCGTTGATTAACATCGGTTATAAAGCTGATGGTTTCGTACCTAAAGAAGAGTTCCCAACTTGGGAAGAACTTTCTATCAACGATCAAGTTGAAGTATTTCTAGAAGAACTTGAAGATCCACGTGATCACACTCCTGTACTAAGCGTACAGAAAGCTCTTCTTCTACATGCTTGGACTAATCTTGTTGAGAACTGCGAAGAAGGTGCAATTGTAACTGGTAAAGTTAAGCACCGCGTTAAAGGTGGTCTTATCATCGACGTATACGGTGTTGAGTCTTTCCTACCTGGTTCACAGATTGATCTTGGTCCTGTTAAGAACATGGACGCGTACATCGATCAGGAGCTTGAAGTTAAAGTTCTTAAGATCAACCAGGAACGTAAAAACGTAGTTGTATCTCGTCGTGAACTTCTAGAAGCTCAACGTGCAGAAAAACGTGAAACTCTTATCAAAGAAATTGCAGTTGGACAGGTTCGTCCTGGTGTTGTTAAGAATATCACTGACTTCGGTGCATTTATTGATCTTGACGGAATCGACGGTCTTCTACACATTACAGATATGTCTTGGGGACGTGTTTCACATCCTTCAGAAATCGTTAACATCAACGATACTATTGAAGTAGTAATTCTAGATATTGATTTCGAAAAACAGCGTCTGTCTCTAGGTCTTAAGCAGAAGTCTCAAGACCCATGGTCAAACATTGACGAGCGTTACCCTAAAGGTCAGAAGATCGCAGGTAAAGTTGTTAATGTTATGCCTTACGGTGCATTCGTTGAAATCGAAGAGGGAATCGAGGGTCTAATCCACGTTTCTGAAATGTCTTGGACAAAACGTATCACTAAAGCTTCTGAAGTTCTTAACGTTGGTGATGAAGTTGAAGCGATCGTTCTTGATGTTCAAAAAGACAGCAAGAAGATTTCTCTTGGTCTACGTCAGACTATGGAAAATCCATGGCAGATCGTTGCGGAGAAATGCCCAGTTGGTACTAAGATCAAGGGTAAAGTTCGCAATATGACTGCTTACGGTGCGTTTGTTGAAATCCAGGAAGATATCGATGGTATGATCCACGTTTCTGATATGTCTTGGACTCGCAAAATCAACCACCCAAGCGAAGTTCTTCAGAAAGGTCAGGAAGTCGAAGCTGTAATCATGGAAATCGATCCAGAACAGCGTCGTATCTCTCTTGGTCTAAAACAGCTATCTGAAGATCCATGGGCAAACATCGAAAGCATCTACGCTCCAGATCAGATCGTTAAAGGCAAAATCACTAAAGTGACTCACTTCGGTGCATTCGTTGCTCTTGAAAACGATATCGATGGTCTAATCCACATTTCTCAGCTAAGCGACGATCACGTAGAAAAAGTGAAAGACGTTGTTAAAGTTGGCGATGATGTAGAAGCGCGTGTTGTTAAGATTGATACTGATGAGCGTCGTATCGGACTAAGTCTTCGTACTAAGTCTGCTTCAGACAACTCTTCATCTGCATCTGCGCCTAAGAAAGAGTCTGCTACAGTAAACATCCCAAGCTCTGGTCTAAAACCTGGTGAAAACCTAGGTGGACTATCCGGCGCTTTTGATGAAGCACTAGGCAGCAAAGAAGATTAATTGTTAAGCTTTCATTGAGCTGTGAAAAACAGCTCAATGAAAAGCATAATTTTTGTTTAAAAAAATATATTGATTTTAAAATATTTGTGCTTATATTCAAGCTCTCAATCCGAATGAGGGATAAAAGTACCCTCGGAAATGAGTTTTAAAACTCGTTTTAAACTGTCCGGATTGGCAAGTTTACGCCTCAAAAGGGTGTGTGTAAGCCTATTTATTACCAATACTAGGAGAATTAAAAAATGGCTAAAGAAACATTCGAAAGAACTAAGCCGCATTGTAACATCGGTACAATCGGACACGTTGACCATGGTAAAACCACCCTTACAGCTGCAATCACTATGGTTCTAGCTGCAAAAATGGGCGGAGAAATCAAAGGTTACGACGAAATTGACAACGCTCCAGAAGAGCGTGAGCGTGGTATTACAATCAATACTTCACACGTTGAGTACGAAACTGACACTCGTCACTACGCACACGTTGACTGTCCAGGTCACGCCGACTACATCAAAAACATGATTACTGGTGCGGCACAGATGGATGGTGCTATCATCGTTATCGCTGCTACAGATGGTCCTATGGCTCAGACTCGTGAGCATATCCTACTTGCTCGTCAGGTTGGTGTTCCAGCTCTAGTAGTATTCATCAACAAAGTTGACCTAGTTGACGACGAAGAGCTTCTAGAACTTGTTGAAATGGAAGTTCGTGAACTTCTTTCTGAGTATGACTTCCCAGGTGACGATATTCCAGTTATCCTAGGTTCTGCTCTTGGCGCAATCGAAGCTGATGGTAACCCAGCAGACGAGAAATGTGCATGTATCCTACAGCTAATGGACGCGGTTGATGAGTACATCCCAACTCCAGCTCGTGAAACTGACCGTGACTTCATCATGCCTATCGAGGACGTATTCTCTATCGAAGGTCGTGGTACAGTTGTTACTGGTCGTATCGAGGGTGGTATCGTTAAAGTTGGTGAAACTATCGAAATCGTTGGTATCAAAGAAACTCAGTCTACTACTTGTACTGGTGTTGAAATGTTCCGTAAGCTTCTTGACGAAGGTCAGGCTGGTGATAACGTTGGTATCCTACTACGTGGTATCAAGAAAGATCAGGTTCAGCGTGGTCAGGTTCTAGCTAAGCCAGGATCTATCACTCCTCACACTAAGTTTACTGCTGAGATCTACTTTCTTTCTAAAGATGAGGGTGGTCGTCACAAGCCATTCTTCGACGGTTACCGTCCACAGTTCTACTTCCGTACGACTGACGTGACTGGTGCTATCAAGCTTCCAGAAGGAACAGAAATGGTTATGCCTGGAGATAACGTATCTATCTCTGTTGAGCTAATCTGCCCTATCGCTATGGCGAAAGGTCTACGCTTTGCTATTCGTGAAGGCGGACGTACAGTTGGTGCTGGACGTGTTGCTGACATCATCGAATAATAGCTGATTATTCAAATTGATTCGATTGGGTGCTTCGGCGCCCAATCGATTTATTTTAGGAAGGTATTATTATGAGAGAGATTGTTACTCTTACATGCACTGAGTGCAAAAGAAGAAATTACTCGACTACTAAGAGCAAGCGTAATACGCCTGGTCGTCTTGAGATGAAGAAGTATTGCAAGTTTGATCGCAAGCACACTCTTCACCGCGAACACAAGTAAGTCATGCTGATTTAAGCAGGCCAGTAGTTCAATGGTAGAGCACGGGTCTCCAAAACCTGTAATCGGGGTTCGAATCCCTGCTGGCCTGCCAGCTTTTATTTTAGATAAATTATCCTTAACCAGAGTTTGATTATGAATAAATTGATTTCAAAAGTCAAAAGTTTCTACGGGCACACTGTTGATGAGACCAAGAAATGTACTTGGCCGAACAAACAGGAGCTGATTGAGTCCACTGTTGTTGTAATTATTTCGCTCGCAATCCTGGTAATTACAGTGGGAGTTCTGGATAAGGTGTACTCCTCGGTAATTGAGAAGATCATTGGTTAACAGATCGCTAATTCTATAACTTAAAAGGTTACCAGTGATGGAAGAAAAAGATAATAAAGATGTTGTTGAAAGTGCAGCAGAAGTGATGTTTCCTTCAAACGATCAAGGCGGCGGTTGGTACGTGGTTCACGTACTGTCTGGTCACGAACAGAAAGTTCGTAACAGCATGCTGAAGCTGATTGTTCAGGAAGGTGAAAATCACGGTGTACTTGATATTCTGATTGCTCAGGAAGAAGTGACTGAAGTTAAGCGTGGTAAAAAAAGCACGCGTAACCGTAAGTTTTTCCCAGGCTACATTCTAGTAAGAATGGCGTTTGCTGAGGACGGAAGAAGTATCAATGGTGACGGATGGCACTTTGTTAACTCTATCAACGGAGTTATCGGTTTCCTAGGCGGCGAGAAAGCTCAGCCGCTTACAACAACAGAAGTAGACGATATTCGAATGCAGATGAGTGGTGATGAGGCTGCGGCTAAACCACGTATCGATTTCGAAATCGGTGAGACTGTGGCAATTAAAGATGGCGCTTTTGCTAACTTCGAGGGTAATATCGAAGGTATTGATCCGGATAAGGGCAAAGTGACATTGTTGGTAAATATTTTTGGACGTTCAACTCCTGTGGAGTTGGAGTATTGGCAGATTGAACGACAGTAACGGACTGTAGTTCAATAGTAAGTATTAATTATTCTGGGAGAGTACTGTCAGTTCACACCAGAATAAGGAGACGATTATGGCAAAAAAAGTAACAGGGATTGTTAAACTGCAAATTCCTGCTGGTGCTGCTAACCCA
>DDLT01000057.1 GCA_002340265.1 Lentisphaeria bacterium UBA2565 | reverse complement strand
CGATGCCAATTTATGAACTAATACTCTTGTTTTACCGCTACCTGGCCCCGCTGCTACTGCAATATACTGAGACCGATCGTTAATTATCGATAACTGAGAAGGTGACAGTTCGCCAAACAGTTGACGAAATTTTGCCGGAGTTACATTCCGTTTAATCTCACTCATTCGGCTCCCTTTAAAATATTTATTCAAGAACGAGCTGTAATTCAACTGAAAATAGTCCTCGACAAACTGCAGTGCCTCTTTATAGTCGCTAATCATTTTTTTAGCATATTCACCAACAATATGAATCTGCTGCATTCTGTTTTCATAAAAGCGTTTCAAGGTCTTATAGTCATCATTTTTATAGTTAATTCTACTGTCTTTCTCTAATCGTTCTATAGTCAACTTGTTATATACAACAAGAAAGCCACCCTCAATCTTAATCGACCCAATTCGGGAAAGGTAGAACAGTGCATCCTCAATTTCAGCAATTGTAGTTTTTAAATTCAACAAAGTGTTCTGTCTCTCAAATTCATCCTTCAATTCATGTACAGAAAACTCAACAAGAACCATATCAGCTTTCAACTCTTTTCTGGTTAAACCTTCACTACTTTTTTCAAAAAGATAGTTAACAATAAAAATAGAAAGTGTATAACGTGCTTCGAGCTTAACCTTCAATTCATCTCGAGAGTAGTTCGCCAAAATCGTAAAATGATTCTTAGACTTATGAGTTTTCCGCTTAATCAACTGCTTTATTACCCAAAAGTTAATTACAGTAATTAATCTTTTGGGAGTCACACCTTTGCAACCAAACTCTTCTGCTGACTCATTAAGTTCTTTGATATGAAATGTCTTCTCCTGTTCATCAAACTTACTAAGCAAAAACCGTTCTAATTTACTAACAGATTTGACGATATTTAGAGACCGATTCTTCTGTTCCCCACGTTTAATAAATGCCGTCAAATCTTTTGTATCCGCTAAAATCTGCTCTTCCCGCATCAAGTTGATTGCACTGATTACATCTTCTTTCACAATCCCAAGATGATCAGAGATATAATCTACTCTCGACTCGGCAACCTCATCAGTGGCCTGTTTTCTGCTTTTGGTCGAAAACAGTTTTTTGATAATACGAGTAGCATTCACTTTCTGTGATTGATTAAAGCGCTCAGAACTATTTATCTTCTCGATTGCCTCCATTGCATTCTTAGTCAAAATACTATTAGCAAAAATACGAGGCATATTTTGACCACGCTTTAAATAGCCAGCCTCCTCCAATGCCGAAATGGCGGTAGTGACCCGTGTTTCAATTTCCACAACACTGCCATCCCAACCAGCTTCTCTAGCAATCTCCAATGCTGAATTAGAGACTTTCGACCTAAACTTAGTAATACTCTTAATTGCTCGCCAAACCTGCTGAATCTCCTTAATATGAAGTTTAGTCTGATTAAGAAGAATAAAGTGTTTATCCAAATCTTCCTCATTAAACAGGGCATAACAATCAGCAGTAATATTTTCATCTCGACCAGCTCGTCCGGCCTCCTGCACATAGTTTTCTAGAGAATCGGAAAGTTCATAATGGATAACCATTCCCACATCTTTCTTATCCACCCCCATACCAAAAGCAGAAGTCGCCACCATAATGTCAACATCTCCACGAATAAACGCATCTTGATTATCCGATTTCTCCTGCTTCTCCATTTTTCCGTGATACGGTTTAGCGGCATAACCATCACTAGAAAGTCTGTCAGCAATCTCCCATGCTCGTTTTGTTCTAGACACATAAACAATTGTTGGACATTTCTTACCATCAATTAAATGTCGCAATTTATTGTATTTACCTTCCTCACTCTCTTGAGGAATTACCTTATAAGTGAGATTCGTACGCGACGCCTTAGCACTAAATGTCTCAAGTTGTAGGTTAAGTTTCGTTTTAAAATAATTTTTAATATCCTCAATAACATTCTGCTTGGCTGTTGCTGTAAAACATGAAACTGGAATTGGGCGATCAAGACACTTTTTTTCTTGCAAAGATTTTATAAAATCGCCAATGTAAAGGTAATCCACACGAAAGTCCTGTCCCCATGATGAAAAGCAGTGTGCTTCGTCAATAACAAAACGAACCACATTACGACCAAGAAGAAGATGTTCAATAGATTTCGAGCGTAAAGATTCCGGAGAGATATACAAAAGCGTAGCAGAACCATTCTGTACCCTTTCAAAAGATTTCTGCCTTGCGATGGGATCTAGCAAGCCATTAATCGTTACCGCATCAGTTATGTTAGAACTCTCAAGGTTATCAACCTGATCTTTCATCAGTGACTGAAGAGGCGAGATAACAACAGTTAAACCTTTCACATTTATCCCGCTCATCAAAGCAGGAACCTGAAAAGTGATTGATTTGCCACCACCAGTAGGAAAAACGGCAACCAATGATTTATTGCCAATTGCAGCATTTACCGCCTTTTCCTGTAGTGCCTCACCACCATAACTACGATATGAATCAAAGCCAAAAAACTTCTTCAACCCAACCTTCGCATCCAAAGCCTGATTACAGTAACTACAACCAGATAAACAGGGATTGTTCCTCAATAAATAAAAAACACGCTCCACATCAGGATAGTTTTTTATCACCCAGGGAGGAGTCACCGAATAACGACTATTACAGTTTATCAAAGCTAGGCAGTAGGCTAATTCAACTGGAGATTCATCAATTAACCTGCTGAGGTTAACCTTTTGACAAATGCTTTTTCTAAATTGTTCATGAATAACACTCTCCAAACTTTCATCAGTAGAATTCAAACCTATAAATTTAAAGAAGTTCTCAAAACACCTTTCTCTGTTCAAAAGTCTCAAATAAATCTGTTGCAACTTCACAGGAAGTTCTTTAAAAGCAGTAACCTCATCATAAAAGAGATCACGAGCCTTAATTGCATCATTCAAAGGATTATTCAACTCTTCAGATTGTAGCTTGTCATCTTTAACAAGTTTGTGATAGGGCAACATCGGAAATAAAAGCGGCGACAAAAACAGGGTATCAATAGCCTTCAAATTACTCAGGTCACAATTCGTAAACTGATTAATAAACTTTAGATCATGATTAATAACGTTGTGACCGCAAACAAATTCAAAATCTTTGACAAAAGTTCCAAATTCACCAGCGGATTTATTATGAAACTGCAAACCATCATAAGAAACAGCTCCAAAGTCATTAATCCCCTTACCCTGAAAATCGACTTCCGTATCAATAAATACAATTCGCTTCATATAAAATTATTCAATCATTTTTTAGATTAGTTTACAAAGCCATAAAAGTTTCTATACGCCACAAGATTTACCGCAATACATATACCTATTAAAACCGATGATGAAGCGCCGAGAAGTGTCGGATTTCTTACACATCGACAAACTGAAGTAATGTTGTTTTAGTTGGTTAGTTAGTTTGTTAGCTTGATTGACTAGCTATTTATTGCTTTATTGCTCTCTTTCTTTTAAAGAGCAGTAAAGCAAATTCTCCAGTTCAGGCAAGTATCTTTTCAAAAACCAGTCTCACTTGACTATCTTCCAGAGAAAACTCTTCTTTTATAAGTGCAAAAGCAGAATCCTCACCAATATTTTTTAAGACCTTTTTCATTCTATCTTTAAACTCTTCCGGGAATTCAGCCTCGGCAACCAATAGGCCAATGCTTTTACGCAACTTATCAATTTCAGAACTTAACTCTTTTATTTCCTGTTCGGATCTTTGTGTGTAACCAAAAATCTTGAAGATTAAAATTACGGATATTGGAAATAACACAAAATTAAAAATCAAAATAAATAGTTTAAAAATCTCACCAATCATTATTCACCCTCTATAATTAAATTTAAAGTTTAAATTTACTGCTAACTGTTTACTACTAACTGCTAACTAAATTAGTCCAGTTCTAGTCCCATTCCTGAGAGTTTGTTTCGGACTAGATTTGCTCGGAAGATTTCACAGTCTTCGGGTGACAACGCTTTTTGAGCGTACATCTGAAGATGCCCCGGCTGTGTGGCGACAAAGAGTTCGTTCACCTTTGCAGTGGTCAAAAATGCGAAGATTCCTAAATCAACACCTAAACGCAATGCAGACAGTTTTGACAACGCCTCTCTTGTATCTAAGAGGTAGGCATGTTTCAATACGCCATAAGCGCGACCGATTAAATCGTAGGTAAAAGTTTCGTTTACAGTTAAAAGAGTTTGCCTTGCATTCTCTTCATGAATTATGACTTGATTTACCACTTTTGTCAGACGATCAACGATTTGCGCTTCGCTTTCGCCAAGTGTCGAATTGTTTGAGATTTGGAAAAGGTTACCTAACGCCGTACTTCCCTCACCGAAAATTCCACGGACAATAATTCCCATTTTCGACAACGCATTAATCACCTGATCAATCTGTTTGGAGTAAACCAATCCGGGAAGATGCAACATCACCGACACGCGCATTCCGGTTCCCACATTCATAGGAGAGGAAGAAAGATAACCGATATCATCACGATACGCATAGTGAAGTTTTTTATCCATTGCTTCATCAATTTGCAGAAGATCGGCATGAATTTCGCGAAGTTGAAGTCCCGAACGCAACCCCTGAAGTCGCACATGATCATCTTCGTTGACCATAATGCTGAAGTTTTCGTCTTCGCTCACCACGATTCCCCTGCCCGCTTCCGAACTTACCATGTGCTCGGCACTAATAAGATGACGTTCCAAAAGCACTTCACGGGCAAATTCTTCCAGTTCATTAATCTGGCAATGGTGGGCGTTTTTGAAAATTGGGCATGATTCGACCGCATGCGTGACAATTTCGTAAATCGCATTGCGGTTTTCATCATTCAGTTTTGGCGGGAAATTATAACCCGTGACATTTCGGGCAAAACGGATTCGCGAACTTATGGCAATCGGCGAACTCTGGGATTCGGAACTTAGCCACGGAATATTTTTTTTGATTAATTCATCAACAAACGAACTCATTTTTCGTCCTCATTATTGCTGATGCAGTCATCAAGTTTTTTCTGTAGCTCGCTGATTTCATCACGAAGCTGTGCGGCTTTTTCAAAATGTTCGCTTTTAATAGCAGTTTGAAGGTCTTTCTGCTTGCGGGAAATTTCCAGAGTCAATTCGACGACGCTTGCCACTTCGACATTGATTGCGCCGCGCTGATTATCACGCGGAATATGAATCACGCCCTTGTGCATATTGGCAAGAACCTGCATGATGATTTCGGAAAAAGAGTCATAACAATCGACGCAACCGAATTTACCTGATTTCTTTAGATCATTGAGAGTGTGCCCACAGCTATCGCAAACTGTCTGCAGTCCATCTTCGTAAACTTCAGCCTCATCTTCGGCAAAGTCCAAAGCGAGTTTCTCTCCAGGATTGGCGGACATGGATTCGAAAAGTTTGGTAAGGCCGACGCCTTTGACGATATTCTCGAGGGCATCAAAGCCCTGTTTGGCGGCGCAACTGGTACAGATGTTCAGTTCTTTAAAACCGATGCCCGGCACGTCGCCTTTTATGGTAATACTTGCTTCGTTGATGTGGCAAAGATCACATTTCATGAAGAAGCTCTCCGCTATTTTTTAATTGTTGACTGCTAATCCATTTCTAGAGAAAATGGAGTGCTTTCATCAATTTTAAAGCGTTTGGCACGTTCTTCAAGCGACAGTTCGCGGTAACCTGTAGATTTTTTAGGTTTCTCAGGTTCTTCTGTAGCTTCTGGTTCTTCGATTTTTTCATCAACGTCTTCAATTGATTCGACAGGCTCAGCCTTCTCAACAGGCTCAATTAATTCGGCTTTTTCATCAACTTCTTCGATTGATTCAACGGATTCGATTGATTCCGCTTTTTCAGCGGTTTCAGCTTTCTCAATTGGTTCGACTGGCTCAACAATCTCTTCTTCGACCACTTCCGCTTCTGGAACGACTTCCCCGTTGAACGAACGGTTCTTATACATCTCTTTTGAATCTGCAAACATGCGATTCAATTCACGGTTAAGTTTCGGAACAACCGCTTTTGTTTCTTCCACTTCTTCAGTTTCAGAACTTGTCGGTTTGTCATCCTTCACTTCCTGATGCACAGCCGCCTCATTGTCACGTTCAAGAAGTGTATATTTCTTCACCTTCTTGTCGGTAATTTTAAAACCACGAGCTGTCAGAGAACGCATTGTGATATCATCAAATACAATGTCACATGAGGTAATCTGCTGACGTTTTGCAGGTTCAAATTCGCAGCGTACAACCACACCTGCATTGATATAAATGCGGTCAATTCGACAACCTTTCGGAATCGCATTGTATTCTTTTTCCATGATATATTTCGAAACTCGGAAACGTTTTGCGTAAACTGCATCACTTTTCTTATCGCGATAAATCATGCTATAGATCTGATTTTTATCGGCTTTGAAGACTTCGACACCTTTACCGATATAAAGTTTGTCCTGAATCGGAATAATCTTACAGATTCCATCTTTTTTGGAGAATAGCACCAAACGGTCAAACTCGGTACATGCAAGAGTTTCTTCACTTTTCACTGCTGTTCCCAGCATTCCGCTACTACGATCATAGCCGACTTTCACATTACGAAGCGCCACTTTTTTCACATCAATCTGTTTAAAGCGTTCCATTGAAGTACGACGCGGATATTTCTCACCGTATTTTTTCAGAATCGATTTAATGAAGTTGATTGTGTATTTCTTCAGATTACAGAGGTGACCGACAACTTCATCAATCTTCGCGA
Source organism: Lentisphaeria bacterium UBA2565 (assembly GCA_002340265.1). GTDB lineage: Bacteria > Verrucomicrobiota > Lentisphaeria > UBA2565 > UBA2565 > UBA2565. Next base: position 45,194 of record DDLT01000057.1, on the reverse strand, counting down.
TAATTTCTTCGATATCTTTTCGGTTCTTGTTAATATCAAAGCGGGAAATACGCTTAATACGAATCTCTAAAAGTCGTTCAATATCAGCAGTTATCACTTCACGTTTCAATAGATGCGCAAACGGTTTCAAACCTTCATCAACTGCGGAAATTACATCTTCATAGTTCTCGCACTCTTCAATGCGTTTGTAGATTCGATGTTCAATAAAGATCTGTTCAAGAGTTTTGGCATGGAACTGATCTTCCAATTTACCAAGCTCAATCTCCAGCTCTTTTTTCAGAACCGCAACCAACATTTCCGTGTTGTACTTAAGCACTTCTGTCACCGACATTTTGACAGGTCGGTTGTCCTTAATCAACATCAAGTTCGGTGAAATCGACACTTCACAATCGGTGTAGGCGTAAAGCGCCATGATTGCTTTATCCACATTTACACCACGCTGAAGAATCACCTCAATCTCGACATTTTCAGCCGTATAATCATGAATAGAAGAGACTTTAATCTTGTTCTTTCGCGTCGCCTCTTCGATAGAGTGAATCACAGATTCTGTAGTAGTTGTAGGAGGAATTTCTTTAATAAGAAGTGCTTTGGTCGACTCTTTGGATTTTTCGATTTTTGCACGAACTTTCAGTTTCCCGTTGCCATCTTGGTAATCGGATACATCCATAATTCCGCCCTGAAGGAAGTCAGGGTAAAGTTCAAAAGCCTCGCCACGAATAATCGCAATCTGAGCATTTAAAAGTTCGTTGAAGTTGTGCGGCATAATTTTGGTTGCCATACCAACCGCAATACCTTCTGCACCCTGCATAAGAAGCGCCGGAAGTTTACAAGGAAGTGTAATCGGTTCAAGGTTACGACCGTCGTAGGATTCGACAAAATCGGTAAGCTCTTTGTTAAACAGAACCTCTCTGGCAAGCGGTGTCAGACGACATTCGATATAACGCGGAGCCGATGCCACGTCTCCTGTCATGATGTTACCGAAGTTTCCCTGTTTCTCGATGAAAAACTCTTTATTGGCAAGGTTTACCAGAGCAGAACCAATCGACGCATCACCATGCGGATGATACTGCATCGTATGACCAATGACATTCGCCACCTTGTGAAATTTACCGTCATCCATCTTATTCAACGAATGAAGTATTCGGCGCTGTACAGGTTTTAAACCGTCATTAATATCCGGAATCGCCCTATCTTTAATCACATAAGACGCATATTCAAGAAAATGACGATCCATCATCTCATGAATATCAGAACGGCCGCTCTCGTGAGCAGCCAACTCCACTACCTCTTCACCATTGTTAACTTCGTCACTCATATTTTAAATCAGGTTGTTCATTATATATTTTTTTCTGTCAGGCGTATTCTGTCCCATGTAGAAATCGAGAAGTCCAGGAATTTCCGCAATGTTCTCAACTGTCACAGGTGCAATACGAATATCTTCGCCGATAAATTGACCAAACTCTTTCGGAGAAATCTCACCAAGTCCCTTAAATCGGGTAATTTCATGTGTTTTACCAAGTTTGGCAATAGCCTCTTCTTTCTCATCTTCATCGTAACAGTAAATTGTCTCTTTCTTGTTTCGAACCCTGAAAAGCGGCGTTTCGAGAATAAAGACATGTTCAGAAAGAATCAGCTGTTCAAAATAGTGTAAAAAGAAGGTGATTAGAAGGTTTCGAATATGAAGACCGTCAACATCGGCATCGGTTGCAATAACCACTTTTTCATAACGAAGATCATCCATGCTATCTTCAATATTCAATGCCTGTGTGATGTAATACAACTCTTCATTCTTATAAATCAGGTCGCGTTTCTTACCCCAACTATTCAGCGGTTTACCCTTCAGAGAGAAAATTGCCTGATTCAATGGGTTTCGACAACTTACCATAGAACCGGAAGCCGACTGTCCCTCTGTAATAAAAATCATAGAATCGTCGCCGGTCTTCTTACCTTTACGAGCCGCACGTTTCTTCTTTTCTGCCGAATCTGTACGGTGATATTTACAATCGCGAAGCTTCGGAATCTTAATTGCCGCTTTCTTGGCAGTTCCCTTCGCTTTCTTCTTAATATCCTGAATCTCTTTACGAATTTTCTCATTCTGAACCACTTTCGCAATCAGAACTTCTGCAATATCCGTGTTTTTATAAAGATATTCAACAATGACCTGTTTTACCTTCTGAACAATTTCAGAACGAATCTCCGTATTTCCAAGCTTGTTCTTAGTTTGAGATTCAAAAATCGGTTCTTTCAATTTTACCGCAACCGCACCAAAACAGCCATTACGTACATCGTCACCGTTATAGTTTTTCCCGGCATATTCGTTGATACCTTTCAAAACCCCTTCACGGAAAGCCGACTGGTGCGTTCCACCGTCATTAGTATACTGACCATTTACAAAAGAGTAGTAACTTTCCCCGAAGTTTGAGGTGTGCGTGAGAGAAAATTCGAGCGTCTGATCCTTAAAGTAAATCGCATCGTACTGTGATTCACCTCCGACCTTTTCGTTAATCAGATCAAGAAGTCCATTTCTAGAGAAGAACTTTTCGCCTTCAAAAATAAGACTCAAACCACTGTTCAAATAGGCGTAGTTCCACAGTTTGCGGCGGACAAACTTAAGGTCATACTTAAATTTAGGGAAATGCTGTTCGGCTGGAATAAAGATAATTTCAGTTCCATTTTCCTGATCAGTCGCGCCCTCCTCTTCCGAGAGAAGTTCACCATCGGCAAATGTCACCTTTTTATATTTTCCTTCACGATAAGAAATTGCGATAAAAGAGTCGGACAATGCATTAACCGCCTTTGTACCCACACCGTTAAGACCAACGGAAAACTGGAATACATCGCTGTTATATTTCGCACCAGTATTGATAATCGATACACAATCCACAAGTTTTCCCTGGGGAATTCCGCGTCCGAAGTCACGAATTCGTACTTCACGGTCATCAGTGATGGCAATTTCGACCTTGCGTCCGTAGCCCATCACAAACTCATCAATACTATTATCAATAATCTCTTTTAAAAGAACGTAAATACCATCATCCGGATGGGAGCCATTACCCATTCGCCCGATATACATTCCGGGACGAAGTTTAATGTGCTCCAACGCACTCAGCGTCTGGATTTTATCATCTGTATATGCGTGCGCCTTGTTATCTGCCACAATATCATATCCTGTTAAACTGTAAAAAAGGGAGGAAGCTACCACGCTCGGTAGTATAGGAGGAATTATTGCCACTGAGATGGAGAAGAGAAATTATAAATCTTCTCGCCTTCACGGCACCAGCCGAAGTCTTCGCGGGCCACGCGTTCAACCGCACGTGGATTTTCCTTCAAGTCGCGAATCAGCTGTTTGATTTTATTACACTCGCTATCAAGTTCCGCAAGTTCACAATCGACTTCTTTGTATTCGGATACGGCACCGCAATAGCGATTGTACTCCGACAAAGCCGAAAACGACAGCAGAATAAAAAGTGTAATAAATGGTATAAAAAATAGGTATTTCATCGCTTCCTCAAATTAACTATAACTTGAACTACAAATAGTAAGAATTTGAACAAAAAACAAGGGCATAAAAATAGATATTTCAGTTTTTTTGAACATTCTTGTAAGATTTTTTTTATAAACCCAATTAGATTACCTAAAAGTTCCGCATGATGAACTATTTGAGAATTGTTAGGGGGATGCCATGAACCAACCTTTTTTATCTGAAATCAACAAACTTAGAACTCTTTTTCAACAGCTGAAGTCAGGGCAAAATCTGGAAGTGCGCGAAGAGGAATTTAATGACAATTTAAAAGAAGTATTCATTCAGGCAGTGTGGAATGAAAAGGCGCAGAACAGAATTTTTACGACTCTTGACAACAGACAGGTTCGAATAGATTATTCTGGAACTTGGAACGATGAGTCTGGTCCGGACTTCAAAGACGGTAAAGTGACATTCATAAACAATGATGTGGAAACTACAAAACAAGGAGATATAGAGCTTCATCTAAAAGCTGCAGATTGGTATAATCACAAACATGAAAATAATCCAGAGTTTGACAATGTCATTCTTCATGTGATTTGGGAAGAGTCTCTTGTGTTTCCCGAACATATTCCTACAGTTTGTCTGAAAAACCAACTGGACCAGGAAAGCCTTGAACAAGTCAGTTCATTTGACTGGATTTATTATCCCGATGGAATGAAATTTCCGCCCTGCCCGCTTGCGCCATATCTCGTTGTTAAATCAAACAAAGATCTCCAAAACTTTTTCACTGCCGCAGCAATTATCAGATTCGAAGAAAAAGTGAATACCTTCAAGCGACACATCATCAAAGTCGGACGAGAGCAAGCTCTTTATCAAGGGATTGCAGATGCGCTTGGTTATAAAAACAACCGCGAACCGTTCAACGCGCTGACTACATTTCTAAACTACAAAGCAATTAAAAAATTCTCTTCAAAAGGTGATATCTTTGCTGTAATTTTCGGAACTTCCGGACTTTTACCAGACTACACATCTGAAGCGATTTTACCGGAATTGAAAGGATATATAAAAAACCTTTGGGAAAAGTGGTGGGATAAACGGGTTGATAACTTGCCTGAATTTAAGTGGGTCAGACGCGGCAGACCGTTTAACTCTCCTGAACGACGACTAGCTGCGCTAGCGGAACTGACAGCTCCACCGGAGTCAATAATAGATCAGATAATTAGACTGAGTGAAAGCGACTCAGATTTAGTGAAAAATTTTGAAGAGGTGCTTCAAATCAAGAATGAGATTTGGGAATCGTTGACAAGTTTTAAAACTAAAACCAAAAGTCCGACAGCTCTGCTTGGAGAAAGCCGTAAACGTGAGATCATCGCCAATATTCTTTTACCATTTACAGCCGCTTTGAACGAATCGAAGAATGCCAAAGCTTGTGAAGGTTTTATAAACCTTCCAACATTGCAAAACAATCACCTGATAAAAGAAGCCGTGAACAGGTTTCTGATTCCAACAGCCCGTGCCAAAGAGATAATGAAAAACAACGGAGTTCAGCAAGGTATGATCAAGTTAATAAAAGAGACGAAAGATATCAATAACCTTTCGCCTCATCATCCGCTAGTAAAGCTACTGCTTTCTAGTTAGCAAATTGCACTACTTTATCGTATGCAAGATTCACGTAATAACGTGAAGGTGTTCTCACATATTTCAGTCCTTTAAGAAGTTCCTTATCCGTTTTACCATAACGAATGAAAAGCGCTTCAAGCATCTTGCGAGTCTCTTCGATCTTCTTAACCGGTCTCTTATTGATGCTGATAAACAGCTTTCTAGGGTGAAGAAGTTCCATAGGATTTTTCAACTGTACAAAAGCCTTTCGTCCAGCTTTATCAATAATTTTAACAGAAGCCGTCTCACCATCTTTGCCTTCATAAAGCTTAATTTGCATGAAAGGTTGTTCAAGTTGAGCAAAGCGTTCATCCACCTTATCCATCTCAAAAGAGACACTCTGTAAATCACGAATCAAAATAAATGCAAGGACTGACAAGCACGCGCAGACAAACAAGCCTTTCATTTCAATCACCTTTTTTGTTTTTTTAGTTCAAATTAAAAAAATGTATTATTTCTGAGAATTCAAACATAGCCAAAGTTATAACTTTTTCAATAGCAACAACAAAAAGGATTGAGTCATAAACAATAATTGTAACAGAAAACTAACAAACACTTTTCGAAAGCTATTGACTTCAAAAAAAAAGGCAGCCCTTGCGGACTGCCTTTCAGATACTTGAAAATTCTTTTTAATAAAACAAATTTTTATCCATCATACAGCATAATATCTTTTAAACAAACACTTATTCAAGACCAATAGAGTCAGACTTTTAGCGGGAGTACACGCTAAAGAGAACGAACTTTGTCAAAAGAAAAAAAAGGGGCATCCTTCTAAAAAAGGGGTAGGCTATATAATCGTAATCTACCGAAACACATTACTAATTTATATTATACTGGCACATAAAATTCAAGCAACCTAAAGTGATACTTCACTTTCAGAAACGTCCCACTTGACTACAGGAATCGAAAACTGATTCGAAATCTTTTTAAGTTTGCGTAAGTTTGCAGGAGTTAATTCACAAGTTACCATTATTTTATCAAAAGGTTTTTTTCCATAAATCATTTCGATATCATCAAGTGTTCCATCGACTGCAAATCCGGCTATATGCCTTCCTTGCATAAATGTATCATCATCAATTACAGTTGAAATACATGACTCATCTTCAAGTTGCCTTGCCTGAAGAGTATCTACAAGATAACGAAAATGCATCCCCGCTCCGTATACAAGCACACGCTCTACACCTTCATCATAAAGGTGTCTTTTTATTGATGTATGATAAATCATAGTTTTGAAGTACCTAATAATCATTCTCTCACCCAGAATTAAGAAAACTGTTGTAGCCACAAAGCAATATTCTTTAAGCAGAAAAATCAGAGGCCATTTTATTTCACTTATTACAGCTATAAAAACAATTGTAAAAAGAGATGTAAAAGCAACAAGACGCAGAACTTTCATATAAGCGAAACCAGATGCATGCTGCCAAACAATTTTATAAACTCCCGATACAAAGAAGACAAACATCAAAGGGAGTGCGTGAATTACCATACCTTGAAACCAGGAAAAGCTTTCAAACTCACCATGCCCCACCGCATATGAAAAAACCTTATAAAAGCATACGTATGATGCACAAATCACAATACTATCGAAAATTGGATGAAGAATAAGTACAAGGTTGCCCGCACTAGGCTTATGTAGACCATGAACTAGAACTTTACCAGAATTATGAAATTCTATGTAAGCCACAGAACGAACAAGCACTGCAACAACAGTAAACAGAAACAAATAAGCCATTGCCTTAGATTTGCTTTCCATGGTATATAAAACAATTGCCATTACAGCAAAAATCACCGATATTGAATAGATAACAGTAACTGTTTTACGTTGAGATCCTGCTCGATCCATAATGCGGTGATGAAGGTGCTCTTTATCTGCTCCCATTACTTTACTTTCTTCATTTTTACCCTCAAGCTTGTGTAGCCAACGTTTTCCTAGGCGCCGCCAGATTGCAAGAACAACATCAAAGAAAGGAACTCCAGTTGCTAAGACAGGAATAAGAATCGACGTAAAAGTTGCGGCCTTGTTAACGGATACAAAACAAATAATAGCAAATGTATAGCCCAAAAACATTGAACCTGTATCACCCATAAAAATTTTTGCCGGATGGAAATTGTAAACAAGAAAGCCAATCAGTCCCCCCATTAGAATTATTAGGAACAACGCAACACCTGGGTTACCACTTATAAAGAAAATGGCCGCCAATGTCCCAGCTGAAATCACTGAAACGCCACTTGCAAGTCCATCCAATCCATCAATTAAGTTAAACGCATTAATAAAACTAATAATCCAGAAAACGGTTATTCCATAAGAAATAATTGGATGAAGTTGTAACCCAAAAATCGAGTTAAACTTGAATCCGACATACCAGGAAAAACTAGCCACAGCAATCTGTGCTAAAAGCTTAATTTTAGGAGATATATCATATTTATCGTCAAGAAAACCTATCAAACTGATAGCAAACCCACCTGCAACAAAATAGAAAACTTGCATACGGCTTGAAAGAAAAAATGCCCTTCTTTGTGGAGGCATGAGGAGAATTATAAGGATTGCACAAAGACCTGTTGTGAGGATGAAACTTAAGCCTCCACCTTTAGGAGTCATATTTTTGTGAATATGTCGACCGCCTGGTATATCAACAAGACCGAGTTTAGGAAGAAGGGTAATCAGTCTTTTTGTCAAAAAAGCAGATACAAGAATCGTGGCAACTAGAAACACTGAAGCAACGATAGAAAAATTAAGAACCACGCCTAGGTCAAATTGCATAAAAACTCCCCATAAAAAATTAAATTCGTCTTTAAAATTACTCACGTCAGAGTTCACAAGACCGCGTAATATAAAAAAGGAATCAACTAAATCACTAGGATTTGAGGAATTTTAACAACTTTTTTCTCAAAATTGTTACATTGGTAACTGCACAATACTCAATAAAAAAGCTGCGAACTTTCGATCGCAGCTGAGCAAATGTCGAACTCAAACATTCTAGGGAGAAGAAATTTTTATTTCACATTAAGTGCTACGTAGTACGTACTACGTAACACATAGGACGATTATAGAGAGAAGATCCAGTAACCTTTTCCGCCGATTAGGACTTTGTCTTCACCGGCGATTACATCGTACACTTCGCTCCAACTGTATACTGTATCAGCACCTTCTGGAATGAAGTCATTTTCAACTGGACCAACCATGTTCCAACCAAGGTTCAACTTGATCTTCGCATCAGATTTAGTACCTGAAATGTAAACCTGTTTTGCAATTGGAGAGTATACCCAAACTGCATCTGTCGCTTTTGCTGTTTCAACCACTTCGTAACCGGAACCGTTCCAGCCCCAAAGTTCGCCGACTGTTTCATTCCTAAGTGTTTCTAAATCTGCTTTATCCGAAGTGATAGCAACCAAATTCCAACCCTCTTCAAGGTCGTAGACTTCAATTGTCGTATTGCCATCTTGCGGAAGGTAAGTCTTAGAATAACCGGACTCATCAACAACTTTAAGTTCGACTTTTGCATCTACTGGAACTTCTAAAGAGTAGAAGTCAGCATCCACAGCTTGAACTATATCGAAAAGTTCACCGTCAACGAAGATTTGGTACTCTTTCACACCAATTTCATCTTCAACTGTCCAAGTCAATTCATCATCAGTTTGCGAAACCTGAAGACCAATCGAAGGAGTAAGGGTTGTCGATGCACCGAAAGTATAATAACCTGACATAAAGGATACTGAAGAGAATGTGAACTCATTGCCGTTAGATGAAGAGGCTGTTGCCACTTCTGTGAAATCTTCAGAAGTTGTAGAGCGATAAAGAAGTTTTGCTTCGCTTTGAGCTGGTAAAGTGTCAACAATATTTGTGGTATCAAAGGTCATGTCAGCGACGACAGTTCCAACTTCCTGCACAAACCATTCACGTTCAAAACGCTCAACAATGCCAATAGGTAGCTCTGTTGTGACCACCTCTTCGCTACTGTTAATAGCAGTTTCAACTACATAATCTCCCGCTGTCACGGTTGCATTATCAACTTTAAGTCCGCCGTCAGTACGTGTTGCGGTTTTGCTTTCCCCAATCGAATCTGGGAAATTCCAGCCAGATAAAGGAGAGGCATCAAATACTTGAGCGTAACTTGTCGTACGACCTAAGTTACCTGTTACGACATTAGTCGCAGTGCTACCTGTACTGGAAGAATCAACAAGGTCAGCGGTATCTCCATCACATTTGTAATTAACAAGTAGATTAGCTCCATTGACATTAGTTCTATTCATATTTTCACGAATTTGCGTCTGTGTACGCGCTTCTTTCCAGATACGAATTTCATCAATCTCAAAAGTCGCTCCAGAAGTCCATCCACCGCATGTAAGGTCACCCAAATCAATAACTGCAGGGTATCCATTGCTACCATTCCCCCATGATGAACTCAAATCCCCAATGCTGGAAACAAAACGTAGCTCATTCTGTTCCGTGAAAATATTATAACCATCTATGTAAACTCTAGTAGCTCTGCGTCCAGCCTCATTTTTGTCGGCAGGTATAGGATCGCCAGTTGCGGATAATTCTATAGTAATTGCATAATGATGCCATTGGTTCAAAAATCTATCATCAATATTAATATAGTTGTGTGCGTTCCCTCCTGTGTAAGGAACCAAGCCTCCTGTGCCCCCCATAGCCAAGCCTACTGGAGCCATAGACGATTCAAGCATTATCAACGATACCCAGTTTTTGGAGTTTGCAGCAGTAGGAACTTTAGCCCAGAACTCGAAGGTCAGTTCATTCAGAGCCGTGTGAGCCGACAAATCTTTAACTACCTGCCCTGTATCAGCAGTAGTTGATGTAATCTGTAGTGATTTTCCTATTGCCGGACCCGGGATGTTTGCTGGTGATTCTTCTACATTGATATAAACCGTAAATGGACGGCTGTCTCCTGTAACTGTGTAGGTGAAGCTGTCAGCACCGGAATAACCCGAATTTGGAGTGTAAGTCACTTTACCGCTTGTTGTAAAGTCGGCTGCTGGAGTCAGAGTTCCGTTTGAAGGATTTGTTGGAGTCTCAAAAGTTTTGGAATCGTAACCTTCTAAGGTAATCTCTTTTGCAGTCTCGAACTCCACTTGTTCTTCTTGTCCATCTAAAACTTTTGTTAGAGCAGCATACCAGACTGCATACCCCGCACTTGTTAAATGGATACCATCACTACTGTATGCCGCTTCAAGCTCTCCTGAACTATTTTTAAAGTCGCTATGGGTATCAAGAAAGTTTACACCTGTTTCTGTTGCTACTTTGGCAATGCGTGTATTGACAGCTATTACTTCGTCATTATACTCTGCATATTGCCCAGTGGTTGGTAGAACCGTTTGTAGATAGATCTTTGTACTAGGACTATTTGCTTGAATACCTTCAACAATGGCTTTGTAGCCTGCCTCTAGTTGATCAACGGTCGCTGATGTTCCGTAACTAGGGTACCATTGTACAATATCGTTAATACCAATGGCGATGAAAACATTCGCTGGCTGATGTTGATATACGCACTCTTGAAGACGATCATAAAGTCCAAGGTATTTCCAACCACCAACACAGTCACCCTGAATTCCACGGTTCACAAGATTCCATCTAGCCGGAGCATTTCCCATTGGAAAGACTTCTGTGATTGAGTCACCCAATAAAACTGTAGAGTTTGTTGGAACAGAACTGTCGTTCGTAGCAAAATTTGCCATGCGTTTAGTGTAATGCCACTCCATATAACTTGGCTGTTGTAGTTCGAAAACTGTTCCCTTTTGTAACGCTTTTGTCGAAAAAGTGATATCATCAACGGCAACCCAATCTTTGGCATCAGATCCATTATCAAAGATTTCAAAGTGAGCTGTTTGTCCTTTATAGTCACTAACATCCCATGATTCTAAGATAAAATTGGCCACATTTGCGCTACCCCAGCCCACATTTCCTGACCAAGTTATAACGGGTGTTCCACCAATAACCAAGCGAATTCCCTGAGTCGGTTCTGCTCCACCTGTTAGTTTGAAGTTAATAAAATCTTTATCAACAGTAAAGGTTTCTGATGTCAACAGTCCTGTCGCTGAGCTGTCATTTATACTAATCGCATAATAGCCACTGCTGTTGGTGGTTGCAGTGTTGATAGGATTTGAACCAAATGCAGTTCCTGTTGCAGTCCATTTAGCATAACCATTTTCAAAATCGTCATAAATTGTGACATCTTTACTGAATGTCCATTTATAATCCGTTCCCTCTGTTCCAGCGATAGAACCGTTACGAGCTTGCTGTGAAGAATCGGTTGCAATTGCACTTCCGGCACCATCTTCAAACTTCCAATAAAGTTCAAGATTTTGCTCACTTCCTGTGAATTCAGTGCCGCCTCCATTGTTGTAGTTTGCTAAGACTTCCGCATCTGAAAACGCTTTACTCCACAGAGAGAATTCGTCATAGGATGTTCCATTTTGTGGTTCTAATCCGTCTAAGTTTCGGCCTAGAGTCACAAAGCCATTGGCAGTAATATCCTGTGCCACGGCAGTTGATTTTGTATCTGTAACTGTCCAAGCCAGAGTACCGTTTATATAAACTTTAACGCCTTCGCCGGCAACTCCGACAAATGCTAAATGTGTCCATTTATTAAAATGACTTGTCATCAAACCGTCATTAGTGGCATACCCTTCCGGCCATTTATTGTAAAACGTTAATGTTCCCGAACTGTTAACCCAAAATGCTGTATTTGCATTAGTCGAGGAAGAACCTAGACCATAAAGTGCTCCATTGCCTCCGGTCGGATTCATCTTCACCCACATAATGGAGGTAAATGTGGAACCTGTGATATTTCTCTGACTTTCAACATAGCCACTTGCTCCATTAACAATTTCCAATGCCGTTGTTGCAAAAAGAGAACCTGTTATCCCCACCGCACAGCATAAAGCCGTCAACGCCTTTTTTATTCCCATTTTTAGTATCCTATTATTATTTTAATAAACTCTTTCTGTACATTTACAGCAATCAATACCCAAAAAGGCTACGACCTTTCAGTCGTAGCCATAAGAACGGACGGGACAACACACCCCATCCAGGGAGAGAGCATTTTTTATTTCGTAATAAGTGCTACGTAGTGCGTACTACGTAATACATAGGACGATTATAGAGAGAAGATCCAGTAACCTTTTCCACCGATAAGCACTTTGTCTTCGCCGGCGATTAAGTCATACACTGCACTCCAGCTGTAAACTGTATCAGCTTTTTCTGGAATGTAGCCATTTTCAACTGGACCAACCATGTTCCAACCAAGGTTTAACTTGATCTTCGCATTAGATTTAGTACCTGAAATGTATACCTGTTTCGCAATTGGAGAGTAAACCCATACAGCATCTGTAGCTTTTGCAGTTTCGATTACTTCGTAACCAGAACCGTTCCAGCCCCAAAGTACGCCGACAGTTTCATCTTTAAGAGTTTCAAGGTCAGCATCTTCAGATGTGATAGCAATCAAGTTCCAACCCTCTTCAAGGTCGTAAACCTCAATCTTCACATTACCATCTTCTGGAAGGTTAGTATCGCGGTAGCCTGATTTGTCTACTACAACAAGTTTTACATCAGTTGCACCTTCTGGAAGGTCTACAGTGTAGAAGTCAGCATCAACAGCTAGAACAGTTTGAGTTTTAGGTTCACCGTTAAGTGTATAAGTCACTTCGTATGCTTGAACACTTACTTCGTCTTCAACTGCCCATACAAGTTCTGTACCTTCAAGAGACACTTCAAGACCAATCGCAGGTGTAACTGTTTCACCCACAGATTTACCTAGCACCCAGTTAAATGATGAACCTGAGATTGTTCCGGCACTGTCAGCATCATTATCGCTATCGGCAACAGTAGAAGCTTGAGGCTCATCCTCAAATCGCCAGTAAAGCTCCATTCCTGCATAAGCAGAATCTAGTTCAGCACCGGTTCCTGAATTGTAAATATCAGTAATTTGAGCTGAAGTCAATGCTCTGGAGAATACTGCTACTTCATCGTAAATCGCTCCATTAACTGGAGTACCACTATTATTCAATTTCAGCAACGCATTATTAATAGTCGTAGTACGTAGATTTGTTTTAGCTCCTGTCTCTGAAACACCATTAATGTAAATTGCAGTAGTGCCATCTATTTTTGTCACAATTGCTAAATGAACCCAACTATCAAGAGGGAAAGCCGTTGAATAATTTTCACTGCCACTTCCTGCAAAATAGCCGAAATCAGTACTGCTGTCACCTGCTGTAGAAGATTGGAGATAGAGTCCCATGCGTGCCTGCGCGACTCCATTCTCTTCCATAGTAAAGAATGTACTTAGCGGAGTTCCTGAAGGCACATTGACCCAAGTCATAAAAGTCATATCATCGCCACTCAAATTGTAAGGGGATGTGATCTGGGAGTCAGCTCCATCAGTGATTTCCACACCAAATGTATCTGTTACAATTACATTTGCAGTCACTGTTTCAGCTGGGTCATCTGTATAGCCCTCTGGGATTGCGCCGAGAGTTGCGGTAAACACGTATGTCCCAGTCGAAGAGTTATCATAAGATGGAACACTATCTGTAGTCCAAGTGACGTCACGTGTATCAGACGTTCCATCAATTGTCACAGTAGAAGGCAGTAGAGCCTGAACCTCAGCAAGTGTATCTACTGCAGTATCACCAGACCTTACAGCCACGTCTTCAATTGCTTCATAACCAGTAATTTCTACGACCGCTGGTGCAGGAGTCACTGCTTCAATTACGATTGCATTATAGAATACTTCAGCACCAATAGTAATCTCACCGCCGGCAGTTGGAACTACATTTGAGAAGACTAGACCTGCCTCTTCAAGAGTCCCGTAAGTAAAGCGGGTGCGACTGTTTGTAGTATCAGTAGCTACACTCTCACCAGTTACCGTAATGTTGTTACTTTGAGGTCCACCAACAAGAAGTGCATATACACGAACATTATAAGCAAGATTGGTGTCAAGTCCACCAAATACTGTTTGAACTCCGGCATAAACAATATCACCGGCAGCCTCAGAATTGTAGTATGGATCAGCAGCCACTCCACCCCAATTGTCACCACCTGAGTCTCTCGCAAAATTACCTCCACCAGTGTGGGTAACGGTTACATTCTGAGCAACAGCTGTGCCTGAGTATTTTACCACATTGCCGCTTGTAATTGATGTCGCACCAGTATCAAGGATATTGAAGTTTGTCGCACTACCATTAGCGGAAGCATAGTCAACCGCAATCACATCACCTGCAGCTAGTGCTTCCTTTGGTCTAAGGTCAACAACAGTGGTTGCTGTACTGGCAACACTTCCGCCTATAACTGCAGTCACCCCACAGTAGTAAAGAGAACCACTAGAAAGACCTGTAACTGATTGAGAAGTGCCCACAGGAGTGTATGTCTGAACAGGGTTAGAAAGGTCAGCTTTTGTAGAAACTACTACAGTGTATCCAGTTGCGCCAGTTGCTGCATCCCAACTTAGGTCAAAGTCAGTTCCAACGGGAGCTGTTGCTGTAAGACCTGTTGTCAAAACATTATACACAACAAGGTTGTCAATTTTCATTTCACCTGGGTCAGTACCTCCATTTCGCCAGACATTAATACGAATTCTATCAACACCTGTAAGACTGAGGCCTGATTCATTTATAGCTAAAGTACCTGTAGTAATCCTACCAGAAATTTGTTTGATAGACTGCCAAGTCGTTCCATTATCAATTGAACTTTGAACACGATACCACCACGCACCGTTAGAACTACGAGAGATATCAGCCGAGAAGCTTACCACATCTTTATTGGCATCGGCACCAAAGTCAATTACTACATTGCTAACTGGTGTTGCACTCGTAGGTTCACCAGTTACGGCATCCCAACCAATATTTCCTTTAGTATCATCCTCACACCACAAAGAAATATAGCCATCACCACCACTATTTTTGATTTGTGTAGGATAAGGATTTGTAGGCGCTCCCGTACTGTTAGTTGTATCAGCAGAGGAACCGATATAAACAGTTCCATTAATTGTTGTTGAACCATCTGCCTCGATAGTCCCTAAGGATGCACTATCAAAGTTTTCGGTAACCCCCGCTTGAAGGTTCATACTCATTAAACCTGTAGCACAGAGAAGTGCCGCCAACGTTTTCTTCATTCCCATTTTGTTTACTCCTGTTAATTTTTGGTAAAAGATTTCTTTACGATACCGATTAAGCACATACGGCATTGACTTTAGAACTTTTTTCAGCATGTTAGAAAGGTTGAATACTAGTTCTATTTTTCAATCTTCACTTCAGACTACAGGACAATTATAAGATCCTTACACTTTTTTGGAAATAAATATATAAATGTAATTATGGCTGACACATATTTAACTAGAGAAACACTGCTTAAGCGCCTTAAGTCTGCTGATGACGAGTTGTCATGGGAGGAATTTGTTCACTATTATCGTCGCTTTATCTTTTCGATTTTTAATAAGATGCGGATTAGTGATTCGGATTCTGATGATTTGTTTCAACGTGTTCTGCTTAAAGTGTGGAAGGCAATCCCGAATTTTGATTATAATCAGGCTCAAGGCCAGTTTAGAAGTTGGCTTTATAAAGTGACGCAAAATACGGTTTTGAACTTTATTTCTGAAGGAAAGATCAAAAAGCAGAATGTGGTTGCGATTGATGAGAAGTACAGCAAGCCGGAAGTAGACCGCATTATCAGGGATGAATGGGAAAAGCACATCTCCGCACTGGCCTTCAATACAGTAAAAGAAAAGGTATCGGAAGTTGCAATGCAGGTGTTTTTGGCAAGCCTTGAGGGAGAGAAAACTGAAGTTACTGCAAAGAAGCACGGCTTGTCAGAAAATAGTGTTTACGTATATAAAATGCGGGTTAAAAACGCGCTCACTGCTGAGATTAAAAATCTTAGAGACTTTCTTGAGTAGTCTTAATCGAAACGAATTTTTCCCAGCACTTTCAATTCGGGTTCATTACCTACAGAATCTTTAAGGTCTTTATTAAGGTTATAGTAGGCTTTTAATCCTTCTTCATCGCCTCTAATTCCTTTATGATGCAGCATCTTTATATCATTCGGCGAGAGGACCTTTTGCCAAACTGTAATCTCATCTAAACTTCCACTGAAACTTGGAATTACTGTCGTTGAAACGACTGCACCTAAACTCATCCCTAGTTGCTTACCATCATAAATAGCTCCTATGTACTGAGAATTTCCATCGAGGTAAAGCATTACAACTCCGCTTTTCAAAACCGTACAGGCAAAGTGGTGCCAGCCTTCCCATTGTGAGTTACCCAAGATTTTAGATGAAAAAGCAACCGATGCCCCCTTAACGCTAACTTTGTCTTGCCCTTTACGGTTATCGAGATACCATTTCATATTTCCCAGCTGGAAGAATGACACTTGATTGGCTGAACCTTCTTTAATTTTAAACCAGAAAGAAAGTGTTCCAGAACGAAAAATGAAATTTTCATCAGCAAGCGCCGAGCCATTAGCCTCAAAGGTTATCCCGTCTCCGACAAATAACGGAGGACTTAGCACAATGTTGTCATAGTTTTTCTCTAACGATTCGTACGACACAGCTGACTGACTCAAACTCTTTTTCAATTTTGAAGAACTTTTTAATGCGCGTTCTCTAAACTTCTCAAATTTTTGATCTTTCTTGTCACTAAGTTGCTGATATTTTGCATCGAAATCTTTTTGCATTGAATCCATTTTAGTGGAAATCGCAAAGTATGCAATTAACGAGAAAGTCGCAATCAAAGAAAAAACAACATATTTGAATTTGTTACGTTTATAAGAAAGTACCAATGATTTTTTAATTGTAATTTCTTCAGCCTTTGTCGCGAAACCTTCCTGGAAAAAGCGGATATCTTTAATTAACTGATTCACATTTTGATATCTAATATCAGGATTTTTTGCCATTGCTTTTCGGCAGATTGCAGTAATGCCCTCCGGTACAGGTCGATAACTCAACTCTTCAATTGGCTTTGGCAAATCATGAAGCGTTTTTTCAAGGATCTTATCATTCTTTAATCCATAAAATGGCTGTCGAAAAGTAAGCAGTGCATACAACAACGCGCCAAGAGCATATACATCGGTTCGAAAATCTTTAGTTCCAAAGGTTAAATCAACTTGTTCTGGAGCCATAAAACCGGGTGTGCCTTTTATAACTCCGGAAAGCGTATAGGAATTCAATTCTGTCGGGTCGAGTTTGCGAGTTCCAGTAATATCCTCATCCACTGAACCTAGAAGCTTTGCCAGACCCCAGTCGCAGACATAAACCTCACCGTAGTCTCCAATCATAATATTTTCAGGTTTCAGATCGAGGTGAATAATTTTGCAGGAATGAGCAAACCCAACGGCATCGCAGATTTTCATGAAAATATCTAAAAGTACGGTAAAAGTATATTTCTTTGTATAAATAGGATTTTGTTTTGCCAACTCCTTTAGAATCTTTTTCAGACTTTGATCCTTTAGAAACTTCATTGTAAAAAACGGTTTTCCAACCTCATCCATACCAATGTCATATATCGGCACAATGTTCGGATGTTCCAAAGCCGCTGTAATACGCGCTTCTCGCAAAAAACGACCAATGTTTTCACTCGAAACCGTGCTTTCATCCCGTAAAGCTGCAAGTGCCACAGGTCGTCTTGTTCTAAGGTCATCAACCTTAAAAACCTGCTTCATACCGCCTTTTGCATGCTGTGTTTTTGTCCCGAAGCGTTTCTCCAGAGATAAAAACTCATCTGCAATTACCGACGACTCACTTTCCTCTTCAGGGCTATGATAAAAATCCTGAAGTTTGTCCTGAAGGCTTTCAGATAAATTGTCGAAATCCAATTCACTCATAAAAACTAACATGTAAAATAAAGTTTAACTCAATCTAATAGATATTCTAAGCTATCGACTTCTCACCGCAGTTCAATTGTTTAAACAAAAAAAGCTGCGACCTTTCGATCGCAGCTAACCGAATGCGGAAAACCGTCCGCATTCTAGGGAGAAGAAATTTTATCTAAGTTAAAGGTTTTAAAGTTAAAGGTTACAGGTTAAAAACTTGCAACCTTACAACTTGTAACCTGAAACCTTATAGAGAGAAGATCCAGTAACCTTTTCCGCCAATTAGAACACCCTGTTCTTCAGCAATTGTATTGTAGATCTTGTCGCCCCAGCTGAATACTGACGCAGCTTCTGCTGGAACTTCAGTTTCTGTAACTGGACCAACCATGTTCCAACCAAGATTTAGATTGATTTTTGTATCAGATTTAGTACCTGAAACGTAAACCTGTTTCGCGATTGGAGAGTAAACCCATACAGCGTCTGTAGCGCTTGCTGTTTCAGTTACTTCGTAAGCGAACCCGTTCCAGCCCCAAAGTACGCCGACGGTTTCATCTTTAAGCGTTTCAAGATCCGCATCATCAGACGTGATCGCGATCAAGTTCCAACCTTCTGCAAGGTCGTAGATCTCGATTTTTACATTACCGTCAGTTGGCGCATAAGGTTTTGAGAAACCAGATTCGTCAACAACCACAAGTTCTACTTCAACACCTTCTGGAACTTCAACAGAGTAGAAGTCTGCATCAACAGCTAGAACAACTTCTAGAACCTCTTTAGTTGCAGCATTGATAATACGGTACTCTTTTACACCAACTTCATCTTCAACGGTCCAAACAAGTTCTGTACCTTCAAGAGATAGTTCAAGACCGATCGCAGGGGTAATTACAGAACCTACTGTTACACCAGAAACCCAACGGAACGAAGTACCTTGTGTTCCTGAGATAGTTCCTGCAGAGTCATTGCCATCATCACTGTCGGCAACTGTAGAGGCTTGAGGGTCATCCTCAAATCTCCAGTATAATTCCATACTGTCATATGAAGAATCCAGTTCGTGACCAGTTCCTCCATCGTAAATATCAGACACTTCCTGAGCAGTTAATTCTTTAGAGAACACAGCTATTTCATCATAAGAGACTTTACTAATGGATTCATCTGGATTATTCGAATTTGTCGCACCTAGTTCAAGTGTTGCGCCAGTAACTGCACCTTGATTTACGGTGGTATCCCATACCATCGTACCATTCACATACAGTTTATTAGATGACGTTGTTGATCCAGTAATTGCAATGTGAAGCCATTGATCTCTTGGTAGTACGTAGGTTTCAACAGGAACACTAGTGAATGTTCCATTCCAGAACTGTAATAGTCCAGTTGATGGCGTAACCCAAAAACCAAATGCGTTTGGATTTACATCCGTTGCATCTGTTCCATCTGTACCAATTGTCGCAAAACAACCTCTTGCACCAGTGCTATCAACTTTGATCTATCCTGACATACTGAACGCAGTACCTGTAAGATTTGCTGTAGACACAATTGAGTCAGCAGCTGTTAAAACCTCTACACCGAATGAATCAGTTACAACCACATTTGCGGTTACAGTTTCAGCAGTATCGTCTTTATAACCACTTGGAATTGCACCAAGAGTCGCAGTAAACACATATGTACCAGCCGAAGAGTTATCATAAGCAGGAGTACTATCAGTAGTCCATGTTACGGAACGCGTATCAGAAGTTCCGCTAATAGTTACAGTAGAAGGTAGTAACCCCTGAACTTCAGCAACTGTATCCACTGCGGTATCGTTTGCTCTTACAAGTACATCTGAAATTGCATCGTAACCAGTGATTTCGATATCTGGAACTACATCAACAACTGCAATCAAGTAGTCCTGTGCTGTACCTGATCTGCCATCGGCTCCGTGTGGATCAATAGCTGTCGAGTTGTCATTAGTGCGAATACGCATACGCTTATTACCTAGAGCTGTTCCTGCTGGAACAGTTACTGAGAATGGATATACAACTTCCTGGCCACCGACAGCAGCGCTCATTTCACCTATTTCTTCATTGGCGTCATCCCAGTCACCGTCAGCATTCCAGTCAATCCATACTTTACCAGCTGCCCAACCACCACCGTTTGTTCTATCTCTTAAGAGTAACACTTAGATCAAATGAGCTATTCTGTAGTACTTGAGCAGGCACTACATCACCGGCATGGTCTGAGAAATATGGAGGGTTAGTTGTATCACTTTGATTATCTGGATCAGAATAATTAATATTAACAGAAGCATTAGTTGTCTGTACATTTCTAATCTGGAAGCGATTTGTTCCCCAAGTATAGTTATAGTAATCTACACCATCGTTGCTAACTTTATTCTGATAGATTCGTGCAGAGTCAACCGCGTAAGGCGAGCTAGCTGCTCCAGAATTAGACTTAACTCGAACATAATAAGTTTGCCCTGGATTTAGACCTGTCACAGTATCTGACAACACTGTATCATCAGCCGTAGTTTTTGGATATCCAGTAACCATTGTTGAGAAACCAGCATCTTCAGCTACTTCAATTGTGAAATTATCAACACTTCCATTTTGAGTCCATGATAGGTTGATAACTGAATCAGTAAATGACGTAGATAGTACAGGTGTCGCCACAGCAGGAGCTGTGATGTTAATTGTATAATCCTGAGCATAACCATAACCAATTGGGCTGTTGCTATCTGGAGTCATGTTTGAGTCGTGTGCTCCACCACCATCTGCGACACGTATACGCATACGTGTTTTACCCGTAGCGGCTCCACTAGGCACGTTGATTATTTTGACTAAAGCTTTTTCTTGTTGCCCTAGATTACTACCGTTTCCAATTAGACCAAGAGCTTCACCTGCATCATTCCAGTCACCGTCACGGTTCCAGTCCACCCAGACTTGTCCATCAATCCAGCCTGTTCCATTTACATTGTCACGAAGCGTAATGCTAAAGCTATAACCAGCCCCCTTATAAACATCGACACTTTCCTCGTTACCAGCAGAAGAAAAGTCATCCAAGTAAGCGACTGGACTTAACGCAGACGTATTAATTGACGTTGAATTCTCTCCTGTAACCGACACCCCCTTAATCTGGAATCTACTATTTAGACTCCATGGGGTAGTTGAATATGGTGACACATCACCGTTTGTTGCATCACTTGTAGTGAAGTCAACAGCCATTGCCATACTTCCAGTCAGAAGCAATCCAGCAAACATACCTTTCTTAAGAAACGTACTCATAATCTTCCTCTCATGTTGTTGTTTTTGTTTATAAAAAATCATTCAATTGACATTCAAATATCACACGATATTTTAAGAATCATTCAAACCAGTATACTTTTCACTTATTGCTATTGGACAACTTTTTTAAGTTTTTTTGATTTTTTTGATGCGAGATGCGAAAGGCTAGATGTAACTACTAACTGATAACTGAAAAAAATGACTGATACATATCTCACAAGACAAACACTGCTCAAGAAACTCAAGAATTCCGATTCGGAGAGTTCGTGGGAAGAGTTTTATCGTTACTACAAGAAGTTCATCTATTCGATAATTATCAAGATGGGTGTAAATGAGTCTGATTGTGATGATCTGGCGCAGAAAACACTTTTAAAGATTTGGCAGGCACTTCCGAACTTCGATTATAATCAGAAAAAGG
Source organism: Lentisphaeria bacterium UBA2565 (assembly GCA_002340265.1). Lineage (GTDB taxonomy): Bacteria > Verrucomicrobiota > Lentisphaeria > UBA2565 > UBA2565 > UBA2565. The sequence goes on along the minus strand of DDLT01000057.1, from coordinate 23,583 downwards.
GCTACTTTAGAAACTGGCTTTATACAATTACCCGTAATACCGTTATCAGCTTTATCAAAGCCAATAAAAATCTTTTAAAGAGTCGTGAAGAGTTCAAGTCATTCAGCGATGGTCACAATAAGGCAGAGATTAACAAGATAATTCATAATGAATGGGAAAAGTATATATCCGAACGGGCATTCAATACCATTAAAGAAAAAGTGTCAGCCCAGGCGATGGAGTGCTTTCAAGCCAGTTTAAGGAACGAACCAGTTGCAGAAACAGCTCAACGGCTCGGTTTGGAAGAGAACACAATTTACATCTATAAAAATCGTGTAAAGCAGAAATTATATGCGGAAATAAGAAATCTCCGTGAAATGCTGGAGTAAAACAGTTAACAGTAAGTAGTCAGCAGTTAACAGACATACAAGATAACTTTTTACTGATTACCAATAATGGGTAATTGTTTTTGGACAATTTGAATACCGGAAATGGCAGCCCAATGATTTGAGATATTTTCTATTTTTAGTTCAAGACTGTCACCTTTTAAAGACTCAAATACCACATAATTTGTAGATGCTTCATTTTCGCTCAACTCTTCGAGAGATCTTGCAGAGCTTCGCACAAAACTACTGGATGGTCTTTCTTCCACATTTACAAACAAATGTCTATCTTCTATTGAGAACTTTGCTCTGTAACCTTTGTTTGGTCTAGAAGAATACACAATTACATCATATTCAGAGGCAAAGCTACTTAGTCCTGAAAACTTAATGCTTGCAGTACCATAAAAGTCGGTCCAATTCTCCATCATTACATTATTAAAGCGGGCTTTGTCATTATTTAACTCTAGAAAGTCAGATCCGTGAGCTCCTCCAATTCTAGCACCTTCAGCAATTTGAAAAGCAACTTCAGTCTCCACCCCATCACTATTTCGCAAATATTCTATTGTTGATATCCCACTTTCCCAGCGCCCTGCATGAGTCATCCAATAGCCACGTTCATACACTCCTGCTCTATTAGACTTCGACGCATAAAAACCGGCTCCACCGTCGGTAAAGTTGATGCTGATAGCTACCGGTTCGTACTTCAATTTGAATTCAGCTAACTTTAACTTTTCATCTTTAAGCAAATCGGTAAGTTTGTCGATTGACCGTTCATATCGCGCAAACCTGGACTTTGCAGCACTCTTTATTTTTTCTACAGTCTTTTCATTCTCTTCCACAATCAACTTCTCGTTAACACTGCGCTCTTCGCTTAGGTGGCTCACAACTACAAACATTAAAATAAAACTCAAAACAAAAAACAGTATACCAAATCCCAAAAACTTGTGACGCTTAAAGTAAAGGAAAAACTCTTTACGGAAATTGGTGTCTTCCGCCTTGGTAGCAAAGCCACTTTGATAAAAACGAATGTCAGCTATCAGCTCTTCAACAGAACCGTATCTATTCGATTTAACCGTGCTTGCCGCTTTAAAACAGATCGCCTTCAACGCATCAGTCACATCCCAGTTCGACATAAACCTGTTTGAAAACGTCTCCTTAGACACAGTCAGCTCCAAGACCTCTTGTGCTGATTTACCAGAAAAAGGTTGACGTAAGCTTAAAATATTATAGAAAAGTGCGCCGAGAGAATAAACATCCGTCTGAACATCTTTTTTACCAAACGAGTCGTCAACCTGTTCCGGAGCCATAAAACCCGACGTACCTTTAACGACTCCACTTAGGGTAATGTCATTCAACACATCTGCATCAAGCGTCGCCACTCCTGTATGAAGATTTTCATGATTAGTCACAATCTTTGCAATTCCCCAATCACAAAGATACACCTCTCCATATTTTCCAATCATGATATTTTCAGGTTTTATGTCGAGGTGAAGCACGCCGCAAGAGTGGGCAAAAGCTACAGCTTCGCAAATTTTCATAAAAACTTCTAAGAGAGAGTTAAGCGGGTATTTCTTCACATAGACCGGGTTGGATTTTAAAAGTTCACGCAAAACCTTCTTCAGCGTTTCCCCTTGGAGAAATTTCATCGTAAAATACGGTAAACCGTCATCTTTTACACCCACATCATAAACCGGCACAATATTAGGATGTTCCAAAGCTGCCGTGATTCGTGCCTCACGTAAGAAACGCCCCACATTTTCTTTTGAATCGACACCCTCTTTCAGTTCTGCGAAAGCAATAGTTCGGTCAGTTTTAGCATCTAAAACCGTGGAAACCATCTTCATTCCACCAACGGCATATAGCTCTTTATCCGAATATTGTGATTCAGAAAAGTTCTGCTGTTTTTCTAGAATTAAATCATCCTCTTCTTCAGAATAGGCCATTTGATAAGAATCGTTCAAATGCAATTCGACTTCAGGAGGTAGTTGTGAATCTGTGGTCATTTTGTACTCGATAATAAAATTATGCTAAGAATTCGGTTTGTGCTGAAAAGCATAGTAAAAAATAGAGTCGAAAACAAGAGGTTTTTAAAAATATAATAGACTGGTTGCAATGAAGGAAACATCCTTTACCTTGTAATCTATTAACAAAACAGATAAAGGATACAAATATGTCTGCAATTTTTGCTCTTGTCTTCATGCTAGCATGCTTAGCAATTGGAGTTGGTTCTGTTGCACTTTGGGTATGGATGCTAGTCGACTGTGCAACAAAAGAGCCTGATCAGGGAAATGATAAACTAATCTGGATTTTAATAATCGTCCTGACGAACTGGATTGGAGCGTTGCTCTACCTACTAATCAGAAGACCTGAACGTATAAGAGTTCACGGTCAATAGTTTAATAATCGACGCGTCCACGATTTTTCTTTACGTCGGAGCGTCGTTTTTTTCCTTCAACTCGACGCTTTTTAGCCCCTTTCGAAGGTTTAGTCGCCACACGGAACTTCGGACGTACTGCCACCTCCGCAATCATTCCTTCAAGCCGCGCAAAAGCCACTTCACGATTTCGAAGCTGACTTCTGTGACTCATCGATTTAATAATCAATTCTCCATCCGAAGTTAACCGTTTGGCAAACTTTTTGCTGAATCGATTGATAATGCCTTCACTCAAACCGCTTTGGTAAAGTTTAAAACGTAAAACGACGGCTGTTGACGTTTTGTTCACATGTTGACCGCCCGGGCCCGCTGCTCTGACAAAGTCAAAGCTGAAAGACCAATCGTTAATTGTAAACTTGCCGAGCTCCATTAAATCACCTCAGTCAAATAAATATGACGTACCAAATTGTTACTTTTAGACAAAATATGCTGATTGATTTGATAGCCGCAATCTGTCAACTTCTCAGAAATATCGTCAGTTGTCACAATCGAGACCTTTTTAGTTAACCCCTTAAAATTGTTTAGCATTCCAATCAATACCTCTTCAGAAATCGGCAAATACAAGCCGTAAGGCAGATTCGTCACAATGCAGCCTGTAGCCCGGTTAGTTTCCGTGGCATCTTCCTGTAGCAGTTCTGCATCAAAACCGAAATGAGCTATATTCTTTCGACTTATATTCAAATTCGGCCAACTCTTGTCACCACCCATTGCAGAAAAGCCGAGTTCAGCCGCCATCAATGGAATTGTTCCCGACCCGCAGCACGGATCAAAAACAGAATCGCCATGTGTAGCCGTCAAATTAATCATCGCTCGTGCAATCTTAATCGGCAACGCATTACAAAAAGCAAAAGGTTTATATTTTAAAGTTTTCCAAGCTTGTTCGGCTTCTTCATCACTTTCACTCAACCAGCATCCTTCACCACTTATAATAAGCACAAAAACAGTTTCCGGATTTTTAAGGTCAACAGGGCCTTTGATCGAATCAGCCACCTGAATAATTGCATGATGATCCCCCTTTCGCAAACGTGGAATCGGCTCCGACACAATCTTAAAATTATTTGCGGAAACATTTAACTCTTCAAGGCGTTCACAAAGTGCATCAAGATTTTTTCCAGAAGCAATCAACTTTCCACCACCACGAATAAAAGCTGAACGTTGCCAATCACAAGCCGTGTCACTAACGATAACACCATGCGCGACAATTTCACCTTGAGTAAGATGAAGCGCCTCCGCCTTCGAAAGTTCAATGGTATCGCCATTGCGATCATAAAAATAACAGAATTTAGTCATGTTCTAATTGTTGTTAGGTTTTACTGTGTATTCGACAGAATCTTCTAAAAGGCGTAGTATTTTATCAAAATCACTTTCAAAAAGTTTGTCTTGGACAATCCGGTATTTCTCAAATTCACTTTCAGCATAATCTTTGGCGACTGCTGAAGTAATTTTACCTGAACCTTCTAAAACATTCCAATCATCGAGCTCCAAGAAAAGGTCAAGTCTTTTAGCCCAATCTTCCATGGTCATCGGAATCTGTCGCTTTGCTCTCAACTCAGCCAATTCCAGATAGGCATTAACAATTTTCCCCAAATTATCAACTTCACTCTTTCTCAAATAGTTTTTCGCTACTGAAACATCCGATTTAAGAATTTTACCATCGGGAGAGTTTTTCCAGTTTGAAAGTCCCATTTTATCCTTAGTCGAATCTGCTCGTTCGACAATCAATTCTGCTGCTGTGTGGCCATGAATTGCAAAATGTAATTTATTTTGAACTTTAGCAAAAAACTTCCTCGTAGTTGGAGCTTCCTTGTTATAATCCACACTCGTAGCATAAATATCAGTGATTTTTTGATAAAATTGACGCTCCGAGAGACGAATTTCACGAATTTCCTCTAAAAGAGTCTCAAAATAATTTTCATCAAGAAAAACCCCGTTTTCCATTCTTGCACGGTCGATCACATAGCCTTTAACTGCAAAGTCACGCAATACAGCTGTCGCCCACTGACGAAATTGCGTGGCACGAACTGAATTTACCCTATAACCAACAGAAATAATCACATCAAGGTTGTAGAAGTCAACCTTACGTGTTACTTGACGGTTTCCTTCGGTTTGAACTATCCGGAAATTCCGGATAGTTGACTCTTTCGTAAGTTCATCACTTTTGTAAATATTCTGCAAATGTTCGTTTATGGTTCTAACATTTACATCGAAAAGCTCTGCCATCAATTTTTGAGAAAGCCAAATTGTCTCGTCTTCATAACGAGCCTCAATACTGCTTTCCCCACTTTGCCCAGTAAAAATCAAAAACTCAGCAGTGGAATTACGAATCAATTTGTTTTTAGTCATTATTTTCTCTCCCATCGACTTTCCTAAAAATTTTATCCATAAACAAATAGAACCAAAGCAAAAAACTCAGCGCCAAACAATGTAGCAAAAAGAAACGCGACCAATTCAGAAGCAAAAGATCGCACAATCAAAAACGACAATACAAAACCAATTACAGCAGCCAAAATATAAGATAAAACTTTAAGTAAAAGCATGAAAATAGTTCTGTACATTTTTACCCCTAAAAAAACAGGCTAACCTGACAATATGCCAAGCCAGCCTGATCTTATACTATTAATTACTCAGCTGTTTCTGCTGAGTCTTCAGTTGCTTCTGGACCATCTGTGGTTGGTGCAGTTTCTGCACCTTCTGTTGCTTCAGCGGTAGCTTCGTTACTTTCCACTGGAGCAATTGGGTTATCGTTTTCATCTAGTTCTTGTTCAGTCTCCTCTTCTGCCATTTCGGCAATTTTAGAAACAGAACTGATACGGTCGCCTTTGTCTTTGAAACTCATCACGCGGACACCTTTACAAGCACGTCCCATCTGACGAATCTGATCAGTACCAATTCGTACCATCTGACCTTTGATTGACATCATCATGATATCGCAGTCTTCTTCAATCTGAAGCGCCGCAACTACTTTGTCATCATCGCCGAGTTTTACAGAGGTCACACCTTTACCGCCACGTTTTGTCAAACGATATCCGCCGACAATGTTCGCATCGGCTTCAGCATTTCCTTCACCAACTTTAGTACGTTTACCTTGACCAAGTTCGGTCACTACCAGAATATCAGCAGTCGGATTTAGAACCGACATTGCTACGACACTGTCACCTTCGGCAAGTGTGATACCACGAACACCCGCCGCAGTACGTCCCATCGGACGAACGTCGGTTTCACGGAAACGACATGCTTTACCAAGTGCACTTGAAAGCATCACGTGATTTGTTCCGTCGGTAATCGCTACGTCAATTAGGTCATCGCCTTCACGAATATTCAGCGCACGGATTCCTTTCTTACGTAGATGACGGAACGCTTTCAGTTCAGTCTTCTTAATTACACCGTTTTTAGTTGCCATAATCGCATAACGCTCTTCCACGTCAAGTGAATCGGTTGTCAACATTGCACGGATCTGTTCGCCTTCTTCAAGTTCAAACAGATTCACCAACGCCTGACCTTTACCGGTACGTCCTGACTCTGGAATCTCGTAAGCTTTCAGCCAGCGCATCTGACCTTTGTTAGTAAAGAACAGAATGTAATCATGCGTACAGGCAGTGAAAAGATGTTCAACGTGATCATCTTCTTTGGTTTTCATACCAATCACACCTTTGCCACCACGGTTCTGTTTACGGAATTCATCCATATTCATACGCTTGATGTAGCCGGTATTTGAAACCGTAATCGCTACCACACGACGCGCAATTAGGTCTTCAAGGTTGATTTCAGACTCACCAGGAATCAATTCAGTTCGACGATCCTGAGCATATTTCTTGTGAATTTCTTCAAGCTCTTCACGCACAACGCCCATTGTCAATTCACGACTTTCAATCAGAGAAGTCAAATAAGCGATACGTTCCATCAACTCGTCATATTCAGACTGTAGCGTATCAATTGCCAGTCCGGTAAGCTGACTCAAACGCATTGCAAGAATCGCTTTCGCCTGTTTGAAGCTCAGTTCAAAACGTTGACGAAGAGCTGCTCCAGCTTCTTCACTTGTGCGAGACTCTTTGATGATTTTTACAACTTCATCAATGTTATCAACAGCTTTCAACAAACCTTCCAAAATGTGAGCACGTTCTTGAGCCTTTTCACGATCAAAAAGGTTACGACGGTGAATCACTTCCCAGCGGTGGTCAATATACGCCTGAAGTACCTGTTTCAGGTTCATTGTTACAGGACGATTCTTGTGAATCACAAGAAGCTGACATCCCATACTTGAAGCAAGTGGTGTGTGTTTATAAAGCTGATTCAATACCACATTTGCCGACGCGTTACGTTTCACATCAATGACAATTTTGATACCAAATGGATTGTCTTTCAAACGTTTTGAAGACGCATCGGTAATGTCACGAATTCCGGTAATGACTTTATCGCGGATAAGGTCGGCAATCTTTTTAATCGCACGCTCTTTATTCACCGCATAAGGAATCTCGGTAATGACAATCTGTTCTGAACCGTCTTTCTTTTCTTCGATTGTAGCTTTCGCTTTGATACGAATGATTCCGCGACCAGTTTCGTAAAGTTTTACAATTTCACGAAGACCCGCAATCGATGCACCTGTTGGAAGGTCTGGACCAGGAACATGTTGCATCAACTCAGCAGTTGTGATTGCCGGATTGTCGATAAGTTCAATTGTACCACGAACCACTTCACCAAGGTTGTGAGGAGGAATACTTGTCGCCATACCCACACCGATACCAGTCGCACCGTTTACCAGAATATTCGGGAAACGGGCAGGAAGCACAGTCGGCTCCAACATGCTTTCATCAAAAGTAGGTGCCATGTCAACTGTGTTGCGTTCCAGGTCAACTAGAAGTTCCTCAGCAGTACGTTCCATACGACACTCTGTATAACGGTGAGCCGCGGCGTTATCACCATCAATCGAACCGAAGTTACCCTGACCATCAACAAGCGGCACAGACATGTTAAAGTCCTGAGCCATACGAACCATTGTATCATAAACAGCCTGGTCACCATGTGGGTGATATTTACCGATTACTTCACCGACCACACGTGCACTTTTAACAAATCCGCGACTCTTAGTCAGACCAAGTTTATGCATCGCATAAAGAATACGGCGGTTACCCGGTTTCAAACCATCGCGTACATCTGGAATCGCACGCCCGATATTTACACTCAAAGAGTATTGAAGGTAGTTGGTATGCATCACATCTTCGATATTCACTGGAATATCGTTATAAGAGATCGCATCCTCCATAACTTCTACTTCTGTATTTTCATTAATTTCGTCCATAATAATTTCCTTTTAGGCATCTGGCTTTAGGCGTAAGGCGTAGGGTGACAGTTACCCTCTTCGTGCCTTAATTAATGCTCCAAGCTCTCGCCCTATTTCTCGAATTTCACTTTCGAAAGCTAGAAAAGCCTCCTTACTCAAGTATCCAATTTCCATTGAAATTTCTAATTGTGTGGAAAGTTCAGACAATGAACCATTGGCAATTAAGAAAAAGCGACAAGAATCTTTATCACTTCTTCTTCCATCACCTTCGGCAATGTTGGAAGGGACACTTACTGCGGCACGTCGAATTTGACGCCTTAAATCATAGTCTCTATCCCAAAACTCACCAGTTGTGGCACGATAAGTTTCAACAGCAAGTGCTTTACTTCTCTGCCAAACTCTTAAATCTCTAAACTTTCCACTCATAAGAAAACTTTTTATTATTCAAACAAGGACGCTGTTACTAGGTTTTCCTTATGCCTAACGCCCATCGCCTGATACCTTTAAATGTCAAGATCCGTTACAAATTCCGCGTGTTTCTCGATGTATTCGCGACGTGGTGGAACTTCGTCACCCATCAGCAGCGTGAACATTCTGTCAGCGGCAACCGCGTCTTCAGATGTCACTTTCAGCATCTTACGAGTTACAGGATCCATTGTAGTTTCCCACAACTGCTCCGGATTCATCTCACCAAGACCTTTGTATCGCTGAATGTAAATACCTTTGCGACCCATTGTGCGAACATGCTCGTACATCTCGATCAATGAAGAACAGCTGACTTCATCCTCAGTATCAGGATTAATCACAAACACCTCTTCTTCACCTTCGAAAAGGTCTTCAAGAGTAAGATTCTGTGACTCAAGATTCTGCTCAACTTTCTTGAACGCTTTCGCCTCGAAAATTGTGATCACATCGATATTGTTGTGCATCACCGCAACAGCATCTTCGTCAAGCTCTTCCTCTTCAGTTGGAACATACTCGATTCCGGCGGCTTCGGCCTGAGCTTTACGAATCTCTTCTTCAGCGGCTTTCAAGCGCGTTTCCGCATCAGCAATAACCTGATACTTTTCGTCGATTGTATTCACATAAGTGCTGGTAAGTGTACCGTCAATTTCACGAACATTGATCAATGCACATGGGAAATTGCCAGCCTCTTTATCACGATTTTCGATATACTCTTTCACATCGATTCCGTGGCGACGAAGCGCTTCGATTGCAACCGACGCATCTTTAACAAGATCGATAGAAGATTTAATTTGCTCGGCAGAAAGTTCACCATTTTTAACAGATTTAACAGTGATATCGTCCTGACCAAGTTCCAGAAGGAACGCATCAAGTTCATTATCACTATCAATGTACTGTTCACGTTTACCACGTTTCACTTTATATAGTGGTGGTTTCGCAATGTAAAGATAACCCTGTTCAATCAACTGTGGCATCTGACGATAGAAGAATGTCAACAGAAGTGTCGCAATGTGCGAACCGTCGACGTCGGCATCGGTCATGATTACGATGCGGTGGTAACGAGCTTTCGAAATGTCGAATTCATCTTCACCAATTCCACAACCGATTGCGGTAATCAGCGATTTAATCTCTTCATTGTTAAACAGTTTTTCCAAACGCGCTTTTTCAACGTTAAGAAGTTTACCACGAATTGGAAGAATTGCCTGAATCTCGGAGTCACGACCCTGCTTGGCTGAACCGCCCGCAGAATCCCCCTCCACCACGTAGATTTCACAACGAGCGGCATCTTTACTCGAACAGTCGGCAAGTTTACCAGGAAGCGACATACCTTCAAGTGCACCTTTACGACGCGTCATTTCGCGGGCACGTTTTGCAGCTTCACGAGCGCTTGCGGCAAGAAGCGCTTTCTCAACGATTGCTTTTGCAGATTTTGGATTTTCTTCAAGGAACGTAGAAAGTCCCTCGTTCATAATGCTCTGCATGATACCGTTAACTTCGCTGTTACCCAGCTTAGTTTTAGTCTGTCCCTCAAACTGAGGTTCCATAACTTTTACAGAGATAACCGCAGTCAAACCTTCACGAGCATCAGTACCAGAAAGGTTTTTCTCATTTTTCAGAGAACCAATACGTTTCATGTAGGCGTTCAGCGTACGCGTCATCGCTGTCTGAAAACCAGAAAGGTGAGTACCACCCTCATGTGTATTGATGTTATTCACATACGTAAATGTATTTTCCTGATAGCCATCATGCCACTGAAGCGCCACTTCTGCTTCAACGTCATCTTTTTCCGTTTTCAGATAAAGTACATCGGTAAGCACCTGTTTACCTTCGTTCAGGTGAGCCACAAACTCCTCGATACCACCTTCATACAGGAATGTCTCAGAGCGATCACCTTCATCAGGACGCTCGTCAATAAGCGTAATTGTTACACCGCGATTTAGGAACGCCAACTCACGCAGACGTTTTGCCAAAATATCCCATTTATACTCAGTCACACTGAAAAGTGTAGTATCAGGCTTAAATGTAATTGTTGTTCCGGTTGTGTCCGTGTCACCAAGTACTTCAAGTTCAGACTTCGTCACACCACAGGAGAAGCTCATCTGGTGAATTTTACCAGCACGGTGAACAGTTGCAGTAAGCAGCTCACTCATCGCATTCACACAGGATACACCAACCCCGTGTAGACCACCAGAAACTTTATACGAATCCTTATCGAACTTACCACCGGCGTGAAGAACAGTCAGAACAACCTCAACTGCAGGCTTATTCTCAGTTTCATGAATGTCTACCGGAATACCACGACCGTCATCGCTAACAGAAATACTGTTATCTTCGTGAATAATTACCTTCACTTCGCTACAATGACCAGCCAAAGCCTCATCGATACTGTTATCTACCACCTCGTAAACAAGGTGATGAAGACCACGTTCACCGGTATCACCAATGTACATACCAGGTCGCATTCGTACAGCTTCCAGACCCTCAAGAACCGTAATCTGACCGGCTCCATATTCACGAGGGACATCGCCTACCACTTCTTCCGGCAAATTCTCTTCGGACATAAGCAGTTTTCTCCTGTGTTATTATTATGTTTAAAATCTTAGAATGATTGAATTATCAACAAAAATCGCACACAAAAGATGTGTGCGAAACTATAAAGCAAAGAAAAATAACGACGACAACGGCTTTTTCAAACAGCCGAGACAAACTTTCAGAACAAAAAACGCCAAAAAACGTGTTTATTTGCGTTTTAAGGTTTTTTTAGCCAATTTCGCACCAAACATCGTCTCAAAGCTTTTCTTTCTTAAACAAAACAAAAAACAGCTATCGAATCACAAAATTAACACATTTCATAAATATCTCAGTTTCAATGAGAAATTTGTCAAAAAATGGCTAAATTACGGGCTGTAAAATAATTTATACAAGATTTCTTTATTGCATTATTTCTTTGTTGCTTTAATAAACAGCTCTTTATTTTGAGCAATAACGCAATTTAGAACTTATAGAAATAAGATTATTCACTTTTCATTATTCATTATTCACAAAATTGGAGTTCATCATGGGAATGACAATTACCGAAAAGATTCTTGCCAATGCAGCCGGCAAAGAGTCTGTAGCACCCGGCGATAACATCTGGGTAAATGCTGATATTCTTCTAACACACGACGTCTGCGGACCGGGAACTGTTGGTGTCCTTCGCCGCGAATTCGGTGAAGACGCAATGCCTTGGGACAAAAACAAAGTCGTGATTATTCCAGATCACTACATCTACACAGAAGACAAAATGTGTCACCGTAACGTGGCATTCATGACAAAATTCGCTGAAGAAGCAGAACTTCCATACTACTACCAGCCGGGGACAGACAACTACAAAGGTGTCTGCCACGTTGCACTTCCACAGGAAGGACACGTTCAGCCGGGTAAAGTGATTTTCGGAACCGATTCACACACTTGCTCACACGGTGCATTCGGTGCATTTGCAACCGGAATTGGTAATACAGATGCCGGATTCCTTATGGGAACTGGTAAACTTCTTGTAAAAGTACCTGCTTCTAAAAAGTTCATCCTAAACGGGAAAATGCCGAAACACGTGATGGCGAAAGATATTATTCTTGAAATCATCGGCACAATTGGTGTAGACGGCGCAACATACCAGGCAATGGAGTTCTGCGGTTCAACACTTGAAGACATGGAAATGGACGAACGTATCACCATCTGTAACATGGCAATCGAAGCCGGTGGTAAAAATGGTATCATCGCACCAGATGAAATCACCATGAAATACGTGAACGAACGTAATATTCACAACAAAGAGTTCACCTGCTTCCACTCTGACGAAGACGCGAGCTATGAATCAACTTACGAATTTGATATCGCAAACCTTGATCCGGTAGTTGCACTTCCGCATTCGCCAGACAACAAAGCGTACGCGAAAGATTGTGGCGATATGAAAGTTGACCGCGCCTACATCGGAAGCTGTACTGGTGGTAAAATCGAAGACTTCATCCGTGCAGCGGAATTGATGGAAGGACACAAAGTGAAAATCCACACATTCCTAGTTCCTGCAACTCGTGAAGTTGAACAGCTGATGAAAACAACAAAACTTGCAAGCGGTAAAACTCTTGTTGAAGTATTCGAAGAAGCAGGTTGTGAAAAGCCAGCTCCTCCATCATGTGCAGCATGTCTTGGCGGACCAGTTGATACCTACGGACGAATCAACAACTCAGACCGTTGTATCAGTACCACAAACCGTAACTTCATTGGACGAATGGGTTCAAAAACTGGTGAAGTTGTACTGGCATCGCCATTGACAGTTGCGGCATCCGCACTAACCGGATTCATCACAGACCCACGTGAATTTGTCAAATAATTGGTCACAGGTCATAAGTTGAAAGGTCGAAGGTCATATACCTAACCACCTAAAGGCGAAGCCTCAGTATAATTTTAAAGGTCAGCAATTGGAAAGTCCTAGGTTATTTCTCTAACCAACTAACCAACTAGCCACCTAAATACCTAGACAAGGATTTTATAAAATGAGTGATATTATTAAAGGAAAAGTATTTGTTGTCGGCGACAACATTGATACCGATCAGATTATTCCAGCAAACTATCTGACTCTTGTACCAACAGTTCCAGAAGAGTACGAAGAGCTTGGTTCTTACGCCCTAATCGGTCTTCCAGACAGTTATGATAAATATGTAAAAGAAGGTGAAATGAAAACCGAATACGCCATCGTAATTGCTGGCAAAAACTTCGGTTGCGGTTCTTCACGCGAACACGCGCCAATTTCACTTGGAGCTGCCGGCTGTAAAGCTGTAATCGCGCAGTCATTCGCACGAATCTTCTTCCGTAACTGCATTGCAACCGGCGAGCTTTATCCAGTTGAAACTCCAGACTGTATTACAGAAAAGTTTACAACTGGCGAAGAAGTTACAATCGATCTTGCAAGCAACACTATCACCAAAGCCGACGGATCAGTTTATGATCTTCGCGACATGGGTGATGTAAAACCGGTAATTGACGACGGCGGAATCTTCGAGCACGCCCGCAAAACCGGAATGATAGCAAAATAGTTATTTGGGTGGTTAGTTATCTAGATAGTTAGGTGACTAACTGGTTAAACTTTTAGTACCTTTTGCCCATCGCACTTTACATAAGTTAAAAAGCCGTGAACTGAGAAATCAATCACGGCTTTTTGTATTTAGATTACTTTGCTTCAATTCATTGCAAATGACACCAAAACAGTATACTTTCAATTTCGCATCGAACCTCAGGAAGGCATCGATCAACTAAAATGATAAAATTGAGACTGTTATGTCATCTTCCATAAATCGAGAACTGCTCAGTCGTACCGAAGTTCTCAAAAGCATAGAAAAAGATATCGAAAACAATATCGACACCCTCTTAAATCCAATTTCAACATCTTGGCAACCCGCCGATTTTCTACCAGACCTGCAAACCGATGAAGGTATTGAACAACTTCATCAACTTCGCCAACGTGCTCAAGCCCTGCCAGATGAACTGATTATTTCATTAGTCGGCGACATGATCACCGAAGAAGCGTTGCCGACTTATATGAGCTGGTTCAATCGACTTGAAGGCTTTCACGACCCCACTGGTACAAGCAGCAATGTACTTTCTAGGTGGGTTCGCGGCTGGACTGCCGAAGAAAACCGCCATGGTGACCTTTTGTCACAATATTTACTACTTTCCGGGCGAGTCGACATGAAAGCTGTGCAAATTACAATTCAACACCTAATCAACAACGGCTTTGATTCCGGCACTGGAACTGATCCATATCTTGGATTTATCTACACCTCTTTTCAAGAACGCGCCACCAAAATTTCACATCGTAACACGGGACGTCTCGCGGCAAAAGCGGGAGATAAACAGTTGCAGAGAATCTGCGCCGCTATCTGTGCTGATGAAAAACGACACGAAGAAGCCTATCAATTTTTCATTGAAAAAATGCTGCAAATCGATCCAAACGGAGTAGTCTTGGCGTTTGAAAAAATGATGCGTCACCAAATCGCCATGCCGTCGCAATCGATGTTTGACGGCAAAGACCAAAACCTTTATGACAGCTTTTCCCGTGTGGCTCAGAAAGCCGGTGTTTATACTGCAAACGATTATGCTGAAATTGTCGGTTATCTAGTAGAAAAGTGGAATCTTAAAAATCTATCGGGACTTTCAAATGAAGCAGAAAAAGCGCAGGAGTTCCTATGCAAACTGGCTCCGAGGTATAAAAAACTATCGCAACGCCGCAAACTCACAAATGATCCCATCGACTTCAGTTGGATAAATGGCAAAACACTATATGCTTAAACAACAAAGCCGTGAGAGCAAAAATCTCACGGCTTTTCACATTTTAAACCACGAATCAATCAAATGAGACGAATTTTTTAAAAACTAAAGAATCGTATTACAGACTATTTGTTTGTATTCCAATTTAGGATAACAGCCAAAGTTAACTAAGAGGCCAAGTTTCATTCCAGTTATTCTTAAGTAGTTGAAAAGCTGAGCCTCGTGTTCTGGTAACAAAACCTTTACTGATTTTATCTCTACAATAATCTTTCCATAACAGATAAAATCGGGGATATATTTTTTCTTTAACAGGGTTCCACAGTAATAAATATCCAACTCTTTTTGAGCACAAAATGGAACAAGTTGCTCATCAAATTCCAATTCAAGCGACTCTTGATAAATAGGTTAAAGCAGACCATGTCCAATATTGTTGTAAACATTAAAACAAGAACCAATAATATCATACGATTCAGTTTTGAATAAAATTTCACTCATAAAGAGCCCTTATTCGTTTCATTCGAATCATTCGTGGTTAAATCTCACGGCTTTGCTTTTTTAAATTTTTCTTGAATCGTAGGCCCAGTGCAAAAGTGCCTGTCGCTGCTTTTTACGACAATCCATATCAAAAGGTTTACAGAACTTTTTGATCGCACCGATATGACGCCTAAATGCCCGCCAACGCTTGATCTGTCGTAAGTCATCATCTGTACGACGCCCCATATAATAACGACAATACCATTGAAACCAGCCACGTGGGTCCTGGGGATTAATCCAGCCCTTTTCAATCCACTTCGCTAACGGTTGCGACGCATCTACACCAAAATAGTTCAAATCTATATTCTTACCATTAGGACTTAACTTAGCACTTACAAACCACTCATCAGGAAACTCTTCCCGGCAGTCAGTCATATACTTTCCACCGAACACACCAAGCTCAAGTAACTCCTTGGGTGACAACTCCGGCTCAAAGTCAGGATGAAAATTTTCGCCTTCCGGTTCGGTCAAGATATAACTATACCCCTGCTGCATCTTATCATTTACATAAACAGTTTTCATAATGACTTCCTTAGCCACCAGTGATTTACGTTTTCACTTTTTATTCATTAAAAACTGATAACTGTTCACTGCTGACTGATAGTTGAGACTACCCCCTTGCCCATTTAAAAAAGTAAAAGAAAATCAAGACAACCTGCACAATCACAATAATCCAATACACTACTTGAAAGTCTGTTTTAACAGTTTTGTGATTAAACACCTTTTGCGCTAGAAAAGCCACAGGAGAGCCACCTGCAAGCGCCAAACCATGCAAAACCACTTCCGGAGTACGATTCCAGTCTTTCGTCGCCGACCATTTATCAATTCCATAATAAATAAATGTCACAATATTAACCGAAATAATATAACTGATCACTCCATTCAAGCGCTGGTAAAACATCACAAAAAGAATCGCAGTAAGAATCACAGCAATCAAAGAAGATTTTGTTGTTATAGACATTGGCTTCTCATCACTCATAAATAACCTCATTATTATTGACTTATAGTTCATTTCAACATGTTCGAAAACACATCTAAAGCTACAAGGAAGTTCGACAATTTCAATTCCTAAGTCACACCTAAGAGTTCATCTCTTTTAGAAGCTTGCGGCGAGAATCCTTGTACCTCAACTCAGCTTTCAGATATAAGTTCTTCATTTTATAACGATTTTGAATTAAGAACAGTCCAAATAGAATGGTCAAAACCGAAAGGATGAGCATAAAAATTGTAACACCTTCCACTTTGTTCCCGCTCAAAAGAACAATAGACAACGTCACAAAACCAATTAAACCTCCGAACAGAACCGGAATAAACTGACTAAACGAAACCACATCAGTCGGCAGATAAGAGAATCCATTTTTCTTTTTAATCATAAAAAGCTCTTTCTGAGATTCCCACTCACGATCAAGGCGTTCGAGTCTACTCTCCTTCTTAAGGCTCTCTACATCTTCGGACATTGCACGAACCTCTTCAACAATCTCAGTATAAGATGTCGAACTTGTCTGTTTCACCTTCAACTTCGATTTGCAATAGTTACAAGTGACAAAAGAAACACCATTGGGAAACTCCAAACTAGCCCCGCAACTATCACAACAAACTGAAACTGTTTCCATACTAAACTCCTAAACCGTTATCGATTCTTTAATTGCTTAATCAACTGTCGACGCTTCGCATCATACTGCTGTTTTTGTGTTTGGTATTCAGATGCTTTTGAGCCATTCGAGAATGAACCAATCACACCAACGGCAATGAAAACTAATCCGAAAAGAGGAAATATTGCAGGATCTCCCGGCATACTTGCTGTAAAAATCATCCAGATAATACCACCTACAACAGCGATAATTCCCCCAGCGGCGCTACCTCCTGCTGTAGGTATGTGTTCATGTCCATCATTATCACGAACCATAAAACTTTTACACTTCATCTCCCATTCACGGTCCAATCGTTCAAGTTGATTTTGAAGCTTGATCGTTTCCACATCATCAGCCACATCCTTAATTTCATCAAGGATTTCCGTATAAAAAGTCTCGCCCGACGACTCTACTTTCAATTGAGACTTACAATAATTACATGTTACAAACTTGCTTTTATTAGACACGTTCAACGCCGCGCCACAACTGTTACAGCTTACAGATACTAAAGTCATATTTTCACTCCTATTTTTTTTCTTCTGGATGCTTTCCCCATGGAATAAAAAGGAAGTGACCATAACGTCCCTCCTTCCCTTTCCTGAAATTCCACAACTTTCCTAAAAATGAATGACCACCATTTTCTCCACTATCTACACTTATAAATGGGAAAATATCGCGACGTACATTCTCACCTTCCTGCTCTCTTCGATAGAGATACTTTAAAACTGTAGTTCTTGACTTGTCCCCTACCCGCTTGGAACTCGCCACACCAAACAAGAACTCAAATTTATGGTTTCCTTCACTTGATGAATAGTCATAAAACGGCCAGAATGCGTTATTACTCTCAACGGTGATGTTACTTTTCTTCTCCGCCAGTTTTTCGACGGCAGTTCTCAGCTTAGCTTTTTCATCCGACGCATAGTCTACTTCATATTTAGTAAGAATTGCTTTAACCTTCTCTGTTAACTCTTCACTGGTCTCTTTTGTATAGTATGAAAAGTTAGTACCGGAGTTTTCGTCAAACGAAATACCTGAGCTCTTAATTTTCATCGAACCATACTTTTGTCCGGTTTTATAAACCCAATGACTGATAGTTTTCATTTCATCATCCGTCAACGCGTCTTTTTCCCAAACTCTAAAGTGATTTTCACTATCAGAGTAAAGCAAATAGTTGAATTCATTACTTTTGATGGTTCTCTGGTATGAATAAGTCAGTGGCTCGGGAATTTGATTTAAATTATAATTGTTACTTTTCTTAGACCCGAACAGTAGAAAATGGTTATTTGACGACGACTGTTCAGCATTCTTGTGCACACTTTTTTCATGCGAAAATCCAAGCACACCAAACGTTGACCAACCGGACCGTTTTTGATTTTCATAATTATGGTTTTCAAACAAAAATAGTCCTAAGTCGTCCCAAAAGTTTTTCTTCTCAAAAGCCGTACTTACTAAAAAAAACGGCCACAGACTCCGTCTATAATTTTCTCCGTTGCTGTAAGAGCGGGCAATCGATAACAGGAACTGTCGATCTGTCTGGTTTTCACGGTTCCATCCGTAATAAAATGGAAAAAGCCAGTTTGTTGTTTTTTTACCGCGTTGGCGCATTCCGTAAATAGTGTAGTCAAAAAGGTTGAATTTAGTTTTATAGTCATAACCTGAGGCAAACGGCCAAATTCGGTAACCAGCACCTCTATTACACTTCTCATATTTCCCCAATCCGAACATTAAAAGGTGCCTATCCAAATCGTCGGTACGGTGTCGCATATAAAACGGTGTATAATATGTATTTCTTTTGTCTGCATCGCCATTATCTATATAAAAAGGCCAACAAACATGTTTCCAGAACTCACCGTTCTTATTTGATTCAGAATGGTAAGCCAACAGCATCACATTTAACAGTTCACTCTCATTGTCTTGTTTAGCTCTAAAAAACAGAAAAAGCCATCTACTGGAATATGATTGGTCGCCATGCGACACATAAAACGGCCAAAACACCGAATTAAAGTAATAATCTGAATCCCTACGGTTTATATAGACAGGTCCGAGGAAATTAGTAAATTTATGTTTTCCTGTCGGGTCATGACTATAACCACCTAGCGGAGTCACAAACAACGACTCGCCATCAACAACCTGCTTATAATAGAGCGGAACAAGAAAGTTATACGAAATATCCGGGCTTTTCCCTTTGAAAAAAAGCGGATAGACGGCAAATGATTCTTCATTCTCTTTTACAATATTATGACCTAGAAGGGAATGAATCCGGCTTGTTTTAGGAGTTGAACTCTGATAATAAAGCGGAAAAAGAAGCGATGAATTGCTATTTTCAGCACTCTTCCAGTTCCAATAAAAAGGTGTAATCGCTGTAAGTCCTGTACCGTTTCCATACTGCTGGTTGTACCAGAAAGGGACAACGTAAGACATTTCACCATTTTTGTCTTTGCAAAAGCGAGCTCCTAATCCTAATAAATATAGATAATCATATTTATCAGCAGAACTTGTACGGTTATAAATCAACGGAATCATTGATGATTTTTGTGAATGAAAGTAAAATGGAAACAGCCCGTAAACCTCACTTTAATTACCGCGTCCCCAATACACATTAAGGAAGTGACAATAATCTTTGCTATACCCGTAAAGCGGTAAAAGTCCCTGAGCATCACGACCATTTCTCCAATAGAGAAGGTAATAGCTCAATTCTTCAGGTGTATAATGGTAAATCGGAAATAGCCCATGATAGTCATTATGCCAATATGCGCTAAGAGCCCAGCCATCGCCTTTTTCTGAATTCCATCCACTCAACGGCCACAGAATTGACTTATCATTTCCTTCCTGGTTGTAAATAGGTCGAAATGCAAAACCATTTTTATCCCAATCAATAAATGGCCAAAATAACGAACTAACACCATTATCATGATAGTAGACCGGCCAGGCGTTAGTTCGGGTTGTAGACGACAGTTTATCATTAATTTCTTCAGAAAGCGGCGAAATACGCATCATACGTTTACTGGACGCACAACCGAAAAGCATCATAACAATGTAAAGAACAACAACCTTTAACAAAACGTTTTTCATAACCCACAAATTCTCCGTTATCTTAATATCAAAAATCAGATATAGATTGCCAACTATTTTTTTTGGGCTTTCTTAAGCTTAGCCTGCAATCTTTTAATTTTTTTACGTAAGTATTTATATTCGCAGATTTCATTTGCCTGAGTTAAAAGGGTTTCGGTATTTCCATATTCCTCACGATGCAAAGAAACCGCCGCTTTTAAGCAAAGACAGTCTGTGTTATCAAAATTATCCAAATACTTCGAATTCAAAACCTTTTCCGTAATCTGTAACACCTTGTTATACTTCTTTTGCTTGAGAAGTACATTCGCATAAGCTCGTGCCACATAAGATCGATATGAATTCAAATGCTCATCATCCTTACAAAGCTGCCAACATTTTTCAAAATATTCATTCATCACATCATTTTTCTTTAGCCGCTGTGCCGCTCGAGCGTAAAAGGAAATGTTATTAAATGTCTCTTCAAGGCTCACTGATTTCTCAAATGCCTTAAAAGCCTCCGCATTACTGTTTGTAAAAAAGTGAACCTTCCCTTTTTCATAAAAAAAATCCGATTTCACCGACTCAGGTGTTTTTTCATTTACATAAGCTTCCGCTTTTCCATAATGCATCTTTAAAAGCGTATAAGCACCCCGATAATCATCCGTATATTTATCATAAAACTTATCTCCCATGCGAACCCACTCCTTGCAAACGTTCGAGCCGCCAGCACTGCTTTGAGCAAGTACATTCTTATCCAAATTTTCCCTATAACGCAACGTCCAGTTAAGCATGTAAAACTGCCAAGCTTTTTCCATATCGAAAAAACCATACGATTCATCAGCATAAAACAGTGCAATTTTTTCTGAAAAGTCCTGCTTAGTGATAGAATGAGGAGGAATTGATTTTATATAAGCATCAGCTTCAGCATATTTTTTATCTTGAACCAAAAGCTCAAACCTCAACAGCTTTGTCTTCTGTACATTTTCAGAGTTATTTAAAAGTTCTTCGGCACGCTTCAGATAGTTATCACGTTCAGCTTTCGACACCAATTCCGGCTTTTCTTTACCAATTAATGCCAACTCGTAATGAATCAGGCCGTCATTTGAGAAAAGTGACTCCGCTTTCTTTAAGTTTTTCAAACGAGCCTCGTAATCTTTACTCTGAGCTTTCTTCAGTTTTTCATTTTTCTGAAAATAAAGTATGTATTCATTTGGAAAGATTTTAACAGCTTCATCGAAGATTCGGTCAAAATCCTCCCAATAACCAAAATAAATCGCAGCCTTCAAAAGCGTTTCCATGTAAACGACCCGATCTGGAAATTTTGTAATAAGCCTCTCTCGAATAGCTTTCTCTGTACTTTCAAAACAGTCACGATTGACTGCCTGCCACTGTTCTCTTGACGCACCTGAACAGTCATAAATTACCCTCACAGCACGGAATAACTTGAATTTCATTAACGCAGTAGGTACAAAACTTTGATCAACACTAGAAATTTCACTATCAATTTGCTTTAATGCTTCAAAACTGCCGCCCCATTTAGGCTGTAAAAAATGATAGGTCGAACGAATTATATCTATATTCCACGGTTCAATTTCCAGAGCCAGATTTGCCCAAAGGTACAACGCACTGTTATCGCTTCCTCCAGATGAACCAACACACCGAAGAAGAGGTGAAACACCAAGGGACAGTGATGGGTTCTTCTTAAATGACTGCATAGCATGTTCATGTGCCTTAGCGATATATTTACGAAACAGCTCCCAACCCTTATCCGTTACATACTTCCCCGAAGAATCTGTTCGTGAAAACCAAGCTCGGGTGATGTAATAATCCGCCAAAATAGCCTCTGAAAAACCGGAGTTAAACTTGCCGGAGTTCCACTCCTTCGCAATCTCAAAACCTCCAAAACGGCCTTGAATGAAACAGTTCAACTCATAGATATACGAACAACCACCCACATCCAACATTCCATTATAACGCTCCAAAGCCTCATTCAACGCCTTGAAATCACGATTCATGAAAAGTTTTCCGACCCGTTGGCATTCAATATACTGTTCTGCATAACTCTTAAACACACAGGCTTTACGCTCAACACGTTTTACTTTCGGCAGACTATTTATAATCGCGGTCTGTTTTGCCGCTCTAACAAATGCCGTTCCAACTCCGCCCTGTTTTTCATAAAACGGTGTTAACTTTATTTCAGACTGTTCATATTCTCCAAATGAACAGATTGCCAACCCCAAAAAGGCCATCACAGATAGATGTTTAAAACTCATAAATTCCCCAAACTTATTAATTATCATTTCTGAATATCAGCGATTCATCACCAATAACTACAATTTATTTGCTGATAAAATCATAGAGAGAAAAGTCGATTATACAATCACCAAACACAAAAAAGCCGTCCAAAAAGTAAATCACTTTCTGAACGGCTTTGAATTTTAGTAAATCCACTGTTAAAAGGTGGATAGTGAAGCCATCGCTATGAGATGGCTTTAATTGTACTTACTTCTGAGATGCCTCAAGCGCCTGTTTAAAGTCGGCTTTGATATCTGCAATTTCTTCGATACCAACCGAAACACGTACAAAGTCAGGTTTTATTCCACATGCTTCCTGAGCTTCCGCAGACAGCTGCTGATGCGTTGTTGAAGCTGGGTGAATCACCAATGTTCTCGCATCACCCACATTCGCCAAATGGAACGCAAGTTTCACGTTGTTGATGAATTTTTCAGCAGCTTCCGCGCCGCCTTTTACTCCGAAGCCTAGAACTGAACCGAAGCTACCTTTTAGATATTTCTTCGCAGTTTCATGACTTGGATGCTCTTCAAGTCCAGTAAATGAAACCCATGCCACTTCCGGCTGTGCTTTCAGCCAGTTTGCTAGCTCAAGCGCATTTTCACCATGCTTTTTCACACGAAGTGGTAAAGTTTCAATACCTTGAATAATCTGGAATGAGTTAAATGGGCTTTGACTCATTCCGATATTACGAAGACCTTCAACACGCGCTTTTAGAATAAACGCGACATTACCCATTCCAGGCACGTTTCCAAGTGCATCCCAGTATACAAGATCGTGATAACTTGCATCAGGTGTGGTAAACTCAGGGTGACGACCTTGTCCCCAGTTAAAGTTACCGCTGTCGATGATCACACCACCAACAGATGTGCCGTGTCCACCAAGCCATTTAGTACAAGAGTAAATCACCACGTCAACACCGTGTTCAATCGGCTTACAAATCTGCGGAGCGAATGTGTTATCGATAAGAACTGGAAGTCCCTGAGCGTGTGCCGCATCAGTTATTACTTTAAGGTCTGCCACATCACCACGTGGGTTACCAATAGTTTCAAGATAAACCAGACGTGTGTTATCTTTCACTTCTGCTGCAATTTTGTCAGCAGTAATATCTTCAAGGAATGTCACCTCGATACCGAATTTAGGAAGCGTGTGACGGAAAAGAGTTTCAGTTCCACCATAAAGAGAAGATGATGCGATAATATGATCCCCTGCTTTAGCGATTGTAGTCACCGC
>DDLT01000279.1 GCA_002340265.1 Lentisphaeria bacterium UBA2565 | reverse complement strand
TTTCATTTTGCAGGACTGCATGGCGTAAAAAAGTCTTATGATTTTCATTTTGCAGGACTGCAAGACATCAATTAAGAACGAGTTTTTATATCACGCCAAATCTCCGTTAGGAGCGACAACTTTGTAGAAGTAAATTGCAAGATAAATGAAGCGCCGTAGGTGCGACACTCGCCTGCTTAAGTGTCGCACCTACAGCGCTTGAACTGTTATTCTGTACTTCAGCCTACAAAGATATCGCTCCTAACGGAGCTCAGCTTGTCGACAAAGTCAAAAGTAACTCCATTTCTCCGAAATGGATGGTGCTGTTCGAGGTTAATGCCACTTCGGAGAAGTGGCTCTACTGATGCCTTTTTGTAAAAACATGAGTTTTGTCCACAGCCTGAGCTCCTAACGGAGCTGTTTTGATAAACAACCTTTATCATTATTGGAAATCTGCACACTGCTCACCGTGCACTGCACACCGTATACTAAAAAAGGCCGCCCTCTTTTGAGAACAGCCTTTTTTCAGTTAACAGTCAGCAGTTAACAGTTAGCAAGGAACTTTGAATCGTTCAATGTTAGAAGTTGAACGTTCAAAGTTCGATGTTCAAATTCTAAAGATCTTTTCAGTTAACAGTCAGTAGTTAGCAAGGAACTTTAAATCGTTCAATGTTAAAAGTTGAACGTTCAAAGTTCGATGTTCAAATTCTACAGATTCAGTCCGTCGAACATTCCGCCTAGACTTCCGAATGATCCGCCTGACTTATCAGCGAAGTCACCGCGAACGGCATTTTCTGAGTTTGCTTTATCCATCGACTCTTTCAGCGCAAGAGATATGCGGTCGCCATCGATACTTTCTACAACAACTTCGACAGTTGCACCTACTTCAAACTTTTTGCTCAGTGCACGGAAACGGTTTGGCGAAGCACCAATGTCGGCTTTGCTTACGTGAAGTAGACCTGTCTTATCTTTCGAAAGTTTAACGAATACACCGAATTCACGAATCGATTCAACGCGTCCAGTCGCAATAACTGCGCCCTCTACAACAGCAACGGTATCTTCCGGAGCCTCTTCGCTGCTTGGCGTTTCGGCAACTTCAACGCCAAATGACTCTTCCATTGAAAGCGAAATACGACGATCTTCTAGATTGATATCTTCAATCGCCACTTCCACAGTTTCGCCCTCTTCTACCACCTCTTTTGGGTGATTGATGCGACGACCTGCTCCTAGTTTTGAGATGTGAACCAATCCTTCGATTCCAGGTTCAAGCTGAACAAATGCGCCAAATGGAGCTAGACGAGTAATTGTTCCGTTGTAACGTTTGCCGATTGAATATTTTTCGGTCAACTCATCCCAAGGATCTCCGCCCGCTTGACGCAGACTTAGAGAGATACGGTCGTTTGCCCAGTCTAGTTTAATAATTTTTACACTAACGCGGTCACCGGCTTTGACGATTTCAGAAACATTTTCAACACGCCACCATGCCAACTCGGAAATTGGAATCAAACCATCCATTCCGCCAAGATCAACAAATGCGCCAAAATCCATCAGTTTGGTCACAGTTCCCGGGACAATTTCGCCTTCCACAAGGTTGTACTGCAGTTCTTTTACCTTTTCCGCCGCTTCTGCTTCAAGAATTGGACGGCGTGAAACCACAAAGTTACGAGATTTTAGTTCTGTAATTTTAAAGCTGAAAGTCTGACCAATGTATTGAGCCGCTTCACCGCGACGAATATCCATCTGCGAAAACGGGCAGAACGCTTCCTGACCACCGATTTTTACAGTGTAACCGCCATTGCGTTCACCAATCACTTTTCCTTCAACAGGAATTCCCGCCGCATAAATCTCCTCAAGATGAGATGCAGCAGATTCTGATGACATTTTTACTGTAAACTCAAAGCCGTTCTTGGCGCTGACAAAGTAAGCCTGAAGTTTGTCGCCTTCGCTTACAGTTACATTTCCCTCTTTGTCAGTCAGCTCATCAATATTGATAACACCTTCGCTTGTCGCGCCAACATCCAGGAAAACCGTACGTTTACCAATAGAAACTACAGTTCCCTCAACTTTTTCCCCAGGATTAAAACCTTCGCGTAGATCTTTCATTGACGCGTTAAATAAATCTGCAAAACTTTCCATAATCAGTTCTACCTTTTATAGATTAAAATTAATAACAAAATTATAAATTAATCACTCATCTTTTGAGTGATCATTAAGAAAACTAAAAACACCATGCGTAGTTTTTTTTATAAAATAATGACTTACTTTACCAAGTCGTAAAATTATGACCACAATGAAGATAATTAGTAAACAAACTTTTTAAATACAGGATAAGAAAATGCGTCCTAAAATTATAATAGATGATAAGATTCCATTCATTCGCGGAGCTTTTGAACAAGTTGCCGATGTTGAATATTTAACTGGTGCAAAGATTACAGCAGAAGATCTAAAAGACGCCGACGCGTTAGTGACTAGAACCCGTACGAAGTGTAATGAGAAAATTTTGAAAGGTTCGAAGGTGAAGTTTATCGCATCTGCTACCATCGGCTTTGATCATATTGACCAAGAGTTCTGCAAAGAGCACGGCATCGAATGGACCAATGCGCCAGGTTGCAATTCTGGATCTGTTCTGCAATATGTGTTGTCGACTCTTTTCAGCTGGGAAAGAAAATATAACTTTCCCCTTAAAGGCAAGACTATCGGAATTGTTGGAGTCGGAAACGTCGGTTCAAAGATTGCGTCGGCCTGCGAGTATCTTGGCATGAAAGTTCTGAGAAACGATCCGCCGCGTGTCGATGTAGAAGGGCTAGCAGGTTTTTGTGAACTCGATCAAATCGTCAAAGAAGCCGATATCATCACCTTTCACACACCTTTAAACCGTGAAGGAAACTATAAAACGCTTCATTTAGCGAATGAAGAGTTCTTTGCAAACCTTTCACGAAGCGACAAAGACCGTTTTGTAATCAACACGTCGCGTGGATCAGTTATTGATAACACAGCACTAAGAGAAGCATTGAAAAGTAATAAAAAACTACACGCCTGCATGGATGTTTGGGAAAATGAGCCGGAGATTGATTTGAAACTTCTTGAACTTTGCGACTATGCCTCAAGCCACATTGCCGGCTATTCGGCTGACGGCAAAGCCAATGGAACTCGTAAAGCGGTGCAATCAATCAGTAAGTTTTTCAATCTCGGTTTAAATGATTGGGAACCGACAAAGCCTGAGCACGAAACACCATTAAAAATAGACACAGAAAAAAACTTAGAAGAAACTATTCGAGAACTGCAGCTGTCCTGCTATGATATCGCGTTTGATACAAAGCTGATAAAAGAGTGCCCAGAAGAATTTGAATTTCACCGCGGGAATTATCGAGTTCGCCGTGAGCTTTTCACCTTTCCTTTATCATGTCAGAATGAAGAAATGAGGTGTAAAATTTCTCAATTCATAAAAAAAATATCATTTTGATAACAAAAGTCTTACAAATGTAAAAAAGCATCTTGCGAACCTCAAAAGTTGCCGATACCTTAAACGCACTTAAAGAGGGTATGCTTTAATTAATTCTTTAACAAAACAAGGGACTTAAAAAATGAAATTAAGAAAAAACTTTACTCTGATTGAGCTACTAGCGGTAATCGCTATCATTAGTATTCTTGCAGCGGCACTAACAGCGGGAGTGGGAAAAGCCATGGCTAAAGCTGATGCTGCATCATGCCAGTCAAACTTAAGAAACTTAGGGCAAAGTATGCTTGAGTACAAAATGGACTACCGCTACTTTCCATGTGGTGTAAAAGACACGGACAGCAGCTCTACAATTGAGAGACGTCGTAAAGAGATTGGTCGTTCAACTCTTAGAACAATGCAGGTTTTCTACGAATACGACGCGGAAGATATGGATCCAGTCCGCTTCTACTGCCCAGCATCGGACAAGATGCAACCAAAACGAAAAGAGGATCGCCTTCGCAAGGAAAATATTGGTTACCACTATGTTAACGGTGACGTAAGCCAGCGTATTATCAAAGACAATATGGCTCTAATGCGTGACCTAAATGAAGGACATGAAGATGCTGAATACGGAATGATTCTTCTAGGTAACGGGAGTGTAAAGAAAGTTGACAAGATTGGTAGAGAGAGTAAATCTCAGCCAGGTAACTACCGTACCAACTGGTATCGTAACGATGACATTCTTCTGAACGCAAAAGATTTCGACGGCTACAGCCGTAAGGTTAACCCAAAACGTCCAGATGATATCGACTAATTCTTAGTTGTTCGAATTTCAAAAGGCTATCTCAATTCGAGGTAGCCTTTTTTATTTTCATTTTTTATAAGCTGAACGGAAGTTCCGGTAGGTGAAAGTTCTGTGAAATTAAAAACTGTTTGCTCCAATCTGCCAGTTTCTGTAAATCCTCTACATTGATTTGTGGAAACGAATTCACGTTTTCATCAACCACAAAATCGTAAAACGGCTTCAAATGCGATGCAGTCAGAGAAAAGTAGCTTTCGTCAAGCAGACCTTCTAAAACGAGAAATCCTAAGGCGAAGCTCGAAAAGAGTGAAAGTCGCGACGCCTCATCCCCCTTCTCTTCTAGAAAAAGTAAAGCCTTATTCAAAAGCTCCGGAAGGCCCGCAATCGGGTGAAACGGATGTAAATTTCGTTCTAGAAACCGACAAATCCATAAAGCCAGACAATAGTTCTTATAGTTTTTAGCAATATTTTCGAAACCATCAACACGTTCGACCGACGACGGCATTTGTAGCTCATAGTTCTCTTTATGCTTAAACGTCAAGGACAAACGACGCAACACATCCACCTGTGGCAAATGCTTTTTGCTAACCCGTCGATCCCCACGAATAATAAATTTAATCAACCCGTGTTGATCCGTAAGAACTGAGGCAATCACGCTGTTTTCCGAATAGTCGGTTTTATGCAGAACTATGCCTGAAACTGTAAATAATTCACTCATTTAACTTTTTTCCAAAATTTGATTAGAAAACTAACAAAATCTACCTAATTTAACCGCCGAAAAGAATTACCCCATGGTGTAATGGTAGCACTTCTGTTTTTGGTACAGACAGTCTAGGTTCGAGTCCTGGTGGGGTAACCACTCTTTTCAAATTAGGGATTACCCCATGGTGTAATGGTAGCACTTCTGTTTTTGGTACAGACAGTCTAGGTTCGAGTCCTGGTGGGGTAACCATCTATCTTTAGTGAAAAACTAATAATGAAAAGTGAATAATTAATTTTTCACTATTCATTCTTCACTTTTCACTACTTCCTATAGTACGCCCTGTGCTGTCTTCTACGTTCACTTACGTAAATCTCCGAAGTACCCTCACTAATTAGTTCGTATAACACTGCCTGTTTATTTTTCGATGGTCTAAGAATTCGTCCAAGTCGTTGCACATGTTCACGCGTACTTCCTGTACCGGAAACCACAATTCCGACACTCGCTTCAGGCACATCGACACCTTCATTCAAAACTTTACTTGTTATCAAAA
The DNA here is from genome assembly GCA_002340265.1 of Lentisphaeria bacterium UBA2565. GTDB lineage: Bacteria > Verrucomicrobiota > Lentisphaeria > UBA2565 > UBA2565 > UBA2565. The sequence continues at coordinate 6,277 of DDLT01000279.1, read as the reverse complement.
CCTTATAATCACCACTTCTAAACTGATCGAGGAAACGTTTACGTTCCGCACCTTTTGTGTGATGCGTAATCACCGGCATCAGAAAACGATTTCCCAATTCATACGCCGTATTGTTGTCAGCTGTGAAAATAATAATTCGCTCACCGGCATGCTGAACTAAAATCTCCCAGATTTTCTCAAACTTCGATCGACAGGTTCGCGCGATACGTTTCTGTTCCATAAACGCTTTTAACGCCTCTTTTCCGCCCGGCTGCCGACAAGACTGAATAATAAACTGACTCCAACCGTCACGGCTGAAATCAATTCGTGCACGTTTGAGGAAATCTGTATAAACTTTTCGGTGATAGTCGTAACGTTCCTGTTCATCCTTATCCAAACCAACGGCAAAACGAACCGTTTCGTACGGTGAAAGCACTTTCCCTTCCAATTGATCAATCTCAATTCGATAAGCCAAATCTCCAAGCAGTTCATATAAAACCGCCTCACCACCGTCATTTCGTTCCGGAGTCGCCGTAATTCCGAGGCGAAACGGTGCAATTGACATCAACGCAGAGTTTCTATTAACTGGACCCGGCAAATGGTGACATTCATCGAAGACCACAAAGCCGAAGCGATTTCCGATATATTCTGTATGAATTACCGCAGAATCGTAAGTCGAAACCGTAATATCTCGAATATCCTTGTTTCCACCGCCAATCATACCAACTTTACAGTTGAAGAACTTCTCCAGCTGATTCACCCATTGATACATCAAATCGATAGTCGGCACCACAACCAATGTCGAACGCTTCACCTTCAACATACAAAGGTTTGCTAAAAACGACTTTCCAGAACCTGTTGGCATCACCACCACACCGCGACCGCCACCTTTCCACCACGCATCAAGTGCATGCTGCTGATAGTAACGTGGTGTCATTTCACCTGCATGCTTCAAATCAATCTGCTGAAACGCCTTAGCAGAATCGGTATATGCCACCTTCTGACGATGAAGTGTCATCACAATCGACCGATAATAGATTGCCTTCGCACGCCAGCAATCAATACGATTATCAAACGTAATCCATTCAGAAAGCAACGCTTCGTGTTCAGTTTGCAGATTTGTAAGAAGCAGTGTGCCCTGCTCGAAAGAAATAGAAATCATACTTAATTAGGAATTAGGGATTTGAGGATTTAGGGTTAGGATTTTATAGAACGAAACTACCAAGCGTTTTTACGATAACCACCAGTGCTGGTTGAGGGCTTTTTCTTTTTCACAGCCTTACGTTTTTCACCATCTTTAGTCATAAACCAGAAAACAACTCCGGTAAAAGCACCTCCAATATGCGCCATCGCCGACACATTACTTAAACCACTGGCCTGTTCTACAACGCCAAATAGCTGTAAGCCGACCCAGATCATAAATAGCCAGAATGCTGAAATCTTAACCCATCTGAAATACATATAAAACCATAGAAGAATACTAACTTTAGCTTTCGGAAAAGCGAGTGCGTAATATGCCATTATACCGGAGATTGCACCGCTTGCACCAACACAGGGAGTTTGCGAATCAAGATCAAGCAAACAATGCGCAATTCCTCCGACAATCGCCGCACTGAATATTAAAAGTAAAAATTTACCCCTCCCCATGAACTCTTCCACATCATCGCCAAACACAAGAAAAAAGTACATATTCGATATCAAGTGAAAAATATCAGCATGAAGAAAAACTGAACTTATGAAAGTTCCGCCGAGATAACGACCACATTGTGCAGGTATCAAACCCAGATTCATGACGACTGCATAAAGGTCTGTAAAAGCGATAAAACTGACAGCCACAATCATTACAGCAAGTGACCAAGTCATGTATGAAATCTTAGTAAGAGCTTTACCCTGTTCTATAGGCATCCCCAATATTCCTAGAATCCAGTGCCACCACTCGTCTGGAGAGTTATCCCAAGCATCAGCCTGCTCTGCTCTCTTAGAAATTTGTTCGACCTTATAAGTTGCCAAAGCCACACGTGCTTCTTGCGGAAGGTCTGAATACTCATTCTTTTTTTCCGGCAGTTTCGGGAACTTGTCGTACTCTCCATTATCAAACCAAACCGTCTGACATCTCGTACACACATCAATTAACTGGACACCATGCTCATGCTCCACAGGAACCTCTGATGTCAGCTGACCACATTCCAAACATAACTTCTTCTTTGGAAATACGTCCTCCCTTGCCTGAAGCCATAAACTGTTAACTGTTTTACGCTCAAGCTTATTACGCAGCAAAGCGACGGTGGCAGAGCGACCTCCACATTGCGGACAGCTAAGATAGACACAGCCTTTTCCTTTTACCCGCTCAAGTATCGACTGACAATTTGGACAATTTTGCATATTAAAGAGGTGTATTTACAGTTTTAAGCAAAGCATTTTTACGTTTTCTACTCACAATCAGAAACAGCCAAAGTGAGGCTAATGCGGCGAAATAACCTAAGGTCATACTTCCGCTGAATCCGAGTAGCAAAAACGCAATAGCTGTCACCACGCCAGCAATCAAAGCATACGGAATCTGTGTTACATAATGCATATCAAGATGACAATTAGTTGCATTAGCCGAAATAATAGTTGTATCACTTATAAGCGAACAGTTGTCGCCAAATACGCTACCGCTGATAACCGCCGCCATAAAAATTGCAGCGTGATCCAAATCGAAGCCAATTCCCAGCGAAAACGCCACAGGCAGGAAAAGATAAAAGGTTCCCCAGCTTGTACCAGAGGCAAACGACAAAATTGCTGAGATTTCAAATAAAATCAAAGGTAGCAGAGTGGTTGAAATTTCATGTTCTTTGACAAATTTGCTGAGAAAATCACCAAGTCCCATAGTATCAATCGCATTAATCATCGCCCAGGCAATTATCAGAAGAAGTATCGTTTTTACCGTTTCGTGAAGTGGCTTCTTAGCATTTTCAAAAACTTCGCGCAAAGTATGCGACTTCATAATTTTCAGATAAAACGTCACAAATGTAAAAATCGCGCCGTAAACCATCGCCAACGCAAGATTGGATTTAGCAATAATCTGCACCAGATTCATACTTCCAGATTTTACCACACCCTCTATTAAAACAATTATTGAAGTCACTGCCACAAGCGAAAGAATCGGATAGAAAAAATTTGAGATCTTTCCATTTCCGATATGATTTTTTCGTTCTAGACAACTATTGCTTCTGTCGAAATCATCATTTTGAAGATCGGCTTCAATTTCAGCCATGAAGCCGACCTTTAAATTACCAAAAATGGTCAGAAGAATTACAATTAGAACCATATAAGTGAAAACCTGATACGGCAACATTTTAAAGAACAACAGAGGAGCTGACGCATCAACTCCAGCCTTATGAATAGATGCACCAATAATTCCGAGAATTGCCGCACCCCAGCTAGAGATTGGGGAAAGCGGACAAATTGGTGCCGCTGTCGAATCGACAATATATGACAGTTTTGCTCGGCTGATTTTATGCGATTTTGCAAATGCCCGCGAAATATTACCAAGAATAACCGCATTAAAATAACCATCAATATAAATCAAAATACCCAAAGCAAAAATTGTAAACTCTGCACCTTTTTTAGTTTCGATTCGTTTCTGAAGAAACTGAATCAAACCGTCAAGTCCGCCGGAAAGCTGCATCATTACACTAATAAGCATCAGAAGCGGCAGAAAAATCATAATCGCCACATTCCACATCTTGATACCGTTATCATAAAAAACAGCCTTAAACGAATGCCCGATTGTATCCATAAAAAGCGACATATCGGTTCCCGCAATCACAAATGCGGCGCAGACAAGCCCACTGAGCAACGACACCACGCTATTTTTGCTTACCATCAAAACCGCAATTGCCACTACAATCGGCAAAACCATATAAAACGCTTCTAACATAATTCATCCCCTAAATCGATTAAAAATTGAACGTCTTACATTAAGCTTTTTAAAACACGATACAATTCTTATTTTCCAGATTCACTTTCAACAAATAAATTTATAGAATAGCTGTCATTCTGAAACCTTGTAAAGCACTGCTCTATCGGTATTTTACAAAGTATTAAAAATAAGAGGTTAATTTCGTGAAGTTTTACAAGTTGTGCGTTTACATTCCTGAAAGCCATTTAGAAACTGTTAAGTCAGCAGTTTTCGCGGCAGGTGCAGGCAAATATGACAATTACGATTGCTGTGGTTGGCAGACCGAAGGAGTTGGTCAGTTTCGTCCACTTGAAGGAAACAATGCGTTTATCGGCGAAACTGGAAAAGTCGAACAGGTTGTAGAGTTCCGCTTTGAAACCATCGTTGCAGAAGATAACCTCAAAAAAGTCACTAAAGCGATCTACTCGTCTCACCCGTACGAGACGCCCGCCTTCGACTTTACAGAAATAGTTATTCCAAACATTTAGGTTACAAATTGAAATATTCTAAACTTTTAACCGTTTCCATACTGTTTATTTCGGTAATCTCATTTGCCGATAAAATCAGTAACTGGGGACCTTTTTACAGAAGTGTGCAACAGAAAGAGAAGTCGCACATTTCGATTCTCGGTCCAATTGTCGAACGAAACTACATCTCCAAACACAAAAACCGACTAAACGCCATTCGCCCATTCATTTCGACGTTCGGTGACGACACAAAGCGCGAAAACGAAACGGATCTACTTTGGCCTATTGGAGCAAAACGTGTTGGAGACGATCAAAAAAAATACCGTTTCATCCTCCTTGGAAACAGCCAACAAGTCAATCCTTTAAACGATTACGAACGAATATATGAAAGTTACTGGCTCTACCCAATCATCTGGCAAAAATGGGAAAAAGACACCGAAAACTCATTTGTTTTCTTTCCATTTTACGGAGAAATAAACTCCTGTTTCACCTTTGACAAAGCCAATTTTGTACTATGGCCGATTTGGGCGAAATCACGCAGAAAAGATGTCGTTTCAAACGATTACATCTGGCCGTTTTTCAACTCTTCGGACGGCGAAAAAGTACGACGCTACCGCTTCTGGCCGTTTTACTGCTACAGTCGACGTGACAATATCGGGATTAACAGATCATACATGTGGCCGTTCTTCCATACCAACGAATCGCTGCACCCGAATGTGAAAGGAAAAGGTTACTTCTTTTTACCTTTTTACGGGCAGACCTCCTACTACAACACACGTGCAATGAGCGAAAGCTATTCTCGAACCATTCTTTGGCCCCTTTACAGTCATTACGCCACTGAGTTTGAAAAAACGCCCGAAAGAAACACTTACCAGACAAAGTCGTGGGCACTTTGGGACAGTCGTACAAATGATGAAGGACAAGAAAGCTACAGAGATTACTACTGGCCGTTTTACGGAATTAAAAAGCGCGCCAACTACAAGCGAACCTTTATCATGTGGCCATTCTGGCAGACTTATATCACTTCCGGCGAACGTGAAATCATCGAAAAAAATCTCTTCCCATTTTATCGTTATTACATGAAAGAGAATAATGAAGGAGAGATGGAAGAGGAGAAACGAGTCTACTGGCCGTTTTACCGCAAAGAGTTCAAAGGAAATGAAACTTACAGTTCTGCCCCTGCACTTTTCCCGTTTCATATTGACGAAATCACCAGAAACTACTCGCCGCTTTGGAGTCTTTACCGAAAATGGGAAGGTGAAGACTATGCACATTTTGAACTTTTCTGGGGTTTTTACTACAACTACAAATCAAACGAACGCAAACATTGGTCTCTTTTCCCATTTATCGAAGTGGATGAAACCGAAGAAGATGAAAGCTTTTCGATTTTGAAAGGGCTTTTCGGCAAACGCAAAACAAAAGATAAAAACTTCTACCGCCTTCTCTGGTTGCCGGAATTTTAAGGAATTTTAACGTCTATGTTTCGTCTTCTTTTTGAAAAATTGATACGCCTGGACTTCGTCATGTTTTTCGCCATGATGTTTCTGTTAACCTGGAGCTGTATCTTCATTCACGGCATCGGAGTTCACTGTGGTGGTGACTTAGCCAACTTCTGGTGGAAACAGGCAATGTGGGTTGGTATCGGGCTCGGCGTGATGTTTACGGTTTCACTGATCAATTACAAAATTCTCGGCGAATATTACTGGTTGGTTTACCTTGCCGGTTGCTCGCTACTCATTCTCGTACTTCTGATAGGAAAAGAGATCAATGGTGCAAAAAGTTGGATTGCCTTAGGGCCGATTACACTACAGCCTGCCGAACTTGCCAAACCCTGCGCCCTTGTCATTACAGCCTGGTTGATGAGCAAACGAATGCAGAATCTGGAAGA
>DDLT01000254.1 GCA_002340265.1 Lentisphaeria bacterium UBA2565 | reverse complement strand
GAACGCATTTTTTAAACGCGGGCCCCAGAACTTGTGACGAGCCACAAACACAATGCCCCAAACTGCAGCAACCAAAACAATAATAGTGCTGATATTAGAAAGAATATGAGACTGACTAATCCAATCCCCAAAAGTCATACTATTCACTATAAAAACTCCTTATTTCAATTTTACACGCGGATCAACAAACGTGTAGCTGATGTCGGTCAAAAGATTGGCAATCACAAAAATCAGCGATGAAATGTAAACCACAGCAGATACGGTACTGAAGTCATTATTCTGAATCGCTTTAACAGTCAGGTATCCAAGACCCGGAATTCCGAAGAACGACTCCATAAGAAGCGATCCCATGAAAAGAAATGGAATTGCCATCACAATATTTGTCAGAATCGGAATCATCGCATTTTTCAGAAGGTGACGGAATAGAATACCGCCCTCCCCCAAACCTTTAGCACGAGCTGTACGGATATAGTCATTATTCACTTCATTAACCATAACTGTACGATAGAAACGAATGTTACCAGCAAGCGCGGCAATAATACCAACCACAATCGGTAGGAACAGGAAGTAATATGGACTTGTTTCCGACCAACCTGAAATAGGGAACCATTTTAGAACTTTACCAAATAGGAACTGCGCCCCGATAATGTACAGGAAGTACACAATACTCATTCCCACCACACACATGAAAAGAACGAATCGATCAACGTAAGTTCCTCTGAATATTGCCACCAGCATCGAAATAAAGACGGCAATCAGCAAGCTCCCCACAAAAATCGGAACAGTCAACATCAAACTCGGCTTAACGCCATTACGAATTTTCTTCGTGATGGCAATATTGTCCTGATCGGATTTACCGAAGTTGAATGTCAGCATTTTTGTATAATAATTGATAAAACGCGTATTAGTGATTTTTTTGATACCACTTTCGTTTTCGTTATAGAATTTAGGTAAATCGTACCCTTTTTCTTTAATCCAACCTTCAATCTGCTGAGGCGTGGCTTTTTCTCCAAGAACACGTTTCGCAATCAATTCAGGAGATGCGATCCAGAAAAACAGTACAAAAAGCAGAAATAACACACCAAGAACAGTGGGAATTCCCATAAGTATTCGTCTTGTAATATAAGCTAACATATTATCGTCTCTCCTTTCGAATTGTCATAATTGCCGGTACTAGGAAAATCACAGCACCAAACAGTATAATAAAAATCGGCCAAATAATCGGCTTGTTCCACTCTTTACGCAATTTGGCACGCTCGTCTTTATTCACACGATAGAACTCCCACTCCGCCTCGGCCTGCGGATGTGGCTTCACATTCTTCAACCAAGAGTGATACATGATAAACTGAACGGTATGATAAACCGGAATAAACGGTGCCTCTTCCACCATCAAATCTCTCATTTGATCAATAATCTGACCGCGGGTTTCAGTCACCTCTTTACCATCCAGAGTGGTATAAGTTTTAGACTCATCATTCCCCATAGTTTCCATGTGTTTAAACCACAAGTCAAACTTAGGGTTCTCAAAACGTGATACATTCGGCTTAGTAGAACCGTATTTTTTGGAGTTTTCACCGTAAAGTAGGAAATAGAAATATTCAGGATCTGGGTAACTCGCACCCCAGCCGTTTGCGGAGATGTGGAAGTTACCATCATCGAGCTTTTTGGTATAAGTATTCCAGTCACTTGCATCAAGCTTTACGTTAATTCCAAGCTTTTTCCAACAGTCAATATAAAACTCATTAGTCAGCTTACTGCTGCTACTGGTTCCCTGAACAGAGAAACTCAACGTCAAATGTTCACCTGTTTTAGGATCAATACCGTTAGGATAGCCAGCCTCCGTCATTAAACGTTTAGCCTCTTTCAGTTCCGGATCATAATTTTTATAAGGGTTTACAAAATCATCCTGATAGCCAGGAATTCCCGGCGGAATAAAAGTCTGAGCTGTTACAGCACTAGCTTTATAGAAGATTTCCAGATAAGTCTCATAATCGATTGCAAGAGTCATTGCCTGACGCAATTTACGGCGTTTTGCCAACTCTACCTCTCTATTCGCCTCCAACTCTGGATCTTTAAACTTAGTAGGAGAACCCACAAGATCGTCATCCATATTAAACGCCAGATAGAAGATATCCATACGAGGATATTTCACCATACGAATACCTTTAGCAATCATATCAGGAGAAAGATTTCCACCGGCTGCGACCTCCTCCATTCTCTCTACTGGAATGAAAGTAGAATCGTAAAAGCCCTGTAGGAATTTACTAAACTGCGGTAGAGCCTCACTCTCTTTATAAAGTTCAATACGGTCTGCCTGACAAAGTGCACGGTTTGCATCTGCCGGAGTCCAAGCTTCTGATTCAATATCAGTTTCATTCGAAGCATTTGCAGGGAAAGAAGTGATACCAGGCTGAGCCTCTTTATTTTTACCCCACCACTTTTCGTTCTTCACAAGGACAATTTTTGCCTCGCTGTTATACTCGTCCCATTTAATCTTATAAGGACCAGTTCCGACAGGTCGATGTCTGAATTCCATCGGTTCAAGTGTAGCAGAGTCGATGCTTCCGTTGTAGTAATCTACAGCCTCGTGTGCTGTTGCCGAAATGAAACGTAGCGCCAGCCAGTACATAATCTGAGGATATGTAGAATCCATCACAATATCAAAACTGTAACGATCCTTTACGACAATTCCCGGAATTTCGCCACAGCGATCATATAACTCTTTACTGGACACATAAATTTTATCGGCATCCGGATTGGCCGCTTTCGCCTGCTCAATCATCAGTTCACGTTCTTTTTCAACCTTCGAACGATACTCTTCAAACCCTTTAATAAAGTAAAACTTATCCACAACCGGGCAGTTTGTATTCGGGTCAGCTACACGTTTAAAAGCAAAATCAAAATCCGCCGAAGTCATTTCGCGCCCTTTTCCATCTTCAAAACAAGGGTCATCAACAAACTCAACGCCTTTTCGCAAATTGATGCTGTAAGTTACAGACTGAAGTTTTCCTGCCTCATCATACTTTTTCACCGGAGTTGGAACAGAAGTCGCCAACGAAGGCAAAATCTTCAACGGACGTGCGATATAATCATAATCAAAAAGAGATTCATAAGTATGTTTTAGAAGCGTAATCTCGAAAGATGAGTAAGTATACTGCGGGTCCAAATCTTTAGGTGGATTATTATACACACCGTAATAAGTCGACTCATCCGTTTTTTTCTCATCCGGATAAGGATTATTTGAACAAGACTGAACAAAAGTAGTTCCTGCAATGATGAAAGCCGGAATCGTCCGACGCCATTTTTTCATCAAGCTGACAAAACTGGTTAATAACATAAAAATCTCCATAATTTTTTCTCAAAATTTTAGGGCACTTCGCAAAAAACGCCGTCCCAATATCAACAGCTTTATTTCAGATGCAAGGCGTCAAATCACAGAAACAACAATTATCATATATCAAATCTGAAACCGAAATGTATTTTTTGTGAAAAATAAAAATATAAGTTTATGTTGATAATGTTTTAACAAACAGTTATTTATCTAGTAGAAGCAAAAAAACGAGGTAAATATGTCAAAATTAGATGTAAAAGAAACTACAGTTTACACCAGCGCATTCGACGGCAATGATGATCCGAACTATATCGAGAGGGTAAAAGACAGGCTGACAAACACAGACCCGGACCCATTGAAGCAATACCTTTTGGTTTCACAACTTGGGGAAGGAGGATCTGGAATAATCTATAATGCTCACGAAAAAACCCTTGATCGTGATCTTGCAATTAAAGTTTTAAAAGAAAAGTTCCGCAAAAGTCCGCTGGCTGTACGTAGATTTTTACGTGAAGCAAAAACGACAGCAAAGCTCGAACACCCCAGCATTGTACCTGTCCATGAGCTTGGCTACGCCGAAGATTACGGGTGTTACTTTTCAATGCAGAAAATTAGCGGTGAAAGTCTTCAAACAATCTTGCGACTTCTTCAACAGGGCAGTAAGCGACTCCAGAAAAAGTACAACCCCATCAAACTACTAGAAATATTCATAAAAGTTTGTCAAGGGGTAGCTTATGCCCATAGCAAAAAAGTAATCCACCGGGATTTAAAACCGGAAAACATCATAGTCGGTAGATTTGGACAAGTCCTAATCATTGACTGGGGACTTGCAAAAAAAATAGAAAAAGATCCAATGAAAGAAACCGAGCAGTGTAATCTTTCGATAGCCGAATCAGGCGATGTGTCCCAAACAGTACATGGAACAATTAATGGCACTCCAACAAACATGTCGCCCGAACAGGCCTGCGGTATGCAGGACGGCATTGGGTTCAAAAGTGACATCTACAGCCTTGGAACTATCTTATACGAAATTCTCTGCTATCACGCACCGTTTGAAGATACACAACTGCATACAGTCTTGAATAAAGTTGTAAGTGGGAACTTTGTACCTCCCTCTAAGAAAAATAAATCATTGGCCATTTCAAAGGAACTTGAAGCCATCACAATTAAGGCAATGGAAACAAACCCTTTTGAACGCTATGACACAGTAAAAGACTTGATTCATGATGTCCGTAATGCAATAGGCAACCTTCCCGTATCAGCATATAAAGCCCCGCTTCATCACTCACTTTTCAGGTTGATGCAGCGTCATCGAATCGTTACCGCAACACTTACATCAATTTTTGTCGGAATAATTTTCAGTCTGTTTTTTGTGCGGATCAAAAGTTCTGTACGAATAAAAACAAACCTTGAAACTGCCGAAACGCTAGTGGCTGAAGCGGTAGCAAATATGGGTAAAGCAAAGTCGATATACAATAGGCTAACAATTGAATCCGATGAATCTCTTGTTGATAAATACCAAAGAGAACTTAAGGATGCGGAAGTTGAGATTTCTTCCCAAATAACTGCATCACTTGCCCTTTACGAAAGTGCTGGGAGGCGAATGCTCAAACCTAATTTTGCATTAAATAAAGCCCGCCCAATTCTTAGACAACTTATTGATTACTCGATTGAAACGCAACAGCCTGAGCTTCTAGAGCACAGCATTGATTTAGCAGAAAATTGGTGTGGGCAAAAAGTCTACCCTGCGGTCATTACAGACAAAGATCACTATGATGTGATTGCGAACTACCTAAAAGGAAATGGAGTATTAACTTTAAAAATAAAACCCCCTGCACTTAAGGTTGAAGTCTATTCTATAGCTGAATCTAACAATGGAAGTTTTACAAAAGCCGATGCGCCAATTCTAACTCTAGAAAAAAACAATCAGCCAACCTCAATTCCTAAAGGTATGTATGTTGCCCATATCAAGACAGACATTCATGATCAAATAATTTATTCGTTCAAAATTGAGCATATCGAATCTGAAAAAATACAATTCAATGTACCACCAACAATACCGACTGGGATGATTTTTATTCCAGGTGGTCCTGCATGGATTGGCGGTCCCTACTCTTCACATCACAAATTAATTAATCAAACAATTCCTAGTTTCTTTATCAAGAAAACAGAAGTTACTTTTGGGGAATATTATGAATTTTGGAAAACGCTCGATAGCTTAGAAAAAAATCGATACTGTCCTTATATTCAACTGAGTGAAAATATCAAGAGTTATGTCCCAGCCTGGGACAAAAATGGTAATTATAGCTCATTTTGTTCACCCGATCTTCCTGTCGTAGGCGTAACTCACGAGGCTGCTGATGAGTTTTGTGAATGGCTTAGTGCGAAGGAGAAGAAAAAATTCCGTTTACCTACAAATCATGAGTGGGAGAAAGCTGCTCGTGGCGGAGATTGCCGAAATTTTGTCTGGGGAAATAACTTTGCACCGCAAAATGCACTTTCAAGAAGCAATACAGAGGCAAAGGCAAAATATAAATATTGGGCTAAATGTGGCGTTTTTCCTAAAGACAAATCCATCTACGGAGTTCTTGATATGGCTGGAAACATTCGTGAATGGACAAGTACCAAGTTTAGGACAGAGGATACTTTCTATTTAATAAAAGGCAGTAGCGCTTTCACTCCCGATAATTTCCTTTATTGTGAAGCAGAAAGTTACACCTCGTTCATCCCGAGCGATGTTGGTTTTCGATATATCCAAGAAATAGATAATAAGGACAACTATGACTATTAAAAATATCATCACAGCTTTGGCAATAAGTTCGATTTCACTTCTTGCTGAAGAGAAAAAACAAACTGCACCTGAAGGAATGAAATGGATTCCAGCCGGAACTTTCACAATGGGTGGAAATGATAAGTTTTCTAAATCCAATGAGCAACCGCTTCATAAAGTAAAACTTGATGGATTCTATATTTCAGAGACTCCCATCACAAATGCTCAGTTTCGTAAATTCGTAGAAGCAACCCACTATGTAACCACTGCAGAAAAACCTGTTGACCTTGAAGAACTGATGAAACAGCTTCCTCCAGGAACTCCACCTCCGCCAGCCGAAGTGCTGGAACCGGCGTCACTCGTCTTCAAGCAACCGAAACAGAAAGTTGACCTGCGTAACTTCACTCAATGGTGGAGCTGGGAAAAAGGTGCAAGCTGGAAGCATCCACAAGGAAAATCTTCCGACATCAAAGGCAAAGACAATCACCCTGTAGTACAGGTATCATGGTATGATGCAGTTGCCTACGCTAAATGGGCTGGTGCATCGCTTCCAACAGAAGCTGAGTTTGAATATGCGGCTCGAGGCGGTTTGGAACAGAATCTATTTACCTGGGGGAACGAACGTCCTGAGGTGGGTGAAGCGAAACTAAATATATGGGATGGCTCTTTCCCTACTCACAACAGCATTAAAGACGGATTCTTTGCCACAAATCCAGTGAAACACTTTAAACCTAACGGTTACGGACTTTACGATATGTCAGGAAATGTCTGGGAGTGGTGTAACGACCTCTATCATGTGGATTACTACAAAACGTTCAAAGATGTAAAAGTTGCAAAAAACCCAACTGGACCGACAAAAAGTTACGACCCGAACGAACCAGGTGTTCCAAAGCGTGTGACTCGTGGTGGCTCATTCCTCTGTAACGACGATTACTGCGCCGGCTATCGCCCTGCTGCAAGAATGAATACGAGTCCGGATACTAGCCTTGAACACACAGGCTTCCGACTTGTTATGACAAAAGCACAGTGGGAAGCAAAGCAGAAGAAAGACAAAACTCCTGCTAAAAAGAAATAGAGCTTTAATAACGAATTACCGAAAAGTCCTTGCTCTTACGAACAGGGACTTTTTTCATTTCAGCGACTTATCCTCCCGCCTACTTGATAAAACAAGATCAAGAAAACAGCCAAATGCAATACCGATAGAATAGCAAAGCAAATCGCTCCACATAAAACCATAACCAAGAACTAAACCCACAGGTTTGATTTGTCGCAACTCATTCAGCCAATCCACTTGAACCAGTTGTGAAAACTCAATACTAAAAGAAAAAATAACTGAAACCAATGCAACTATAGGAGTCTCTACTTTAGAGAACAAAATACAAAATCCTAGAAAGACCATTAGTCCCCAAAGTGTATCACCAGAGTATTTTCCTAAAAAACTCGACCGATCTATAAACTGACTTCGAGAAAACAGTCCCGTAGCAATAACAGTCAGAAAAAGAACCAGAAATAAAAGAAAATTACGCTTTCCTGTGGATTTCATTATAACACCAAACAAAAAAGCCTCGGCGTAAACCGAGGCAAAATTCTAAAACATTTAACTTGCAAACCTGCAACTTTTAAACCTGAAACCTAGAACGGACGTCCGCCTCTTCCACCACGCTGTTTCATACGCACTGGTTTCTGTTTCATCTCTTCCAAATAAAGCGTGTACCACATATCGCCTAGACCTGCGTTGCTGAACTGTTTTACTTTTCCGTTTTTCAAAAAGTTCAAATTGTTCATAAGAATCTCGTTCGAGTTCTTTTTCACAGCTTCGTTAAGCGCCTCAATCGCCTCATCAACCTTTCCCTTTTTGACAAGTGCCCATGAATAAGTTGCAAAAATCATCGTCGATTTGTCACCGCGAAAACGAGTTTTACCCTTTTTAAAGGTTTTCGCCATCGCATCCATATCGCCTTTTTTATAGTCACGCGCCAGCTTCATAGCATAAATCATCGGATCCATCATCAACGCTTTCGGCAAAAGAGCGTCGACTTTATCGTACTCTTTCAGCTGAAAGTGAAACTGCATACGCATTGTCGCAATTTGCTTTGCCATCATCAGACTCCACTTGCTGTACTGCTCCAATTCTGCTGTCATTTCAAGTGCCTGATTAATGAATTTAGCCTGTTCACTTTCCAGAACTTTCTGCGCAACTTTCATATTAGTCGAACCGCGCTGCTGCATTTGAGTCATTTTAACATTCAAACGTTTTTGTCCATCCATAATAGTCGCTTGAATTGCCTGTTGAACTTTCATAATGCGCCCCCTCAAAAGCAGTGCTGTGACAACCTGGATTGCAAAAAAAGCAATGATTGCCCAGAAAATGCTCCAGCCACCCAGCGACTCAACCGATGAGAAGTAAATTGCAAAAGCGACAGACAACGAAATAATTAGTGATAACATAGTTTTTCCTTATAAACTGTTTTATTAAAATTAAGATCGAACAATAAAAAAAGTGGTTAGTGAGCCAATTACAGACTTGGCTAAAAGTAAAACATTTTTAGGTGGATCATAAAACTTAGTTCCAGACTCTCCTCCGGATTGGACGAAATTGGCAAAATCTACCATATAGTCAACGCCATACCAGATAACCACACAGGCAAGAATGGAAAATACGATACGAATAAATCTTGAATAAAACCAACTGGTCAATTTTTCCGCCGGCGTTAACGGTCCGACTTCTGTATAAATTTTTCGCAAAACACACCTGCCAATGTTAAAATTTTAGGTTCTGTAATTTATGGGGTTACAATAGTGACATTTTGCTTTTTTTAAATTTAAAAAGTTTATAATTTATTTAACCTTGCTTTTCAATAACCCACTTATTAAATTGCCCGATAATTTTTGAGAAACCTGTCTCAAAAATCAACCAATTTCTTTCAAAAAAAATGCACCGAAAACGGAGAACAAAATGTCTCAGGTAGACTACAAAGACGCAAAAATCGCGCTTACTATCAACAACGGAAGTTCATCTTCCAAACTAGCTCTTATCGCAGAAGGAGTTGCAGAACCTTTAATCGCCTTTAACTGTGCGAACATCGGAGAAAGCGGAGCAAACATCGGTTACACTCTTGGGGAAGACGACGTAACTCTTGAACTTCCACTTCCAGATCACACCGCGGCAATGAAAAAAGCATGGGAAATTATCGAAGAGAACTTCCCGGGAATTGAAATCGTCGCAGTTGGTCACCGTATGGTTCACGGTGGAGACGCATTTAAAGAATCTATGCTTCTAACTGATGAAGTCGTCGCAGCAATTGAAAAATGCTCACCGCTTGCTCCACTTCACAACCCAGCAAACCTTGACGGCTTTAATGTGGCACGTGGTCTATTCCCTAACGTACCTCACGTAGCAGTTTTCGATACAGCATTCCATGCTCGTATGCCTGAATATGCAAAACGCTATGCAGTTCCAGAACAATGGTACAAAGAAGACATGGTTGCAAAATACGGTTTCCACGGAACTTCTTTCCAGTATGTATCTCGTAAATATGGTGCAATCAAAGATCTTACTCACGATGAAATCGACGTCGTAATAGCCCACATTGGTAACGGTGCAAGTATCTCTAAAGTAGAAGCCGGTGTCTCAGTCGACACTTCAATGGGTCTGACACCTCTTGATGGTTGTGTGATGGGTACACGTTCAGGTAACATCGACGCGGGTGTTATCGAATACATCTGTAACAAACATCAGATCAGTGCAAAAGAGGTAATTCGCCAGCTTAATAAAGAAAGTGGACTTAAAGGTCTTGCTGGAACAAATAACATGTACGTTGTTTGGCAGGCAATGCTGAAAGGTGACCAGAAAGCCGCTCTTGCATTCGAAGTAGCTGCTTACCGTACTGCAAAAATTTGTGCAGGTTTCCTTGCAACTCTGGCAAATCCTAAAGCAATTATCTTCACTGCCGGTGTTGGTGAGAACAATGGTGACTACCGTCGTGCTGTTCTTAACTACATGAAGTTCTTCAAATTCGAGATTGACGAAGAGAACATCAACAAGCGTGGCCAAAATGTTCAAGTTGCAACTGGAGCATGTGGTTTAGAAGCTTGGGCAATTCCAACCAACGAAGAGCTGATTCTTGGAGAAGACTCTATTGCTGTAGCCCTAACTGGCAAAGCACCAGAGAAATACTCTTTCGAGAAATAATCTTTCGACAATTTAAAAGGCCGGGTTAATCCCGGCCTTTTTTATAGTTCATCTAAAATCTAAACAACAAACTACCCAGATAATCCAATGGCAGAAAAAGCTCCTAAAATCACTCCCATGATGCGTCAATACCTGCAAGTTAAGCAGGAACTTCCTGAAGATGCGATCCTTCTTTTCCGAATGGGAGACTTCTACGAACTGTTTTTTGAAGATGCTGTAAAAGGCAGTGAACTTATGGAAATCACGCTGACTAAAAGAGCCGGCGTTCCAATGGCCGGAATTCCATATCACGCCCTAAAAAACTATCTGCCTAAAATTATCGAAAGCGGCACAAAAGTCGCCATTGCCGAACAGGTTGAAGATCCAAAAACAGCCAAAGGCATTGTAAAGCGCGAAGTCACACAGATAATCACCCCCGGCACAATTCTCGACAGCAACATCCTTTCTGCCGGACAAAGTAACTTCATCGTCGGAATTTTTAAGAAAAACGACAATTATGGAATCGCCTCTCTCGACATCTCAACAGGTGAATTCAAAGTCACCGAATGTGACTCCAGACAAAATTTTGAAACCGAAATCAACAGCCTCAATCCGGCGGAATGTATCATTCCTTCATTTCTCGAAGAAACTATCGAAGAAAGCAAAAAATCACTTCCTGTAAAAATTACTTGGACGCCAGTTGACGATTGGACATTCGATCAGGAAACCGCCGAAGAGATGCTCCAGCGCCAGTTCGGCGTACTTTCACTTGATGGATTCGGCTGTCGCGGAATGAAAGCCGGAATATCCGCAGCTGGAGCCGTGCTTTATTACGCCACCAACAACCTGCGCCGAAATGCGGATCATATAAAAATAATCTCTACTTACAGCAATAGCGCCTTTATGAGTCTCGATCGAATTTCACAACGAAATCTCGAACTGGTTACACCAATCTTCACCGACTCCAAAAATGCCACCCTGCTCTCGGTTTTAGACAAATGTGTCACACCGATGGGGCGACGTCTGATTCGTGACTGGATAATCCGCCCGCTTCAGGATAAAACCGTCATCAACAGTCGTCTTGATGCCGTCGAAACACTTTTTGAAGATCAAATTCTTCTGACAGAACTTCGCGAAATTCTAAACTCAGTTCGCGATCTTGAGCGAACCGTCTCTCGCCTGAATCTGGGTAGTGCCAATGCCAGAGATTTAATGAACCTTCAACGCGGACTCTGCATTATTCCAGAACTAAAACAGGTTTTAGACTGCATCGACGAAGGTCTTCTTGACAGTCTGAATAAGTCATTGATTGAACTGACAGAAATTAGTGAACTGATTGACAACGCCATCGACATCGAGGCACCATTGACAATCAAAGACGGCGGAATTATAAAAGCCGGATACCACAAACTTCTTGACGAACTACGTTCAGCTGCTACAGAAGGGAAACGCTGGATTGCCGAACTCCAAGCAGCAGAAAGCGAAAAGACCGGAATCAAAAACCTCAAGATCAAATACAACAAAGTATTCGGCTACTTCCTCGAAGTCAGCCACGTAAACAAAGACCTTGTCCCGGAAACATGGATTCGTAAGCAAACTCTGGTAAATGCCGAACGTTATATCACACCGGAACTCAAAGAAATAGAAGATAAAATCCTTGGTTCTGAAGATAAATCGAAAGCATTGGAATACGAACTTTTTCAAGAAGTACGACAAAAGGTCATTGCTGAAACCACCACAATTCAAAGTAATGCTCGCGCCATCGCAAACATCGATACGCTGGCAAGTCTAGCACACGTTGCACTAGCCCAAAACTATACAAGACCAACAGTTAATGATAGTCACCAAATTGACATAACAGAAGGGCGCCACCCTGTTGTTGATGCGTTGATGGAAGAAGAGTCATTCGTTCCGAATGATACGTTGCTTGATGGCGAAGAAAACCGACTAGCAATCATCACAGGTCCGAACATGGCAGGTAAATCCACCTATATTCGACAAGTCGCTCTAATTACAGTTATGGCGCAGATTGGCTCATTTGTCCCTGCTCAAAAAGCCGAAATTGGAATTGTTGACCGAATTTTTACACGAATCGGCGCTGCCGATGACCTTTCACGCGGACAAAGTACCTTCATGGTAGAGATGGTCGAAACCGCCAACATTCTGAATAATGCCACTGAACGCAGCCTGATAATTCTTGACGAAATCGGACGTGGAACAAGTACATTTGATGGATTAAGTCTAGCGTGGGCAATTGCGGAGTTCATTCTTAATGACAAAAGATCAAGAACACTTTTTGCAACCCATTACCATGAATTGGTCGAACTTAAAATGACCTCAAATGGTGTACAAAACTACAACGTTGCGGTAAGCGAATGGAAAGACCAGATTATCTTCCTACGTAAAATTGTCCCAGGTGGAACCGACAAAAGTTACGGTATTCAAGTCGCACGCCTAGCCGGACTACCACTTCCGGTAGTAAACCGAGCTAAAGAAATTCTAGGTAACCTGGAAAACAAAGAACTTGATAAAGCTGGCCAGCCAGTCACTGCAAAACACCACGAAAAGGCTAAAAAATCACCAAAGAAAAAGAAGAAAGACACCCAAACCATGCTTCTGGACTTCGGCGAGGAATACCTTTAAGCAATGAAAAATGAATAGTGAAAAGTGAAAAATAATCTACGCGCTAACAGCTAACTACCTAAACAACTAACCACCTAAATACCTAAACAACTAAAGCCATGATTAATAAAAATATTGAAATTTTTAGCTACGACTGGAAAGATTACGAACTCCTTGATTCCGGTAACCGTAAGAAACTTGAACGTTTCGGGAATAAAATTCTTGTTAGAGAAGAACCTAAAGCCTGGTGGCGTCCGGAGCTTCCAAAATCAGAATGGAGCAAAGCCGAAGCCATTATCCCAAAGGAAAAGGGAGATTGGCAGCTAAGAAGACGCACTGGACGTGAATGGACAGTCGACATGGCTGGAATTACCTGTTTTGCGAAGTTGACAGACGGAAACAAACACGTCGGAATCTTTCCTGAACAGTGCGCGCACTGGAACTGGACGCTTGAAAATCCTCCAAAAGGGAAAGGTAAAAAACTGCTAAACCTTTTCGGTTATACAGGAATTGCCTCAGTAATTGCGGCAAAAGCGGGATATAACGTCACACATGTCGATGCCTCAAAACCTGCTATCGCCTGGGGACGTAAGAATCTTGAACTTTCAAATATGTCAGACCTACCGATTCGCTGGATTCTTGACGATGCGATGAAGTTCGTCAAACGCGAAATTCGCCGTGGTAATAAATATGATGCAATTATTCTGGATCCGCCTTCGTACGGACGTGGTCCAAACCGCGAGATTTGGAAAGTGGAAGAGATGATTACCGAACTGCTTGATAGTCTAAAACAGATTCTGGTTCCAGAGCCGGAAATGGTGCTTCTAAACATGTATTCAATTGATGCATCGCCACTGATGGTTGCCAATGTCTTGAAAGAGACGATGTACGATTTTGGCGGACAAATTCAACCGGGTGAATTGGTTCTTCAAACCACCAACTCTGAGCGTACACTACCGATGTCGATTTATGCGCGGTGGACAAGCAACTAATTAAGAACCAGGATTGACTTCCTAACGCCTGTAGCCTTATGCCAAATGCCTTTAATAAAATCATCGAATACACTGAATCTGGAGTGCCGGTACTTTATGTCGACAATCATCTGTTGGTTGTCATAAAGCCTGCCTGCGTGCCTGTTCAGGCCGACGAAAGCGGAGATCCGGCGCTTCTAGACCTCTGCAAAGAGTATATCAAAAAGAAGTACAACAAGCCAGGAAACGTATTCCTCGGACTTGTTCATCGTCTGGATCGACCTGTTTCGGGTGTGATTGTCTTTGCAAGAACTTCAAAAGCTGCGTCACGACTTTCTGATCAGTTCAGAAAACATGATACTGAAAAATCATACTTAGCGCTTTGTGAGGGTTCCCTAAAAAAGCAGGCGACGTTGATTGATTATCTTGAGAGAAGAGAGAGAAACTCGTTTGTTTCGTCAAAAGCAAAGGGGAAGCAAGCGGAGCTTTCGTATCGTGTAGTGAAGTCGGAGAAGAATGTAAACCTTGTCGACATTGACTTAAAGACTGGTCGCCATCATCAGATTCGAGTCCAGTTTTCATCACGTGGCAACTCTTTGCTAGGCGACTTCCGTTACGGATCGAAGATTAAGTTTCCGAACAAATCAATCGCCCTGCACTCTCATACATTGAAGATTTTCCATCCAACTAGCAAAGAACGATTAACCTTCACTGCAGAACCTCCAAGCAACTGGCCGCTTCGATAATGGTTATAAAACTGTTTTCCCAATGAAGAGGCCTAGCCCGAAGATGAAAAGGACTTTCGCTTCTTCGGCTGGGATAAAGGCGAGAATAATCAAGAACAGAATGGCGACTATATAAGTGTTGGCAAACTTTGGTTTATTCACCGGTTCCTGTATTTCATCGGAAGTCGCCAACCTAATGAAATCATCTGAGACATTTTCTTCGGGATCAATATAATCAACCTCAGAATGATTGACTATGCTGTCATCACGCTCTGAGGTTTTATCATCACTAAAATGCTTTACCACGACAATTGCGACAGTTATAAGCAGTAATATTTCAATCGAATCAATAAAGTTCACAGTCTACTTCAGTTTAGAGTTTCCATCAATAAGTTCTTTGAGGCGAGTCGCAATTCTATACGCCCAGGCATCGAGCGCATCTTTCACGTCGTCTTCCGTCGCCGCCTCTTCATTCTTTGCTCTTCCAATTGTGTTGGTAAATGCAGCAATAATCATCGGCTCTCCCAGCTTTTTGTGGTCAATTCGAACTTCCGAAACAGCTCGAATCTCTTTATCCTCAAAACCAGTAGTTCTCTTTAGAGTTTGAATTGCCAGCGATACCGGAATGTATTGATAAATTTTTAGAGGACTATATTCCAGTTGAATCGATGAAATAGCTGTTCGGACGATTGCAGTGTCATCACTTGGTTTATCTACCAGCTCGACAACTTTTCCCAGTTCCCTTTTTAAACCAGCCTGATAATGGGCGATAATCTTCTTATAAAGTCTCGCTTTACCGACAATCCTCTCACTTTCCGGCGAAACAATTTTTACAGGTGCAATATAAACTTTATCGATTTTGGTAAAGTCGGCATCTTTGTTTTTATGGACAAAAACAGTTGCTTTACGGTCTACAAAAAGGTCAGTTGCCGCGTTTCTGGTAAGAGTTGTATTTGGATAATAAGGCGTCTCTTCAAATTCGTAGTTTCGATCGATTAATCCGTCTCGTGTGATAAAAGATCGATCGACGGCACAGCCTGAAAAGAAAATGAGTGTAAACAGACCAAATACGGTTAATAACGCGCGATTCATATATACCTCCTGATTAGTTGAGGCTTAAGATACCGACAAACTATGGAATGAACAATTCGATTGACAGAAAAGATTATGAATTAGTCAAGATCGCAAGGCCGGCGGTACAGGCAGTTTCAATGCGAAGGATATGGTGACCGATGGTCAGCGGAAGGAATGAGCGGTTAACATCGCCTTCACCAATCTGATACGTTTTATCACGAAGCGCATTCAATTCGTCTCCGGAAAAACCGCCTTCTGGACCGATCCAAAGTGCAATTCGCTGACGGTTTTCAAATCCGTCATGACAAATTCCTTCCTCACCGTTCAAAGGCACAGCACCGTAGTATCCTATATTTGGGCATTTTTCAGAGGCGAGCGCGTAATCAAAAGAGGCAACCGAGTGAAGTTCAGGAAGAAATGGGTTCCCGGACTGCTTAACAGCTTCAATGAGAATATTCTGCCATTTTTCAGGATTTTCAGTCGGTTTAGAAACTGTAAATTCAGTGACAATCGGAAAGATTTCTGCCACGCCGAGTTCTGTTGCCTGACGAAGAATCAACTCCATCTGCTTTGTACGCGGACAAGCCACATAAAGACAGATTTGCGGACCGCTAGGTATCACATTTTCATGGGAAGTCACCTGCAACACCACGTTAGGCTTTTTACGACTTCCGTTAATCTCCGCCACTTCGCAGACAGCTAGAGTCCCCTGCCCGTCCAACACTTTGATTGTATCACCGACTTTTCCACGAAGTACAGTTACCAGATGTTTGCCTTCAAGCTCAGGAAGTGAAAAAGTGGAATTAAGTCCTGGAATATGTGGAGAAAAAAAGCGTCGCATAATTTCAGTTATCAGTTAGGAGTTAGCAGTAAACAGTAGTTAGGGGTTAGTGATTAGCGATTAACTAAATAATTCCTAATTATTAATTATTCAGCGTCTTCGATTCCAAGCTCTTCGATAAGACGAATGATTTTATCACCTTTCTCAATTGAATCATCTAAACGGAAATCCAGTTTAGGCGTGTTGCGGATTTTCATATTTTTATTAATCTGAGCCTGAATCTTGCCGCGATTGCGAACAATTTTACGCATCGCATTTTTATACAGGTTCGGAGTTCCGCCGAAGAAGCTAATATAAACCTGTGCATCATGCATATCAGGCGCTACTTTTACGGTGTTGACTGTGGCAAGGCATTTCAACTCGTGAGCAAGATTTCTTTCGATAAACTCGCTGATTTCACGACGAAGAAGCTCATTGACACGTCTTGTTCTTTCTACATCACTCATAGTTCAGGTATTTAGGTGGTTAGTTGTTTAGGTATTTTGCTTTAAAAACGTAATACGTAACACTTAGCACGTAGAACGAAATAAAAAACGCTTCCGGTTCTATGACAAACCGGAAGCGTGCTAATTATAGAGAAGCTTTAGATTCAATAATTTCGTAGAATCTAATTACATCGCCTTCTTCAAAGTCGTTAAAGTTATCAAGACGGATACCACATTCGAATCCGGCTTTTACCTCTTTAACATCATCCTGGAAACGACGAAGTGATTTAACAGAACCGTTGTAGATAAGTTCGTCATCACGGTAAACACGAGATTTACAGTTAACTGCAACATAACCTACATTTACACGGCAACCACAAATCTTCTGTCCTTTACCTACACGGAAAACCTGAGCAATTTCAGCTTCACCAAGATCGTTTTCACGACGTTCAGGTTCAAGCTGTCCTTCAAGCGCATCTTTCACGTCTGCAAGCAATTCGTAAATAATCGAGTAAAGGCGAATTTCTACACCCTCTTTCTCAGCTTTCTTATTTACACCCGGATTAACACGTACGTGGAAACCAACGATAATCGCGTTTGAAGACTGTGCCAGAACAACGTCAGATTCGCTGATAGAACCAACTGTCGCATCAACCACATTCAGACGAACTTTATCTGAAGGGAACTCGGAAAGCGCCTGCTGAATTGCTTCCATAGAACCTTTCACATCGGCTTTCAGAATAATTGAAAGTTCAGCTTTATTAGATTCAGCAACCTGATGGAATAGATCTTCAAGAGTTGAACCCGGTTTACGAGCCGCAAGACGTTCCTGACGCTCTTCAGCCGCACGAGTTGCTGCCAGTTTCTTCGCCTGTTTTTCGTTTTTACAAACAACAAGCTGAGCACCAACTTCAGGCACATCGTTAAGACCAACCAGCTGAGCCGGCATACTTGGTCCAACAGATTTCATACGCTGACCGTGTTCATCAACCAGAGCTTTTACACGACCGTAACAGCTTCCGCAAATTACAGTATCGCCGACTTTGATTGTTCCATCCTGCATTAGAATGTTTGTGTGAACACCAGTTCCAGGTTCCATTTTCGCTTCAACAACAATTGCTGAACCAGGAATCTTTGGATTCGCAGCCAGTTCAAGCATTTCTGCTTCAAGAAGGATACGCTCCATCAACTCATCAAGACCGTCACCAGTCATTGCAGAAACGCGTACACAACCCACGTCACCACCCCAGTCCTCAGTCATAAGGTCGTTCTGCTGCAACTGCATTAGAACTTTATCAGGGTTCGCTTCGATAAGATCCATTTTGTTCATTGCCACAATAATCGGAACACCGGCCGCTTTTGCATGACGAATCGCTTCGATCGTCTGAGGCATCACACCATCATTGGCAGCAACAACAAGAATTGCAATATCAGTCACATTCGCACCACGGGCACGCATTGCAGAGAATGCCGCGTGACCAGGAGTGTCAAGCATTGTCACAGTGCTATCGCCATGACGTAGAACAGAAGAACCGATGTGCTGAGTGATACCACCAGCCTCTCCATCTGTTACATTTGTTTGGCGCAACGCGTCCTGTAGAGAAGTTTTACCATGGTCAACGTGTCCCATGAATGCCACTACAGGTGGACGTGTTTTAATATCTTTCTTTTTGCCTTCGTGCTTGATTTGCTCAGGTGCAAGATTTTCCTGCTTTTTGATACCGTGACTCTTATCACGTTTATCAATCACAAGCGTCTTACCATGTTTCTGAGCAATCTTTTCAGCAACTTCGTGACCAAGTGTCTGATTGATGTTTGCCATGATTTTCTCACCCATCAATTCTACAATCAGGTCATTTGCCTTAATACCAAGTGCGTCGGCAAACTCTTTTACTACAATAGGAGATTTTACATGAAGTTCAGAACCACCCTGCTCTTTTGCCGGAGCTGGCTCTTCTGCAACTTCTTCTTCGACTTTCTCCTCTTTCTTAGCTGGAGCTGGAGCTTCTTCTTCATCGGTTCCGAAATACTCTTCGCGAACAAGTGCCACAAGAGATTCTTCAACAGAACTCAGAGAAGATTTCACTTCGATTCCATTTTCAGCCAACAGCTCGATCATTTCAGGGTTTGAAAGTTCGAACTCCTTTGCTAAGTCATAAACTCGTATCTTTTTTTCAGCCATCTTTTCACCGCCTTTTCTTATAGACCGTCAACCGCGGCTTTAATTTTTTCTGCAAGTTCCGCATCGATTTCATCAATGCCGGACACATCTTCAAGAGATGCGGCTTTAAGCCCTGCAATCGAAAGGAATCCGGCATTCACAAGCTTTTTAGCTACATCTTCATCAATACCTTCTACTGAAGAAAGATCAGCAACCGCTTTGTTCAACTGCTCTTCGAATCCGCTTTCAAGAGATTTAACTTCTTCTTTATTGATATCAATTTTCCAACCAAGAAGTTTTGAAGCAAGACGTGCATTCTGTCCACGTTTACCAATCGCCAGCGAGTATTGATCTTCACGGGCAATAATATTGATTGTGTGGTTTTCTTCATCAATTGAAACAGATTCAAGTTCTGCAGGCTGCATCGCGTTACGCACGTAAGTTACCAGATCATCACTCCAAACCACGATATCAACTTTTTCACCGTTAAGCTCACGAACAATCGAACGCACACGTGAACCACGCATTCCCACACATGAACCTACGGGATCAATTTCAGAACTTGTGCTGTGAACCGCTACTTTAGAACGGAAACCGGCATCACGGGAAATTCCTTTAATCTCGATAAGACCTTCTGCAATCTCTGAAACTTCACGTTCAAAAAGTTGTTCAACAAAACGCTCATCACTACGTGACACAACCATACATGCACGTGGACGCTCTTCATCAATCTCTTTCAGATACACCGCAATGTGTTCACCAATTCGATACTGTTCTGAAGGAATTTTCTCGTTGCGCGGCATCACACCGTCAACTTTACCAAAGTCGATAATAAACTCACCACGGCTAAAGTTCTTTACTTCACCGGTAATGATTGTTCCAACACGATCACGAAACTCTTCACAAGCAATAAGTTTTTCTTCCTGATTCAGACGAGATATTAGAGCCTGACGGAAAGTCTGAGCTGCCACACGACCAAAAGTGTTGTGGTCAACTTCCCATTCAATTAAATCACCAAGTTCACAGTCTGGATACACTTCTTGGGCTGATTTGATATCCATCTCAGTTGCCGGATCTTCAATCTGCGGCACAACTGTAATGTGTGCAACCGCTTTAATATCACCTGTTTCCGGGTCAACTTTCACTTCCAGCTCATCAGCCGGACCACCAGATTTACGAGCAGCAACGATCAACGCATCAGCAACAATATCAATCAGTCGATCTCTGTCAATTCCACGTTCAGTCTCGAGATAGTTCAAGACTGCCATTAATTCACCTTGCATAACACACCTCCATATTCACATTAAAAAGGTATAAAAAAAAGCGGGTGTTTATTCCCACTTTACACTAAAAAGTAGATTTTAGTCTTTCCACCAATTGGTGTCCATATTCGAAAGACCTCTAAAAATACGAAATTTACCCCGATTTTCAACCCCGTTTAATTGACTCTTTCAAATAAAAATCCCCGAGATTATAAAATCTTGGGGATTACCTTTCATCGACAGCTCATTTAGCAGGAGCTTCCTGAACTTTCGGTACTTGTCCATTTTCAGTTTCAAGACTGTCAATTACTCGACGTTCTCGGAATTTCTTCAAACAGTCGGCTGGAGCCACCTTTTTCTGATATTGAAGATAAATAATTTTAGCAAAGTTTTCTGCTTCCTTATTTGAAACAAAAAGCAGTCCATCTTCGATTTTAATATTTACCATCGCAAAATATTCTGGAAAAAAGTCTGGATCTTCAACTCGTATTGTACGCACAAACTGACGTTCTTTTGAAAGCATTGAAAGTCCTAACTGAGTGGCATCGATTGCTTTCTGAGACTCAAAAACAACTTTGACTTCAAGATCATCATCAATAGGATAACTAATTGCCACATCTGTAGGCTCGACTTTTGGAGCTACTTGTGTAGCACATGACACGACAAAGATGCTGAGTAGTAAAACTAGGAAGAATGGTTTATTAAACATGGTGAACCTCACAGATTTAATCATTTCTTATAAATGAAAGCATCTTCAACGTGTGCCGAAACATGCCCCGTGAACAGACTAATATAATGCGAACTACACCGATTAATCAAACCTTAAATTAAATTTCTCCGTTTTCTTCCAACTGCTTGAGAATCATTTCGGCTGGAGTGAGGTATTTCTTATCATTGTTACACTGTTTGCAGCAGACGACAATGTTACCTTTGTTACTTTTTCCACCTCGAACAACGGGCAGAACGTGATCCATTGTCAATTCTTCTGCGGGGAACTTTTTACCGCAATAGTGGCAGATACCTTTCGCCAGTTCATTCTTCCACCACGCACTTTTTCGAAGTTCTTTGGCCTTCTGGCGTTCACGGTTAACGTGTTTTGGGTCTTTATTTATTTCAATCCAATCATTCATACTTCGGCCTGAATTTTTTCAACAATTGAGGTAGTAGAGCAACCTGGAACAAATTCAATAAATTTGAAAATTGCACCACCGGCTTTCAAAGCGGTGTATTCTTCACGGTTCAATGTTTCTTCGGTGTAATCTGCACCTTTAATGTAAACATCCGGTTTAATCAGTTCAAAGAATTTGGTCGCACGTTCATCGTTAAAGACCAGTACTCCGTCAATACATTCTAGGCTCGCTAACATGTATGTACGGTTTTCTTCTTTGATAATCGGACGGTTCGGCCCCTTCAAATCTGAAATAGACTGATCTCCATTAACCAAAACTAAAAGATAATCTGCCTCGGAAGCGGCATTAAAAAGGTACTGCGCATGTCCTCGATGCATGATGTCAAAACAACCGTTTGTCACAGCCAATGTCTTACCGGAACTTCTCAGTTCTTCACGCCAAGTCACTACATCTTCAACTGATGCAAAAATTTTATCTAAAGGATTTCTCATACTAATAACTGTTCTTTATTTGTTGAATGATTTTATAAAGTTCTTTACCTGGACAAAGTGTATCGCCTAAATCGCGATGTCCGTAAAGGTTTTGTTTCGGTATATTGAAGTAAAGTTGCAACCCTTTGATTAATCGCTTTAATGATGCTACCTGAGCATTTGAGGGCTTGGACGTTTCAAAGTTACCCATTAAAGCCACACCCACGTTCAACGGATTGTGTTTACTCACATGTGCACCCTGATATTTAACAGGGCGTCCCTGAAAAATCGTTCCATTCGGACTAATAACAAAGTGGTAACCGATACAGGCCCAACCACGTTCTTTCTGATGGTAACGATCAATATCGCGCATATGCTCGGCATCGGATACTTTTGCATTATCACGTTCTTCCGCGGTATGATGAACCGTAATCTTTATCGGATTGTTTGACCCCATAGGCGTAATTTTTGACATGATAATGTCAAGTTCAGCCCACTTTTCGCGTGGCACGATTTCAACGTCAAAGGTTTTGCGAGCTACAGGCTTAGCACTGTCATTGCTAGTAGCTGTAGCAATTCCAAAAGAACCGGAAAGAGATGCATCCACAGTGCCTATCGAACAACCTACAATGCAGCAGACAAAAATAGCGAGGATGCACAACTTTCTCATCTTAATAGTCTCTTACTCGTGTTGATGGACGTTTGAACTCTTCGCTATACGGAATTCCCATAAAGCGTTTCACTGTGACAACTTGTCCATTAGTACGATCATACTTATTTGACGTAGTACAACCTGTTGTAAAAATACCTACTGCAGAAATCAATAAAATTAGTCTTAACATCATAACCTCCCCTATTTTACCATTTCGGTTCCAATACCATTATCAGTCAAAAGCTCAAGTAGAAGCGAATGCGACATTCTGCCGTCAATCATATGAACTTTATTTACACCATTATTCAAAGCAGAAGCTGCACTCATCACCTTTGGCAGCATTCCACCGGACAAGACGCCTTCTTTTACCAAACCATCAATTTCATCAATTCTGATGGTAGAAATCAATGACTCTTCATCAGACGGATCCTGAAGGATTCCCGGCACGTCGCTTAAAAAGACAAGTTTACGTGCCTTAATCTTCTCTGCCACTTTGCACGCCGCAATATCCGCATTGATGTTGAACGTATTGCCGTCTTCATCCACAGCCACAGGTGTGATTACCGGAATATGTCCATTTTCAAGATCTTCAAGAATTGCATCAGAATCCACATCACAAACTTCACCGACAAAGCCGAGGTCGATATCTTCACCAGTTTCATGATGTTTTGACCACATCTTCTTCGCTTTCAACACATTTTTACCGGAAAGGGCTTTTGAAGGTGCGCCCATTTTACTCATTGTATCTACAAGTCCGGCATTTACATGCGAGTGCAGTACATCGTCAACAATATCAATAGTTTTGTGACAAGTATAGCGAAGTCCGTTAATGAAATGCGGTTCAATGCCCACTTCTTTCAACTTTGCGCTGATGGCTTTTCCACCACCGTGAACAATCACAGGGCGAAGTCCGACGCACTCCAGAAGCACCACATCACGAAGCACGCTATCAATCACATCTTTCTTTTCCATCGCACTGCCGCCGAATTTTACAACCACTACCGCATCACGAAATTCCTGAAGGTAAGGAAGTACTTCTACAAGAGTTTTCGCTTTTTCAATCACATTATCCATTAATCAGATCCTTGTTACCACTGGAGGTAAATCTACTATTATTATTTTACCACATCTTCACGTGGATATTTATCTTCAGAATCAATCATTATCGTCACAGGTCCGTCGTTGACAATATCAACTTTCATATCGGCACCGAATTCGCCAGTTTCCACTTTCAGTCCCAAAGCCTGTGCTTTTTCAATAAAATATTCATAAAGCGGAATAGCTTCATCAGGCAGCGCCGAACCGGAAAATCCCGGACGACGCCCTTTACGCGTATCTGCATAAAGCGTAAACTGCGACACAATCATCAAATCGCCTTTAACATCAAGAAGAGATTGGTCGAAGCGCCCCGCGTCATCAGGGAAAATGCGCATATTCACGCATTTTTTCAGAAGGTAATCCGCATCACGCTTTTGGTCACCGCGACGTATTCCGACCAACGCCACAATACCTTTGTCGATGTTACCGACAATTTCCTTTTCTATTATCACCTGTCCCTGAGAGACACGCTGCAACAAAAGTCTCATACAAACCTTTATATAAAAAGTTCAGTTTAAAAATGTAAAAATCAGACTATTTTAACCGCCGAATTAAACCGTGATAAATTAGTAACATAGTGTTTTATTACAATACGCTGCGAATAAATCAGAAGATAAAATGATCCTATCAAATTTACATAACGAAGTCAGGTACAAAGGAATACCTCTTTCTAAAGGTATTGCTTTTGGAAAAGTATGCTTTTTTAACACCAACGAATCAATCGAAACTGTAGAACGGAAAATCAGTGCAGAACAGATTCCGGCAGAGCAGGAACGATTTATTGATGCTGAGAAGGCAGTTGTAAGCATGATGTCGCAGCTTCATAAAACAATTGCTGACAAAATTGGTGAAGCCGAAGCGGCAATTATTGATGCACAAATGATGATTTTGCAGGATGAAAAGCTTCGAGCTGACATCAACAGCTACATTACTGAAAACTTGGTAAGTGCTGAAAAAGCGGTTTCAATCGTAATGAACCGCTACGCGACAAAGTTTCATGCGTTGGAAGATGTATACTTCCGTGAACGCGCAAATGACATTGAGGACCTTCGTCAGCGCCTGCTAGGTGCGTTAGGACATCTAACTTCAAGCTTTTCATGCAACGGAGAGCATAACTGTACAAATGCGCCTGAGCGCATCATTGTGACGAAAGAGTTAACCCCTTCCCTCACCTTCAAGTTTTCAGCCGAAGATACATTTGGTTTTATTACTCAGCAAGGCGGCATCAACTCACATGCTGCCATTCTTGCAAGAGCGATGAATATCCCGGCTGTAAGCGGTATCTGCGAACTTGTCAGCAATGTGCTCTGCGGACAGGAAGTAATAATCAATGGCTATACCGGCGAGATCATCGTTTGTCCTACCAAGGAGACAAAAGAGAAACTTCTTGCAAAAGTAGACAAACAAAAATCAGACACACACGAAGAGCCAATTGAAGACTTCAAAGTCATGGCAACAATCTCGACTGCCGATGAAGTCGAAGTGGCTGTCGAATACGGTGCCGAAGGTATCGGTCTTTTCAGAACAGAATATGAATTTCTTGCAATCAACCGCTTTTTAGAGTTTGATGAACAAGTTAGTAGATACACCAAAGTAATAAGTTCATTCCCAAACTCTCCCTGCTACATCAGAATGCTTGATATTGGTGGCGACAAAAATGCAGACTGGGTAAAAATTCCTAAAGAATCTAATCCATACCTCGGACTTCGTGGTGCCAGACTTCTGCTGAAACGCCCGGACCTGTTTACACCGCAGGCACGCGCCCTAGCAAAAGCCTCAGAAGTAACAAATGCACCGATTTTTGTAATGTTCCCGATGGTAATCGATTTAAAGCAGTTCAACGCGTTAAAAGAACTGTTTATTGAAGAGACAAAAGACATCAAGTCAAACATCAAATTCGGACTGATGTTTGAAACACCCGTTGCCTGCATGCAGGCTGACGAGTTGCTAAAAGTGGCGGATTTCGCCACAATTGGAACAAATGATTTAACTCAATACCTCCTTGCTGTTGACCGTAACAACGAACTTGTGGCAGATGATTATGATTCGTTTGATCCGACAATGTGGCAGTTAATCAGAAACATCACGAATGCGGCCGCAAAGTACGGCAAACCAATCTCGCTTTGCGGAGATTTGGCATCCGATGAGCATTTTATCGAAACTATAATCAAATCAGGATTGCGTTGTATCAGCGTTTACCCACGCAAAGTAAACAGCCTTAGAAAGAGTATAAAATCGGCAAATATTCTTTAAACTAATTTAAAATCACTCAGTATAAAGTATTGTGAAAAACACAAGGCAAAAATATTAATTTTTACAGGAGTAAAAAATGAACCCAGCTGTAGTAATTACTGTAATTCTTCTAGCGATTCTTCTAGTCGTCGTCTTTCTTTTTTCCTACTTCATCAAACTATACATTCGTGCAATGGTTTCCGGCGCACGTGTTTCAATGCTTAACCTAATCGGAATGAGCTTAAGAAAGATTCCAGCAGCTTTGATTGTTGAGGCATTGATTCGTCTGAAAAAATCAGGGCTTACTTCTATCATCACTGACGAGCGAGAGGCCCACTACTTGGCTGGGGGTAACGTACTCTCTGTTGTAAATGCACTTATTGCAGCTGACAAAGCGGATATTCCACTTTCATTCAAACAGGCGACGGCAATTGACCTTGCGGGTCGCGATGTTCTAGACGCCGTAAAAACAAGTGTTAACCCTAAAGTGATTGATGTTCCATCTGTCGGTTCAGAACGCCGCAGCATTGATGCGGTTGCGAAAGACGGTATTCAGCTGAAAGCACGTGCTCGTGTGACAGTTCGTGCAAACATCGACCGTTTGGTTGGTGGTGCTACAGAAGAAACTATTATTGCGCGTGTTGGAGAAGCAATCGTTTCTACAATCGGTTCTTCCGACTATCATAAACAAGTTCTTGAAAATCCAGACCTAATCTCTAAAAACGTTTTGGCAAAAGGCCTTGACTCAGGGACGGCTTACGAAATCCTTTCAATTGATATTGCAGACGTAGATGTTGGAGATAACATTGGTGCACGCCTTCAAGAAGATCAGGCAGAAGCTGATAAACGTGTCGCTCAAGCAAAAGCCGAAGAGCGCCGTGCCGCTGCGGTTGCCGCGGAGCAGGAAATGCGTGCTAAGGTACAGGAAATGAGAGCTAAAGTTGAAGAGTCAAAAGCTCAAGTCCCACTAGCGATGGCCGAAGCATTTCGCAAAGGGAATCTTGGTGTGATGGACTACTACAAAATGCAGAACATTCAGGCAGACACTGAAATGCGCGAATCGATTTCATCTCCTGAACAAAAAAGTTCTACACCTACTAAATAGTTGTTTATTCAAGGCAGAAAACATGCAGATGTTTTCTGCCTTTTTTATACGAGGGTAAACTAATATGTACACAATGAGTATCGACTTCGCGTTCCTGATAATTGCCATTATCAGTATAATTGCTTCAGCTTATAACAAAGCTAGAGAAAAAAATGCCAAAGGCACACGTAAAAATGTCCAACCGAAAATGACACCTTCTGAAATTCTAAAGAAACTTAATGAATACAAAAGTGAAACAAATCAGCAACCATTAGAGGTAGAAGTACCACTAACTTCTGAAGAAATTAGAGAAAAGAAAGAAAAAATCCGTGCTAAATACGAGGCGGAGAAAATAGCCAAACGAGAAGCACGCAAAAAACGTCGACAAAAAAGTGAAACTGTCATAGAAAAAACAGCTATCGACAAGCCTAGATCAGACTTTTCCCAACAGGACTGGCGTCGTGCCATCGTAACCAAAGAGATACTTGACAAACCTAAAGCATTACGAAATGACTTATATTAAAATTTGCGGCATCACCAATATCGCTGATGCCGAACATGCCATCAAATGCGGTGTATCCGCTCTTGGATTCATCGCCTTCCCTCCCAGCCCGCGTCATATCAACTCCGATAAATTTGCAGAACTTGCCAAACAGATAAAAATTATCAACTCAGGAATAGAACTTGTTGTTGTCATGGTAAATCCGACGACTGACTTCATCAGAGAATATACCGAAGCCGGAGCTGACATTATTCAATTTCACGGGAAAGAGTCGGTCGATTTTGTCAACTCCTACAACGGCAGATGCTGGAAAGCGTTCAATATTCAAAACTGCGAACAAATTGAAGAAATAAAAAACTATAAAGTTGAAAAATATTTAATCGACAGTTTTGTAAAGGGAGAAAAAGTTCCCGGAGGTTCAGGCGTCAAGGCAGATTGGGAGTTGAGTAAATTCGCAGTTGCTACACTTGAACGTCCAGTAATTCTCGCTGGTGGAATAACTCCAGATAATATCAAAGAAGCAATTGAAACTGTTCAGCCTTTTGGTATTGACTTATCCAGCGGTGTTGAGATTTCTCCGGGCATAAAATCACACTCAAAGATTACAGATTTGTTCAAACAACTTGGAGAATAAAATGAAGAAGCTTTTAGTAACTGCACTTACAGCCATCGCCGTTTCTGTGTCTGCAAAATCAACTCTACCTGACAACGTTTTAATTCACGCCACGACCAACAACGTTGAAAACCTTTTGCAAAAAGTCGACGAATTCAGTGCTGAAAGTGTAAAAGAAACCCCTTTCGCAATTTACCTACAGCCCGGTATGATGAAAAATATGCTGCCGATTGTGACCGGACTTCCAGCTTCAATTGTCGACTTGAAGCGTCCCGCACACTTCTTTTTCAGCTCCGATTTAAAAAGTAAGAACAAAACAGGTCTATTTCTACCAATTACCGACAGTAGTAAAATTGCAGATCTAGCAGGTGTAAAAGAACGTAAAAACAACACCTTCGAACTTCTAGGAAAGAAATACGTCGCAGTATGTAAAAACAACTACCTAGTCTATTCTGATAAACCTTCAACAGCAGCTGCCATGGCGGCGTCATTCGACAAATGGCAGATTAAAAATGGAAACTCTGAGCTTTCTGCGACTATAGACATTCCTAAACTGCATAAAATGCTCAGTAGCCAAACCGAACTGTTTCTGAAAGAGTTTGAACGCGAACTGAAAAGCAATCCCGCAACTGCCTCTCAAGCTGTTTTTATGAAAGAACTTATAGTTAAACTGCTTGATCTTATGAAAGATGTAGAAGCGATCGAACTTTCTTCGAACCTTAGTAAAGAGAATGCAAATATCATTGCAAATTTAAAATTCAAAGCTGAAAGTGAACTGGCAAAACTCACTAACCTAACAGTAAACGACAAGCTTGATTACGCTCTTTTAAATAACTTCGAAATGTCAAAAGCCCTAAATGGCGCAGTTTATAACAACCCTAAACTAACCAAAGCGTACTGCGAACTGCTGACGAATCTTTTCGGCACAGACGATCCGTTTGGATTCAGCCAACTGATCAAATCTCAGATAGAAGGAAGCTCGATGAATTCAGGAATGAGCTTTATAAGTATGGATATCAGCCCGCAAATGAAACCAGAGATGGTAATTTTAGCTGAAGTAGAAAGCACCAATGATTTCATCAAAGTGCAAAAGCAGGCAATGCAGTCACAAACCGACTTCACCAACAGTATCTATGCTCAATCGCAGCTTGATATCAGCGCAAATCTACAGTTTACCGAAAACGCAGGAACTGTAGAAAAACTTCCATATACTCTAGCGGAAACCAGCCTCAAGGTGGGAAAAGATTTGGAGCAAATAAAGGAAGCCTTAGAACAACAGCAACAACCTCCGGTCGCATTAGTAAAACTATCGGAAAAGCATATCGGTATGACCATGGGAAAAGAGTATGAAAGCATGTTGTCTAAACTGATAACTGACTACCGTAACGGCAAAAGTAATGGAACTCAGTTTATCAAAAATGCAGCAAAGCTGAAACATAACAAAACTGCTGCGATGACTATAAATCTAAACAAATTCATGCAGTCCGCACTTTTGCAAGGCGGTGATTTCCTGGACAAAGAAGTGAAAGAAAGCATCAACAGCATTCCTCCCACCAATGTAATTTCATTCGGTGTAGACTTTACAGAAAATCAAGTAAACGAAGAGATCATTATCCCTTCAGCTGTAGTCCGCGATGCAATAAAAGCTTTCCTGCAAGTTCAAAATGCAATTATGCAGCATGGTATGAACTAAACGATGGAAACTGATAACGCCATAATGGCCATAGCTCTGATTTTTGCAGGCGCATCAATCTTATCAACCATCTTCATCTACTTCAAACAACCGGTAATTCTCGCCTATATTGCCTGGGGAGCAATTGCTGGACCTTGGGGGCTTGGATTGATTAAAAGTGCGGAAAAGATTGAAAAAATTTCTCACTTCGGTGTCATTCTGCTGATGTTTCTTCTGGGACTTCACCTACCGCCGAACAAACTCTGGAACCTATTCAAAACCTCATCAATTGTCACCATTACCACGTCGGCTGTCTTTGCCCTATTTTCTGCAATCATTCTGATACTTTTCAAATTCCCAGTGCTGGATGCAATCATCGCCGGAAGTGCGTTAATGTTTTCAAGTACCGTAATCAGTCTTAAACTCTGCCCCACAATCACACTGCACCAACAGCATCAAGGTGACTTGATGACCAGTATCCTGCTATTTCAGGATATTATCGCCGTCATACTCATTCTAATTCTCACAGGAAGTGGAGGGGAAAACGGGGCCGCTTTAGGGACACTGCTACTGATTACAAAGATTGTCCTTTTCTTTACCCTCGCCCTGCTCTGCGTAAAATTCGTCCTTCTCAAACTTTTCATGAAATACGACGTCATTCAGGAGTACATTTTCCTCATGTCAATCGGCTGGTGCCTGCTTTGCGCACAACTTGCTCATGCGATTGGTTTATCACACGAAATCGGCGCATTTATCGGCGGCGTATCCATTGCCAACGCGCCAGTCTCACTTTTCATTGCCGAAGAACTGAAACCTTTACGAGAATTCTTCCTCATTCTCTTCTTCTTCGCGATTGGTGCCCAATTCGACTTCTTTGCGCTACAACCGGTAATTCTTCCGGCAATTATTGTCGCCGTCTCGCTTTGCGTCATAAAACCGTACGCATTTAAGTTCGGGCTTCTAAAAACCAAAGAACCGGAAAAGACCGCAAACTCAGTCGGCTTACGACTCGGACAATGCAGTGAATTTGCCCTGCTCTTGTCATACGCAGCCTTAGCATCAGGTAAAATCGTTCAAAACACAGCCTACTTCATTCAGCTGACCACAATCATCACCTTTGTAGTCTCCACCTACGTCGTGGTCTTCAAACTCCACACCCCAATCTCAGCCACAAAGAAAATGCGCCAGAATTAGGCTGAAAAATGATGAAAGAAAAAAAGAGGACAAGTAGACTTTTTATTCTTCTTCCACCAATTTGGGTTCTCCTAGAGGAAGGATACGGGAAACATTTTATTTTGAATGTTAGATTTTTGATAACATGTTTCCCTTTAGCACTTGGTCATGTTGTGTGGATATATAATGGAAAGAAGTTTGACTGGGAACCAGATGATACTGATTTTTTCTAAATCACACTCTGGGAACGCCGAGTTCCTGCTCGGCACGCCATGAAATGGCATCACCATCTGTAATTGATCCGACATTCAGTGTTCAATGTTCGACGTTTTTTTAATCCTGCTGGGCAATAGACTTTTGAACGTCCAACCTCGAACCCTTAACTTTTAACATCCAACGGGTAATTAGTTCGACCTTCAGTGTTGAATGTTCAATGTTCGATGTTCGATAATAAAAACTCAGGCTATTGAGAATTAAAATGATTCGGCTGTCGGAACTTCTAGTGGAATCAACGTATCACCTATTTCAAAAGTCCCGTCGATTATTGCGGCTTTGGCATATTTATCGAAAAGCTCCAGAACTTCAATCTTTCCGTAATATGTACTCTCTTCATAACCAAGAACCGATCCGTTTTCCGGATCAACTAACGCTTCACCGCGTTTGAATCCCTGATAGTAATTTCCCACTTTTAAACCTCGGAATTTACCACCTGTGATGTAAACCATCTTTTTATCTAGTTTCATCACTTTCGGAGACCACTTTTCTTTGGCGATTGACGCGGTGATCTCTTTCAGACACTTTTCGATAACTTCTGTAGTTGCTTCGCCCAGCGGCGTTTTACGAAATGCCGAACCACCGAATCCCATTCCATCATAATGGCCTTTTACGCTGATACTTGAAGCGGTTGCGGTTCCGCTCAAACTAACACTATCGATAATTTCACCGGTTTCCACTTTTATCACAGAAAGTATAACCGACACCTGCGCCACACTTCCGTCACCGCCGATTCCCATAGAACTACCAATCCAGCGTAAAGTACCGCCTGCCACATGACTAAAGTCGGTCACGGTTCCTTTTATCAGATACTGCACATTTTTCAACTGTCCCGGCTTCGCTTTACCATACTTATTCATCATTCCAGTTTTTTGAAGCTGAAGTTCCGATATCACCGAATCGATATCATAACGTGTCACCACATTGTAGCGCTTACTTTTAATAAGTTCATTCACTAGAATTTCACTGAATCCGGACCCCAGTTTCCACTCTTTAAACATTCCAGCTTTATTCTCAAAATCCAAAACCGCAATCGTCGGCTGCTTATAACCGCGAATAGATTCAGGAAGCACTTCCGTCGTTTCCGTTGTCTGACATCCACAAAGCACAAACAAAACCACTACCAACATCGAAACTTTTTTCAACAATTCAGACATATCAAAATCCTTTTATTCAGTTAAACTCACTAAAATTAATAGCGACAACCGCTTTTTCAATTACCAAAACAAAAGAGTTACCACAGAAAACGCATCACTAAGAATGCACCATACTCAAGCTTTAATTGGTTTCTTTTGCTCGATCGTTTGCTAGAATTTTGTGTTCTGTCATTTTAGTTTTCCTGTGCATTTTTGGCCAAAGTCTATAAATTCAAGTAGGTTTTACTTGTTGAAACAAAGATTTTTTTTACCACTGGGCTAAAAGCAAATCTTTCAGTCCCATTATTACGTACTTTTTTATAAAAATTTTTCCAGTTACCGCGTCGGGACGTAACTTTTTCATAAAGGGTTTCCCTTTTGACAAAAAGGTAAGATTTTTCCAAAATTTCTGAAAACTTTTGCGCGGACCCCATACGCCCTGCCCACAACCTTGCTACAGAAAAACGGAACACAACAAAATAACGAGGTGAATTCACTTTTAAACGTTTTTTCACAAAATATAAAAAAAAGGTCAGTCCAACCACCTTTATTTGTATGGCATAGTTGCATTGAACCCAACTTGAACTATTTTGCATTTATCAAAATAATTTTTCAAAATTGTATTGATAACAGACGACATAAAAAGGCAGTAGAAAATAAACTTATAAAATTAAGGTCTATAAATGAAAGTTTACTCAGGAGAGTTAAAACAAGTGGGAGTGGGGATTCAATTTTCAACAAATTCAGAGTGTAAATATAGCGTAATACAAATCGGCAACTCTTTTATACAAAATGTACGCGTTTCAGGGACAATAGCGTCATTTTTAGAGCCAGGAATGGAAATGAAACTATATGTATCAAACCATTTCTTTTCTCGTGAAATTCAAGGAATAAAAAGAGAAGATGGAGTCTTCTTTAAACCAACGTTCTTCGGTTCTTTTTTTTGGATGCTTGTAGAAATTTTTTCAATACCACTACTTCCCTCCCTTTTTTCTTTTATTGCCATAATCAAATTTGTAGACAAAAGCAACCATAATATATCAATGCTTATCCTTGGGTTATCCATACTTCTACTCTGGTATAAATCCATAAGACATTTTATAGAATGTGTAACAATAAAATAGTCAACTACATTTATCTTTTGATTCAACCATGACAGCAAAAATACAACTGGGGAAATATGAAAAATGGTGAAAATAACTTTAATAATTTTTTGTTCTGTGATACTTGCTGGGTGCTCATCAAATAAATTGTGTGGGACCCAGCTGATTCTCAACATGCATGGCAAAGCGCCATACAGTTTAAACAAAACTTGTCTAAACTATCTAGAAGATAAGCCTATTGGATATTATGAATCTTCTGCAGGAGGTTGCCCGATTTTCATTAACAGTATGCAATCAATAACAAAAACACAGAATGGATTTGTGGAAAGCTACGAAGGAACGTTTCTCTTTCTGTCAAACCTAAATAGCATTCGATCGTATGATAAGGTGGGTGAACCTTCTGACTTTTATTCTTTTACAGATAAGGTAATGTTTGGGCTATTAACTGCCTCAAGTTGTACAGAGAATAAACAATTCTATAAAAAACATGAATCATTTCTTACTAATGCATTTTACTCTTCATTTTCCTTCAAAGATTATGACAGCAAAACAACTATCGAACAAAAAAGATTTTTTTTAGATGCTTTTGGATACAGACAGAACAATGAAGACAAATACCTAAGAGTTCTTTGGATTGATATAAAAATATAACTGGAGACTCTCACAAAGCAACAAACTAAAAGCAATGGCTTATACAAGCTTATTGAATAACAAATAATTCTATACAAAGCGAACTACTATTATGAAAATTATATCTGCACTTTTGCTAACTACCTCCCTTTATCTAAACACATTTGGGGGAATTCCAAGCAGGAAAAATACTAAGTTAACTACCAAGGTAGAACACAGCGATATTAATGATGATGGTATCAACGACCTAACAACTAAAACTACTTTTAGAGGTAAAGATAGAATCCTTGTTGAAGTTGATAGGAAGAAGATCAGTAAACCAAATTTTCGCGTCTACTTTTGCAAGGGAGCTCAACCTCTACGGGAGGAAGACCATGACTACGATGGAGTATATGAGAAATTGTATTTTAACGGAACAAAATACGATGATTACGAAATTTTTATTCGTTCTACAGAGAATAAAGTAACCGCTTTAAAATCAAAAGAATACGAAAAGGAATTAACTAAGACTAGGAAAGAAATAGAAAACTCTATTGAAGAGTTCAAAAAAGCAAAAGAGGCTCTTTTTAAGTCGATGAGAGAGCTTGATGCCGTTTCGGGAAGTAAGCAAAAAAGTCTAGAGCTTCTCAAAGAACTTCAAGAGACCTTAGAACAACGCCCTGATAATATAAAATTTCTTTTAAAAGATTTAGAACCCCAAAAAAATTCCAAGAAAGAAGTCGATTAATGTAAAATATGACTGTGGTTA
Organism: Lentisphaeria bacterium UBA2565; assembly: GCA_002340265.1. Classification (GTDB taxonomy): domain Bacteria; phylum Verrucomicrobiota; class Lentisphaeria; order UBA2565; family UBA2565; genus UBA2565. Next base: position 4,284 of record DDLT01000254.1, on the reverse strand, counting down.
TTGGTTAAATGTTTAAGTTGCTTTAATTCATTGAATTTGATTTTTAATATTTATTTCTCTGTCTAGTTTAGAATGTTTCAAAAAATTAATAAAAACAGGTATTAATATGACTAAAGAACAACTTTTATCACTTATCGGTGATTCCGGACAAGAGCACATTCTAGCATTCTGGAACGAGCTTAACGATGCTGAAAAAGCGACACTTGCGGAACAGATTCAGTCCATCGACTTTTCGTCTGTAAACAGCTGGGTTGACGGCTATGTGCTGAATAAACCCAAACAGGAAATCCCTGCGGATTTGACTCCAGCGGACTACTTCTCAATTGTTCCTGAAACAGAAGACGTTGCTGCGCTTTACGAAAACGCGGTTAAAGTTGGTGAAGATCTTATTGCTGATGGTAAAGTGGCGCTTTGTACTGTGGCAGGTGGTCAGGGTACGCGTCTTGGTTTTGACGGGCCAAAGGGAACTTACCCTACTTCTATCATCAAAAATAAAACGCTTTTCCAGCTTTTCGCAGAACAAGTGATTGGTCTTCAGAACAAATACGAAACTGAGCTAAAATGGTACATCATGACAAGCTGCATCAATGATACGGCAACTCGTGAGTTCTTTGAAGCGAACAACTACTTCGGCCTAAAAGCTGAGAACGTATTCTTCTTCGTTCAGGGCCTAATGCCTGTATTTGATCAGAACGGAAAAATCCTTCTGGCTTCAAAAGGTGAGATCGCGATGTCTCCGGACGGGCACGGCGGAACGCTTTTGGCAATGAAGAAATCCGGCGCGCTTCAACAGATGATTGACAACGGCATCGAGCATCTTTCATACTTCCAGGTAGATAACCCGATTGCATCGGTTATTTCTCCGCTTTTCGTTGGTCTTCACCACCTTGAAGGTGCGGAAGTTTCTGCGCGTTCACTGACTAAAACTGGACCTTTTGAGAAGCTTGGTAACTTCTGCATGACAGAAGGTAAACTGGCGATCATCGAATACAGCGATATGCCGGAAGAGTTGGCGACGTTGACTGATGATTCAGGCAAACTGGCTTACCGTGCGGGAAGCCCTGCGATTCACGTCTTCCGTCGTTCGTTTATCGAACGTGTGACAGATGGTGAATTCAGCCTGCCTTTCCACAGAGCGGATAAGAAGGTGGCTTTTGTTGATGCGTCTGGAACTGAAGTGACTCCTGAAGAGAACAATGCGGTAAAACTTGAAACATTTATCTTCGATTCGCTTCCATTGGCTAAAAATCCAATTATTCTTGAAGCTGTCCGTGAAGAAGAATTTGCGCCTGTGAAAAACAAGACTGGTGTGGATTCTGCAGAATCATGTCGCGAAATGATGCAGGAGAAGGCGGCTAAAATGCTTGCCGACGCAGGTGTTGAAGTGCCTCGCAAAGAAGACGGTTTACTTGATTGTGTTCTTGAAATCTCTCCAGCGTCTTATCTAACAGCTGACGCACTAAAAGGTGTGGACGCACCAGTTCGCGGCGAAGAGAATTACTACGCTTAATTAGTTGCAGGTTCGAAGGTTTCAGGTTGCAAGTTTGAAGGTTGCAAGACCTAGCCGATAAAACCACAGCTAATGCGTAGCGTCAATATTTAAAGGTTCGGGCAGTTACTGCTCGAACCTTTTTTGTTTAATAAAGTTTAGGTACAAAATGGCAGAGAATATATTAGTCGTCGGTTTGAATCCGGCTTGGCAGCAAACGCTTGTGTTTGCAGATGTAAAGGAGAATGATGTAAACCGTGCGACGCAATCGCTGCAGTTCGCATCAGGAAAAGGTATCAATGCATTGCGTGCGCTGGATTGTATTGATGAAAAAGCAACAATTCTGCAAGTGGTAGGCGGTGCAACTGGCGAAGGAATTGTCGAATATGCCGAATCATTAAACTGCCCTCACCTCACAGTAAAAACTGAATCAAACACTCGAATCTGTACAACTGTGATCAATCAAAATAGTTCTGCTGTAACCGAATTGATTGGGAAGTCAGAACCAGTTTCGATGCTCGAGTTTAGCAAACTAAATCAGAAGGTCAATGAACTAAACGGTTTTAAGGCGGTACTGATTTCAGGGACAACTTACGCAGGTGTCGACGAATCGATTTATAATAAAATCATCGAACAGTGCGCCGACAGTTTCATTATTGTCGACTCTTGCAAAGGCTTAGAAAAAACGCTTAAAGATGTCACTATCGATGTGTTAAAGATTAATGCCGATGAACTCAAGGAGTTGACAACTGAAGATAAAGTAAAAAATGGTATCGCATCGCTGAGAAGCCAGTTTAACATCAAAACTATCATCATCACAAATGGAAAGAGACCTGTAACGATTTCAACTGAGAACCATATCTACGAACTTGTACTGCCTGTTCTAAGACGCACACTGAATCCGATTGGTGCAGGCGACACTTCCGCTGCAATTTTACTGAATGAGTTTGCAAAAGTTACAAACCTAAATGATGAGGTAATCCTTGAGGTTTGTACCAAAGCATTTGCGGCGGCATCGGCATCCTGTTTTACCTTTATTCCGGGACAGTTTGATGGAGAGACTGCGAAAGAGATAGCGGAACAAATATTCACATTGCAATTGAGTTAATTTGAACTACTTTCAACTAGCATTTTTGACCTTTTAAACACGGAATTCATAATATGAAATCATTGAAACTTTTTCTCGTCGCCATCGTCTCTGTAATTGTAACCTCTTGTGCCACTGTAACAAAAGAACCGGGAATTGACCTAAAAAATAACGGACAACCGTGGTTCCTCAAAGGAGTAATTGTCGACGGACAGTTTAGTAAAACCTTTAAAAAACCTGAACGCATCAACATTGTTTTCCGAGAAAATGGTATTGTGGCAGGCCGACGTCTGATCAACAGCTATTTCGGACAAGTGGAATTTATTGATAAAAATGGAATCAAGTTCGGTGAAACATTCGGTCAGACCATGCGGCAAGGGTCAAAAGTTGAAATGGCTCGCGACAAATACTACCTCGAACTATTGATCACCACAGAAAAATATTACCTGAAACATAACCGACTTTTTCTGACGTCAGAAGAAGGCGATGTCGTTCTGATTTTCGCGAAACTTGCAAAAACTAAGCAATAACTCTATTACCCGTTGCTAAGTGAAAAGAAAACGGTAGCTTAAAGCAACATTAATTGGGGCACTATTATGGATTTTATTCAAGATATTCTGGTTTCGATGTCCGAGTTTATCGAACCTCATCTACAGTTTGTGGCAGTTGCTATCAGCGTTTCTCTTCTGATAATTTTCGGCGGAGGTTTAAACCTTTTCATCAAAAGCAAACTTGCAGGGGCCAACCGAGTTCTTCGTGTACTTGCCTTTACTGGTGTCTGTATTTTTCTTTACGGATTTCTGCTAAAAATCAGTACATGGGTTTTAACCGAACTTCTTGAGCAGTTTAACGACTACTTCCTGTCTCCAATTGTTATAATTGTATTCCTGACTCTTGGTCACTTTGCCGAAAAGCATAATCGCTAGGCAAAATACATCACCAATATCACACTAATAAAGAGATTTTTATAATGCGTAATTATCATAAAAACAGTAATCAAAAGCCTAAAAAGCCAAAAGCACAAAACTTTGTCTACGGTATCAACTCTGCCTTTGAAGCTATTCGAGCGGGCAAACGTAACATCACCACAGCCATGATTAGTGCAAGTTCATTGAAAAACCCACGTATCAAAAAATTGATTACTGTTTTGGACAAAAATGACATTCCATATACAACGGAAGAAAAAGGTCGTCTAATTGACTCTTGCGGAAGCCACGATCACCAAGGTGTCGTACTTTTCTGTTCACCTTTCAAATATTCAAATATTGAAGATGTGTTGACTCACAACCGTGTAATTCTTCTAAACAACGTGGAAGATCCGCAGAACGTCGGAGCGGTTCTGCGTTCTGCTGAAGTGTTTGGATTCAAAGGTGTTCTACTTCCTGAAAAAGGCACACCTGAAGTTTATCCTTCAGTAGTAAAAGTGTCAGCTGGAGCAACCGAATACCTTGATGTTTGTCGTCACGGAGGTGTAACCTCTTACCTTTCCAAGGCAAAAGACGAAGGCTATACAATTGTATCTCTTGACGGAAAAGGTGACAAATCCTTCGAAGATGTAACAGCTGAGGCACCGGAAAAAGTTCTACTAATTCTCGGTGGCGAAAATAAAGGTGTGGGTCAGTTTGTGCTTAACAGCAGTGATTTCGTTGTCGGGATTGACCAGAAAGGAAAAATCAATTCATTAAACGCATCTGTTGCGGCGGGAATC
>DDLT01000106.1 GCA_002340265.1 Lentisphaeria bacterium UBA2565 | reverse complement strand
AAAACTTGGGACATTACCAATTGATAATCAACTGCCACTTTGTATAATGAGTTTATCTTGTTTGATGTTTGAATAAAACTGCTCTGGGACTTCATCCCACACAAAAAAATCAACTCTAAAAGGTAAGTCACTTTCATCGAAGGCATCTCTTAACTCAGCGACCGCACTTGCCTGTTCAGCAGTAGCAAAAGCGACTAGGTCTAAATCGGAGTGTGGGGTTGATGTAAACTTAACTCTTGAACCATAAGCCCATACTTCTGTTCCAGAAAGGTACCTATCCAACAAGCCAAGAAGTTCATCAAGTTGCTCTTTACTTAAATCAATATTCACACAGTCATCCTAGCTCTTCACTGCTCATTACCTTATAAAGCTGTTTAGCTGATCGATACAAAGCTTCAACAAGTTTTAAAACTTTATCAGCCTTTTCCTCTGAATAATCATGAGAAGTGCTTTGCCTCGCATTGATATAGGAGATCCAAGAATCCACATCATCTATAATTCCAGCTTCTGCAGCCAAACGAATAATGGACTTCGGGCTCCCTGTTCTCGCTTCAACAAATCCCTCTTCACTTAAATGTCTTTTACAACTTTTCCACGACATCTCAATCGTGTACTCAAAACGCTTGACTAATGAGTCCTGAATAGCCTCCTGTTCAAGAAGCGTACGCTTTGATGTGGTATCCTGATAGGCTGTCCACATTTCTCCAAGCCTTATTACAGCTTTTTTCAGTTGTGTATAATCCATTTCTTTCTCCAAACTTTAAATAAATGCGAGTTCTAAAAAAGAGAGCCTTGTTTACCGGCCATTTCTATTATGTTGATTCCGAAAATCTGGGCGGCTTTGTCGGTTGCCACTCTGCCCTGAGCTGTTCGCATGATGTAACCTTCCTGAATCAGATACGGTTCGTAAACGTCTTCAATGGTTTCAATAGATTCTCCAACCGCAATCGCAATGGTTTTTACACCAACCGGACCACCTTTGAACTTTACAAGAATTGTTTCAAGAATTCGAGCGTCCATTTCGTCCAAACCGTTCATATCGATATCAAGCATATTCAACGCTTTATCAGCCACCTCTTTGTCAATTACATCACACTTCTTTACCTGAGCATAGTCACGTGTCCATTTCAGCAGATTATTGACAATACGAGGCGTTCCACGTGAACGGCGGGCAATTTCCAATGCGCCGTCGGGGGCTGCATTTGTGCCGAGAATTTCAGCTGAACGTAACACAATCTTTTGAAGCGTTTCGGCATTATAGTAGTCCAGTCGACTTGTCATAGTAAAACGACTTCGCAATGGTGCTGAAATCATTCCCTGACGAGTCGTTGCACCAATCATTGTAAACTTGGGGATTGTGAGCTTTACAGTTCGGGAACCAACACCTTGATCCAATACAATGTCGATAAAAAAGTCTTCCATTGCGCTGTAAAGATACTCTTCAATAGCAATGGACATGCGGTGAATTTCATCAATAAAGAGAATATCACCTTCGTTGATAGATGACAAAATCCCGGCAAGGTCGCCGGGCTTTTCGATAACGGGACCGCTGGTGGAGTGAATTTCACAGCCGCGACTGTTGGCAATAATGTGAGCTAAGGTTGTTTTTCCGAGACCGGGAGGACCGCAAAGCAGTAGATGTCCCATCACATCATCACGTTGTTTCGATGCTTCGACAAAGATTTGCAATCGTTCTTTTACTTTATCCTGACCGGGAAATTCGTCAAAAGTCTGCGGTCGCAGGGAGGTTTCAAACTCCTCCTCTTTTTTATTCATACAGGTGGTTATAAATCGTTCTTCACTCATACTTTCTCTAAAATTATATTTTTAACGTGGTTAAACGCGTCGCTTTCTGGGTCTTCAAGCATAAAAAAGTTGCTATCTTTAAACTTGGAATATTTTGCATGCGGCAGATATTTTCGCCATTTACTGTGAACGCCTTTACCGAAAAGTGCACTTTTACGACCCCATACAATGTAAACTGGTAACTTCTCCAACATATGAAGTCGTCGCTGAATATGGACAATTGTCATCCAACTGGAATGCCAGCGCGAAACCGGGATATCCTGAATAAATTTCTGTACGGCAATGCGGTTGTCAAAAGAGTCGAAAGGAAGCAGATAGTTTGCTTTAGTTGCAGCATCAAGGTCTTTTCCATGTCGGTTCATAAACCGTTTCAAAAATGCATTACTTAAACGTGTCAGGGCAAAACCAAGAAAGTAGATGCGTCCCAACAGCCAGAACCCCAACACAAGCGGGACAATAAAAGTCACACCGTCAATAATGACTAAGCGACGAATGTTTTCACTGTGATGAATGGCATAACCACACCCGAATGTACTTCCCCAACCATGCATAACCAGGGTCACGTTTTTCAACTGTAGTTTTTCTACCAACTCTTCGATGCACTCAATATGATCTTCAATGCGATATTTAAAGTCACGCGGTTTCTCTGAAAGGCCATAACCAATTAAGTCCGGAGCAATTACGCGACAATCCGAAGAAAGCTGCCGGATCAGTTTTCTATAAAAAAAAGACCACCCGAAACCACTATGTATACAGATAACAGTTTTTTCACCGACACCTTCGTCGACAAAATGCATTCGATGCCCCTTTATATCGATAAAATTCGACTTATAAGGGTACTCCTGATCAAAAAAAACTTTCTGTTTGGAAACCATAATTTATCTCATACAATGCTTTAAATTGTCTCACATTCGTAGTTTGAATATAACAACTCGCCACGCTTTTTCATCCAAACCCAAAACAAATATACTTTTTTAGTGAGACAATCCCTGTTTTTATACTCAAAATCGCTAGAAATCCGCTAGTTTGAAACTATTAAAAATAGTTGTTTGAATTTGAACCCGAATTATTATTGCAAGAAACATGTTTGATAAACTTAAGATATTCTTTAAAACTGTTTGCGAGGAACTCGTAAACTTCTTCTCATTTCCTGAAAAAAAAGAACCTGAGAAGAACGATACAAACTACGAGATTGAAACCAAAGATCACTCTGAAACCATCTCATCACTGCAGGAGTCATACGAATCTAAGAAAAATGCCCGAGCACTCCGTCAGGCGCGTTTAGCTGAAGAGGAAGAAGCTATTCGCGAAAAGCATGAAAAGATGACACAGATGATCCTCGATATGCCGTTTGAAGATGATCCTGTTCAAGTGGACTACAAAGGTGACAGTTCCGCAATTTCAATCGGAGAAACTATCACAGCGAAACCTGTTGTCGAAATTGCAGAAACAAAGCACCAGTCACAGATTCAACGTGAAAAGCTTTACAAGCTGACTAAAGATTACAGTCTACCGCACCTTTCAATGCTTTCACAATTTGATGAAGACAGTGAAGTAGATGAAGAAGAGATAAAATACCAAAGTGCCACATTGCAGCATACTCTGGACTCTTTCGGAATTGATGCTGAGGTGATCGGAGCGACAGCTGGTCCACGTGTCACACTTTATAAGGTGCTTCCGTCCAGCGGTGTCAAAGTTGAATCAATTACCCAAATCAGTAATAACATCGCAATGGAAATGCAGGCGTTAAGCCTACGAATCCTGACACCGGTTCCGGGACGCAAATATGTTGGAATTGAGATTCCAAACCGTAAAGCGACAATCATCGGGATTAAAAATATTCTTGATTCGAATGACTGGCTGAGCGACCGTCACGCCATTCCACTAGTTTTGGGAAAAAGTATTTCAGGCGCAAATGTAGTACTTGATCTAGCAAAAGCTCCACACCTGCTAATTGCCGGAGCAACAGGTTCAGGTAAATCAGTTTGTCTGAACACGATGATTATGTCGATGCTGTATCGTTTTTCTCCGGAAGACCTGCGTTTAATCCTAGTTGACCCGAAAGTGGTGGAGTTTACAGTTTATAAAGATGTTCCGCATCTTGTGGTACCGATTGTCACCGATACGAAAAAAGTGCAGTCCACACTAAACTGGGTGATCAAAGAGATGGAACTGCGTTACCAGATTCTGTCAAAAGTCGGATCCAGAAATATAGCCTCTTTCAATGCACGCGAAGTAGAAGGCGAAGGTGAAACCATTGATGATCTGTGGATTCCGAACAAACTACCGTTTCTTGTGGTGGTTATTGATGAATTAGCCGATGTGATGATGACTGCACGCGCAGATGTAGAAGTCTGCCTTGCCCGAATTGCTCAGCTTTCACGTGCTGTCGGAATTCACATGATCATTGCGACTCAACGACCAAGTGTAAATGTAATTACCGGAATCATTAAAGCAAACTTCCCTACCCGTATCGCATTTCAGGTAACATCGCAAATTGACTCCCGCACAATTCTTGATTCCAAAGGTGCTGAATCGCTTCTTGGGCGTGGTGACATGTTGTATAATCCGCCGGGCGCTTCGGGTTTGCAACGTATTCAAGGGCCATTTGTCACAGATAAAGAAGTTGAAGATGTGGTAGAGTTCACCGCGTCGCAGGCAGACCAAGTGTTTAATTTGGATGTGTTTGAACATATGCCGGAAGCCGAATCAAAATCGACAAACCCAATGGAAAACATCACCGAAAAAGACGAACTGCTTATTGCTCAGGCGATTGAAATAATTGCCCGTGATCAACGTGCAAGTACCAGCTACATTCAGCGATCGTTACGAATTGGCTATAATCGTGCAGCTTTTATCATGGATGTTCTCGAAGATCGTGGTATAGTGGGACCTCAAATCGGCTCTACTCCTAGAGAAATATTCACCGAAAATTAATTCCTAATTAAATATGACCGATCCAGCTTTTGTAACTAAAGATTATTTAATAGATGATTTAAAAGAGTTAGGCGTAAAAGGCACTGTCAGCAAATACAAGAACAGTTTTCTGCCGTCACGAATAATTCACGAGCTCTATCAAGACGAAGAGTTTAAGTCACTTTCGACGCTTTTTATTGCATCATATCCCAATTCTCCTGGGAAACTTCTAAAACAGATAATCGAAGAAACCACAGATGAAGAAGTTTTAGCACGTTTGGCGGTTCATCCTCGAACAGATCGTGAAATGATGCTGAAGCTTTCAGAAAACGAAAGTGCCAAAGTTCGTCAAAACCTTGCGGCCAATCGACAAATCACACCAAACGTTTCTGACAAAATTGCCCGTGATTCGAATCTTGCGGTGAAGGCAGTGTTAGCTGAAAACCCATCAATTGTTTCACGAATTCAGGTTTTGCTCGCAAAAGATCCCGAATCGTTCATCAAAACCACCCTCGCCTTGCGAAAGGAAACAACTCCTGAAGCAGTTGATCTTTTACGTTTTGATGAAGATTTTCTGGTAAAATCTGCGGTAATTACTCTATTGAACAACAGTGACAAATATCTGCTTTCACTTGCTGATTCAGATCGTTTAATTGATCAGTTTCTACTACTTCAAAAAGAGTTGCTAACAGAGTCAGTTCTGGAGTCACTGACACTGAGTTCGCACCCGGAAGTCAGAACCGAAGCAATTCGTAAAAAATCGTTAAACGATGAAGAACTTGTAGGACTTGCCAATGACTCAGAAATTGAGATTCGTAAGATCATTGCGCAGCAACATAATCTTCCGGAATTTGTTCAAGATATAATCTGCAAAGACTGTGAAGATATTAAGTTGATTTTGGCAAAAAACTTTCCATCACCAAATTACGCGTTGAAACTGGCAAAAGAGAGTTTGGAAATTCAGCTGGCACTGACCGAAAATACAGAAGTTGATTCTAAGACAATCGAATATATGTGTAAACATTCTAGAACGGCAATTCTAGAGGCAATTGCCTTACGAAACGATTTAACAGATTCACAACTTAATATCATAATTAACGAGCGTAAATCAAAAGATGCAATTTTCGCATTGGCAATAAACGAGCGTTACTTTGATAACATTTCAGAAGAGATGACTGTAAAACTTTCGAAAGGCCGTTCAGCGACACTTCGTGCGTACGCAGCACTTTCTAAAAACATAAATGATGAGTCTGTCAGTCGACTACTGAAAGATGCGGCTACATTGGTAAAAGAACACCTAATCAAAAACCCGATGGTGGAAAATCACGAACTTGAGCAACTGCTTTCTGATAAAAACCCGCGAATTGTCAGTTTTGCTCAGGAAGAGATCGAACGACGCAAAAGTCAGGAAGCCGAAAAGCCGGAAGTCATTACCGGGGTGAAGAAATTTGTAAACAACCTTATTGATAAAGTAAGAGGTAAATAACATGGCAAAAAAAAGACAAGCACTGGAGTTTATCGACATCGTAATGGGTGCCGACTCCGAAACAATCAAACAGGCTTATGAAGCCAGAATCAAAATTGACGATCAACTGACCCTTCGTGAAGAGGCGTATAAAAAGATCGCAGAACTGGAAGAACAGGTTGAAGAAATTGTCGGACAAAAAGGCGAATTCATCTTCCCTGCTCCACCATTACCAGTTGCCGGTTACAGCAAACTGATTCCAGCAAGCCGTCCTGCACCGAAACCTGCAAAAGTAGAAGGCTACAAAGAGAATAAAGAAGCGGAACAATCAAAAGCTACTGAAACAGAAGCAAAGGGAAAAGCGACTTCTAAAGAATCGCCTGCGGAGAAAAGTGGCAAAAAAGCAGAGAACGAAACTCCGAAAAAATGATGAATGCCAAAGAGATGATTCAGGTAAATCGACTCCTTCGACAACGGGAAGAGATTTATGCCGACATTCTGGAATCTGAGGAAAAAATTCAGGAAGCTCTAGGCGGACATTATCCAATGCCGAAACCGCCGGAAGTTCCGAGTATTTTCCGTTCTCCAAAGAAAAGTAAGAAGAAACGAGCTAAAGCGAAGCAGATTCGTAAGTTGAAGTCTGCCGTAGAAAACGCATTTCGTATTACGTTTGTGCTGAATGAGGAAGAACGTCAAGACTATGTGAGAGATGTGAGACTCGTCCGACGACTTCAGAGTTTCAATATTCCGTTCTTTACGCTTAAAAAAGTCGAAACGGTTAAGATTTCATCAAATGAATGCGTAGATGTTATCGATATCGTGTATATTAACAGTTGAGAACTTGAAACAGCTTTGTATCGCTTTATTTTTTGACTGTTATAATAAATCAGTTTTGAGGATTAAATGTTATACTATCGCAAATACATCAAAGGTTCGGATCACGAATGGGTGGTTTTGGTACACGGTGCCGGCGGCAGCTCTTCTTTATGGTTCAAAC
>DDLT01000163.1 GCA_002340265.1 Lentisphaeria bacterium UBA2565 | reverse complement strand
CTTTGGGGAGAGCGAGACTGGATTTAAGTTTAAGATAATTTCCCCCGTCCCTGCCCCACTCAAGAAAAACTTGCGAGTGACAACCACAAGATACACAAGGTCACATTCAGTGGAAGATGAACACGGATTCTCCTAAACAACTCAGTAATTTCCTCCAGTATTAACAAAAATAGTAATGTCTGCTGACTCTGGCCATGAAGTTTCTGAGTGAAAGTCAATAGTTTGCTCATTTATGAGCTGATTGTCTGTTTTTTTCCAGTCTGCTATATCAACATCTTTTTGGAGGAGCTGGTTCTTTTACGAGGGAACACTTTGAACTTATCAATGGCTTTTCAAACGAGTTTTGGGGCTGGGGAGGAGAAGATGACGACCTTTATAAAAGGTATAATCAGTGTATTTTAATAAACAAATCAGTGAGGTCGCTTGCTGTCTTACACATGAGAGGAGGGTACAAGGCCCCGTCAACACTACGGCGGAGAAATTCGAAAACGGCGTTTTCTCAATCCGAAAACGGAGTAATTTTCCATCCAAACACTACACGCAACGATCAACGACGGCAGAATAGGTTGAGTGCGCCCTGAAGAATTAGGGTTTTAAAATCACGTGATAATCAGGACGTCATCGTTTTTGAAAAGCTCCGGTTTCGAAATGTTTTCCCACCACACTAAAATCGCAAAGCTGTGGGGCTTTCAAATTTCTCCGGTTGAAGAACGCTTTCGAAAAGCTCTTTTTTCGTGAAAGCTGCGATTTCAAATCTCTCCGGCGAAGTGTGGACAGAGCCTAAACAAACGATTTTCAATTTCCTATAACAACTCGATTGTGAAATTCATTTAATATTCTTTTTCTCTTTTTGACCGCTTTCGCAAAAATCCGGCTTTTCCATGCATTGTTTTCAGCGACGAAGAGCTTACGATCGAAACTTCAGCTTCACAAAATCACTACAGTAGCTAATGTAATTTATCTTGATCAACTGCAAGTTGATGAATAAGAAGGTTTCTAACCACACATGTTTCGTTTACCAGAATTACTGCCAAGGAGCTCAAGCTTATGCGACCATCCATGCAAGCTGGCAGGTACAAAATGTTGAAAACTTTTCACTTCCGCAGCACTGGGGCCAATCCAAATCGGTATGTACAGTTATCTATGCCTCTTACATTGAGAGGTATATCTTCATCCTGAGTCGTATTCAACACAAACGACATTTGAAGGAACGTAGAATGGTTTTACCTTTCAAACTGTAAACTTTCACATTTGTCGATTTATTTCATCCCATTTTCTTCTGTCTTATACCTTTACTTCCTATCCTATCCCATCCCATCCCATCACATCCTATCCCATTCTATTCTGTCCCATTCTATCCCATCCCATCCCGTCCCGTCCCGCCCCGTCACGTCTTCTCCCATCCCATCTAATTCCATCCTTTACCATCGCAGACCATAGTGATAGAGAAATTCGCATAAATACAAATCTTTAAAGAATTCCTGTCAAGTATAATTCAAATGTACTAAATTGAATCCATTTTATAAGTACTTTTGGACTGTAAACATCCGTTGCTAGGGGCGTTGCTATGTTAAAGTATAGCTACCAGTGTGCAGATTTCGTAATTTAAACGCAAATCAAGGAGCAATTAGAGGAAAATCATTTCAAAATACGTTTTGCAAAAGGTCGGAGAATGGTCAGAGAATCTTTATGTTTCGAAAAAATGTTTTTTTGGGGAGGGGAATTTGTGTAAGACCAACTTAAGGTTTGCTCGAATTAAATTGTAAATAATTTTAACTTTATGTAGCTAGGATATATTTTAATGTGTAAATAGTGTCCCCAATTAGCTTTTTTAACGCTAAATACCATTGACACGCATATAGTCATTCATTCATTCATTCATTTATTCATTCAACCCATCTCATCGCATCCCATCCGTCCCGTTTAATTCTATCCCATTCCATCCCGTTCCGTCCCGTCCCATTCCGCTTCACCCCGTCCCAGGCCATCTTAACAGATATATTTCTTTTCAATCCACCTACAGCCTTGCTAGCCTTAAAACTTCTGTCAAGCGAATGAGTACGGACGGTCTGAATTCCCTCAAGTACACAGTGCAGCATGTAACAGAGTACCCTCTTTATACTCTGGTGTCAGTCGATGTAAAAGACGCCATGAAAATTACAACAACAACATGAACGCCTTTCCCCACATCAACAGTCGACATCATGCGAGGAGAGCATTTCAAGTCTTCTGCACTAGATTTGATCGTCCAATCATTGGCCTGAGTTGTGCGAAAAGTGGATAACACTATCCACTCCATAAATTACTATGCAGCGAATAGTGTGGTTTGTTTTGGGAAGACTTATCCATTGGATAGTGATTTATCCGGTGGATAGCATTACCTACCTTTTGAACAACTAGGCACAGGGCTGGTTTTAATTTAGTTAAACATTCTAGAAATTTAGGTAAAATGGTAGAGGATTAACTGTAATTTCCGCTTCACTTCACTGGAAAGCCTCACCAAGAGCAATACCTCTTGGAACTACCTTCTAGAAGCTCTGTTTTTTGTTTTGGTTCCGGGATATTTTCAGGACAGAAAAAACAAAATTTCAGGACAGTTAAGCGAAGAGAGAAAGCTTTTAACATTTACCTCGTCCGGAAATATAAATCGCTCTTGGAGTCTGGGGAGGGGCACAATATATTTTGATGATTGAACTGGGTCAGGACTGGGAATGAGTGAAACTTGGCGTTATACTGTGGTTGCGACGATAGATCGTTTTCGCGTGACA
>DDLT01000169.1 GCA_002340265.1 Lentisphaeria bacterium UBA2565 | reverse complement strand
CCGTCACCTGCTCTGTCCAAGCCAGTTTTAAAACAGCTTTGAAACCGGCAGATCATGGAATCGTTGCAAACGGTTTTTTCTTTAAGGCTCTGCACAAACCACTGTTTTGGGAACAGAATTCAAAGTTGATCGAAGGCGAACGAATTTGGGAACAGGCTCAAAAGAAAGGTAAGGAAGCAGGTGTGCTCTTCTGGCAGCAAAGTCTGGGGAATGATGCCGATCTGCTTCTAAGCCCTGCTCCGGTTCACAAGCATCATGGTGGGATGATTCAGGATTGTTATGATCTGCCGCGTGGACTTTACGGTAAACTCAAAGAAAAGTGCGGAGGGTTTAACCTGATGCATTATTGGGGCCCGTTGACATCCAGCAAATCAACCAAGTGGATTGTTAACGCAACCACAGAGGTGATGAAAACAGAGGCTCCTGACCTTTTATTGACCTACCTGCCACACCTTGACTACGAGCTGCAGAAATCTGGAACGGATAGCAAAAAGTCGACAAAAGCATTTGATGAATTTGAGGTCGAGTTGGAAAAGCTACTAAATGCCGCTGAACAAAACGGCTACAAAGTGGTTGCGTTTGGAGACTACGCGATTATGAATGTTAACAAGCCAATTTACCCAAACAAGGCATTACGCGAAAAAGGACTTCTAAAATTCCGTGAAATAAAAGGAATGTTCTATCCTGACTATTACAACAGCGATAGTTTGGCAATTGTCGATCATCAAGTAGCCCATATAAAAGTGTTTAACTCAGCGAAAAAGGGTGAGATCAAAGCCGTTCTCGAAAACCTTGATGGCGTGGCGAAAGTAATCGATGGAGAAGCAAAAGGCGAGTTTGGTGCAGGTCATGAACGCGCCGGCGAACTCATTCTAATCAGCGAACCCAATGCCTGGTTCAGCTATCAATGGTGGGATAAAAAGAGCGAAGCGCCGGATTACGCCACCCATGTCGACATTCACAACAAGCCGGGGTTTGATCCCTGTGAGCTGTTTTTCGGATTTCCTCCGCCTTTTGCGACGTCCACCGATTCGACAAAAGTCAAAGGTTCGCATGGTTTAGCCGGAACTGAGTTTCCAATTGCCTGGTTCTCGACATTTGAATTTGATGAAACAATTAACTCCATCATCGACCTTTCAAAAGCGGTAAAAAAGGAAATTGAGCGATGAAACTGAAGCAAAATACCAACTTATCAATCAACTATCCCGTCTGCTTCGAACGCGACATCTTCAGCATGCCCGTAAAGCCATTTTGGTTTGATCTAACCAAAGCAGACGAGAAGGCTGACGCGATCTTTTATGTCGACGAAAATGTGATGAACCTGCATTCTAAGCTCGAATGCCAAATCTCCGAATTCGTCAACAGCTTTTCCGGAATCAGCAAGTTTAAAATCAAAACAGTCCTCCCCGGTGAATCGTTGAAGAACGATTTCTCTTCCGTCATGAAGATTGTCGATGAACTTGTCGAAGAAAAACTCTGCCGTCACTCGTATGTCTTTATCATCGGTGGAGGTGCTACACTCGATGCGGTCGGATTTGCTGCATCAATCACCCACCGCGGCATTCGTCAGATTCGTATTCCCACCACAGTACTCTCGCAGGACGACTCTGCCGTCGGCGTCAAAAACGGCATAAACTACAAAAATCTGAAAAACCTGCTCGGCACTTTTTACGCGCCGCATGCGGTAGTTTGTGACTCCAATTTTTTGACCACACTTTCGAACCGTGATTGGATTGCTGGTGTATCTGAAGCCTACAAAGTGGCAGTGATTAAAGACGCTGACTTTCTAAATATTCTGATTCAAAATGCAGAGAAAGTCACATCTCGTGACATGGACTTCATGGAGAAATTGATTCAACGCTCCGCTGAGATTCATCTCAACCACATCAAAAACGGTGGCGATCCGTTTGAAATGGGATCTTCTCGACCTCTGGATTTCGGACATTGGAGTGGTCATAAACTGGAAATTATGAGCGGTAACTCACTGCGTCACGGCGAAGCAGTTGCTATTGGAATTGCCCTTGACCTATCATGTTGCGTAGAGCTGGAATTCATTACCGAAGCTGACGCAAAACCGGTAATTGAAGGTATGAAACGAAGCGGTTTGCCTGTCTGGTCAGAGTTGTTAGAAAAAAAGGCAGATAACGGATTGGAAATCATTGAAGGACTTCAAGAGTTTCGCGAGCACATCGGCGGTACATTGACCCTCACAATGCCAAAACCACTTGGCACGCAAACGGAGATTCATGACCTTTCCGAAGAGGTTATTACAAACGCGCTGAACCGTTTAAAGCACTTAGTAAAGTAAATCCACCGCTACGAGGTGAAGGGTCAGTCCGCCACTATGAGGCGGACATAAAATTGATGGTTTCTACTTGTAATTAACTAATCCTGAACCATTTTTGAGCAGTCAATAACACATTTTCAACAGGAGACATAATGCAGACATTAGCGGATAAAGCTGAAAAATTACTGAACGATTGGCGTGGTGATCAATTTATTTTCGGAATTGATGTGATCAAAAAACTCGTGCCAGCTGTCGAGAAGTTCGGTAAAAGCTATTTTCTGGTTTATGGAAAAACCGTCGAAGAAAACGGTCAGAAATACAAACTGGACAATCTGCTCAATGAATCCGGCTTCGTAAAACTTGGTGAAACCACCGGCGCGACGCCCAACTCTCCCGATACCGATGTCACCCGTGTCGCCGATGAACTTAACGATCTACCGCAGCAACCCGATTTTATCATCTCCTTCGGCGGTGGTAGTTTGATTGATGCCGTCAAAGCCTCGCTGGTGCTTTACTCGCTCGGGGGCGAATGCGAAGAGTACTACGGAGTGGACAAAGTCTCAGCCAAGCTTAAAGCGGAAGAAATGACCCTTCTTCCACAAGTCGCCATCATGACTTCCAGCGCATCTGCGGCACATCTGACAAAATACTCCAACGTCACCAACTTCGAAACCATTCAGAAAAAACTTATCATCGACCAAGCAGTCGTCCCGGCTCTTAGTGTATTCGACTACGCATTGACCGACAGCATGGGCTACGAATTCACCATCACCGGCGCATTGGACGGACTGGCGCATCTCACCGAAGTTTACATGGGATTTGACATGAACACCGCCGAGTTTTCACTTGTCGAACGCGCCACATTGATCGGTTTGGAACTGATTATAACCAATTTGAAAAAAGTGCTGGATGAACCGGGCAACCTGACCGCCCGTCAAAACATCGGGCTAGCCACCGACTTAGGCGGATTCGCCATCATGCACGGCAGCACAAACGGTCCGCATCTGAACAGCTTTTCGCTGGTAGATTTAATGGATCACGGGCAAGCCGTCGGACTTCTGAATCCATACTACGCCTACTTCTTTGCTCAGGCGATTCCCGAAAAACTTCAACGTCTCTGTGAAGTATTCAAACGTCACGAATTCATCGATGCCGACACTAATTTGGAGAACGTCAACACCATCGGCACAATCTACGCCGATGCCATCCGTAAATTCGTCAAATCATTCGGTTACCCAACTACCCTTGGTGAGATAAAAGGATTCAAACGCGAACATTTCGACCGCGTCCTAGAAGCCGCCAAGAACCCGCAGTTGAAGGTAAAACTTCAAGCGATGCCGATTCCTATGAATGTAGACGACATTGACGAATACATGAGTTCCATCATCGACGCGGCAACCGGAGGCGACCTCTCCAAAATCAAACTAAAACCCACCGAAGAACTGTAGTCTCAGTACAGCACAATCCACGTAAGGGTGCCCTTCATGGGTACCCAAATCGATATATTAAGGGCAACCACAAGGGATGCCCCTACAAGCGACATATGAAAATTCTAAACTCTGTTGAATTCCCTTCATTCTGGTAAATATTCTCTAACTTTACCCTTTGTAAATCAGAAACGAGTTAGTAGTTTCCCTCTCAATCAAACTGTACAAAAGAGATTACTAAATGAAAAAAATTGATAGCTTTAGGTTCAATGTAGCAATTCGCTATTTCTTATTAATAGCAGGACTGTCTATAGCTCTACTATTTCCGGTTTTCTATACATTAAGTGAAGATAGTAACGGAGACACTTTTGGAGTCGTTATAATGACCTTATTTGGACTATCCATTTTCAACTTATCAAGAAGTCGTATCGATGTTTATAGCGATCACTTTGACTTCATCCACTTCGGTTTTCATAATAAGTTATCCTTTAAAGAAGTAGAAAATTGTACCATCAGTCATCAGAATCTCATACTTTTCAAACTAATCAATGGGAAAAGTCGTCGTATTAATAATTCCTATGAGAACTTCGATAAAATCCTGAAGTTCGTAGAAGATCATTTTACTGTTTCGAATAAACGTACAACTGAAGAGAAAAAGAAACTTTTATCGCAAATTGAAAAATTTACGCAAACGTACCTGCCGAACGGTTTATTAACCATCAAAGCTGATCGTAAGTTTGTTATAAAAGAGGTGATCATTTCGATACTATTCATCTTATTCTTTGCGATTGCATCCATCGTTGTAATTGAATACCACCCTCCCAAAGCCCCGAAGTATGGAATCCTAATTATCACTATTCCTGCCTGTCTATATTTCATCTACCGAATATTCAATTTCTTACGGTTTAAAGTTCAATTTGATAATAACGGAGTTTCTATTAAGGGTCATTTCAACACCAAAAGCTATGATTATGAGCAACTAGTTAATCCAAGGTTCTTCTTTCTTCTACCTCAGCTATTTAGTTTAGAAGATCAAAAAATAATTACTGAATTCACACAACTCTTTGTCAGGGAATTTCCCATCCAGCAACCAACTATCAATAGTACCAAAGAGAGAAAAACAGATCAAATTCATTTAAATTATTCTAACAATTTTAAACGTTTCGTAAAACTAGGATTTTCAGGGCTAATTGTTCTACCAATCTTATTTTCAATTATTGGAGCGATATTAGGAAACTATGAACAATGCATCATTGCAGCCTTAATTGCGGTTGCGGTCGCGTTATTTTTCTACTTTACCAACAACCTTTCTCTGACTCAAACACTCTATCATGACTGTATTGAGCTTAGTAGAAAAGGAAAGGTCACAAAATACCAATATACTGAATTCCGCTACTTAAAGCAGACGCAGTTACACGGAAAATTCTTTCTCACGTTTAAAGATCTAAAACAACAAGACATTCCACTTCCAAATATGACTGATGATGCACTGCAGTTTTTAAAACAAGTTTTACCATTTGTAAATGACGCGCAAAATAGTATCGCTGAAATGGAAGAATCAAAAACGTTGTGTGTTAAAAATTCACAAACATTTTCTTCAACTGAAGAACTAACTAAAGTTTCACAAAAATGGATAAACTTTTCACTAGCTTACCTATTTATTGGTGGACTACTTCTTCCGTCTGTCTCTAGTGCCCTTTTACAAAAGTTTGGCATCAACGGACTGCTTTCTGTAAAACTAATATATGCAAGCACAATCTTATTTGATACCCTGCTTTTGTTTAAAGCTTGGCAATATAAAGATATTTATGAGTACCCGAAATTAGCAAATATGGCGATCTTCCTCCCATCGGCAATTGTAATGAGAGTAATAACTTTAATTTCGGTCTCAGCAGATTTTCACTTTAGTCACTTGCACATTACTGTTATTACAGGCCTGCTCTCTGTACTCTTTTATTTTATCTTTCATAGACAGTTTCGCTACATTCATAAAAAACGTCAGCGTGTCATATATAGTTACATCACCATACCTTTGTTTGTGCTTTCGACTGTTATCGCCACCAATTTCTTTCTTGATTTTTCAACCCCCAAGAAAATTGATGTGATTGTTTTGAGGAGTGAAACTGAAACGTCCGATAAAGGTCATGATAAGCACTATTTAATCTTTCAAGAAATTGAAACCAAGGAAGAGTTTCGCTTAAAAGCCTCATGCCGTGAGTATCGTTATGCGGAGATTGGAGAAGAAGCCGTACTTTATCAGAAACCAGGAGCGTTAGGAATTCCGTGGGTTTATGATTTTAAGATTCTATCTTTTGACTAAAAAGAAGCGTTAGTCAGAGTTAAGAGCTCTTTTTTGTATCTTGTCAGCTAGTTTTATATTTGCGGGATATCCGCAAGCGTAACTTTAACCAACTTTGTATTT
>DDLT01000033.1 GCA_002340265.1 Lentisphaeria bacterium UBA2565 | reverse complement strand
TCCTAGCCTCTAACTCCTAGCCCCTATCTATTTAGCATTCACCATCAGTTCACCGATTTTCTTTGACAGCTGAAGTGGATTTCTTGGGGAAGAACCTTCTGCAAGAAGTGCTAGGTCAAATAGTAGCCCGGCGTAGTCGGCGATTTTCTGATCTTTCACATCAGTATCGCAAGTGCTTTTCAGCATTTCAAGAACCGGGTGAGTCGGGTTCAGTTCCAGAATACGTTTTGATTTTGGCATATCCTGTCCCATCGCCTTCATGATGCGTTCCATATTGGCATCCATTGCGTACTGATCTGCCACAAGGCAGCTGGCACTCTCGGTCAGACGGTTTGAAAGGCGAACCTCTTTCACGTCTTCTTCAAGAACTTTCTGAATCACACCGATTACAGTTTCGTACTTTTTACCGGCTTCATCAAGCGCTTTCTTTGACTCTTCTTTTTCCTCGTCTGAGCCAAGCTCCACGTCGCCACGAGTCACGCTTTTCAGTGATTTCTCATCATATTCAGGAAGTGACTGAACCACCCATTCATCAATTGGATCAGTCAAAAACAGTATGTCGTAGCCTTTTTTGCGGAATGCTTCAAGATGCGGCGAGTTTTCCACAACTGAACGGTTTTCACCCGCAATATAGTAAATATCGCTCTGTCCTTCCGGCATCTCTTCTACATACTCTTTTAGAGAAATCAGTTTACCCGCTTCACCGTTAGCAGTTTCAAAAAGCATCAACTCTTTGATCTTATCTTTGTTGGCAAAATCGAAGTGCATTCCCTCTTTCAGCACACGACCGAAGTTTTTCCAGAACGCCGTATATTTTTCAATATCGTTTTCTTTCATTGTTTTAAGTGTTGAAAGCACTTTCTTCACGACATTCTTTTCGATAATCTTAATCTGACGATCTTCCTGAAGAATTTCACGCGAAACGTTTAGCGGTAGATCACTTGAATCCACCACACCTTTTACAAAGCGTAGGTATTCTGGAATCAACTCTTCGCAGTTGTCGGAAATGAAGACGCGTTTCACATAAAGATGAAGACCTTTCTTGCGATCAGGCATCATGAAATCCATTGGCGGCTGTGAAGGAATGAAAAGTAGTGCTTTGAATTCAGATGTACCTTCTACAGTCCAGTGTACAGTTTCCTGCGGTGCGTTATAGTCGTGAGAAATGTGTTTGTAAAACTCTTCGTACTCCTCTTCGGTAATATCGGACTTTGAACGTGTCCAGATTGCTTTCTGAGAGTTGACAGTTTCCTCTTTTACAACTGTTTTCTTGTCATCATCTTCGCCTTCTTCACGTTCCACTTCTAGAACAACAGGATATTCGATGTAGTCAGAGAACTTCTGCACGATATTCTTAATGCGGTATTCCTGCATGAACTCTTCGAACTCTTCAGTCAGGTAAACCGTAATTTCCGTACCCTGAGTCGCTTTTTCTGCAGTTTCGATAGAGTATTCACCGGAACCGTCAGAAGACCATTTTACGGCATCTGAATCAGCACCTGCTTTCTTAGTTACAAGTTCTACGTGATCTGCCACCATAAATGCCGAGTAGAAACCTACACCAAACTGACCAATCAGCTCAGTGTCACCTTTGCCCTGCTCTTTAATCTGTTCCATAAACGCTTTTGTACCGGAGCGAGCAATTGTACCGATATTGGTTTCAACCTCTTCCTGAGTCATACCAATTCCGTTATCGGCAATAATTAGCGCCTTTTTCTCTTTATCAACCGAAATATTGATTTTAAGATCATCACTTACAATCGCCTTATTGGTCAAAGATTCGAAACGGGCTTTATCGATCGCATCAGACGCGTTTGAGATCAACTCACGAAGAAAGATCTCTTTATTAGAGTAAAGCGAGTGAATCACAAGATCCAAAAGCTGCTTTACTTCAGTTTTGAATTTTTTTGTAGTTTTTGTCATAATAATAACTCCTATATGTCAATTTTTTGAATTTTATGCCCCTTATTTTAATAAACGAAAATCGTTTTTCCACTAAGAACGGTCCAAATTCAGTTACTTTTTGTGACTTTGCTAACAAGAGCTAAGAACATGAAATGAATCAGTATCTATTTATCGGTAAATTTTTATCAATTTAATGTGCTAAAAAAGCGGATTATTCACATAAATTCAGTGGAAAAAGTGTTCAGATTGACTATTTATGTTCATCGGAAAAATCTTGGAGAGGATTTATTCTAAAAATTCTGAATCCCTGATGATTCAGCAACAGCTAACTATGGAGAGTTAAATGGAGTATCTGACTTTAGTTGTCGGAGCGATTCTGGTAAATAACTTTGTACTTTCAAAGTTTCTCGGAATCTGCCCGTTTCTTGGAGTTTCTAAAAACACCAAAACGGCTATGGGAATGGCCGGAGCTGTGGTTTTCGTGATGACGATGGCGTCATTTGTGACCGCACTCATAAACAAATTTATACTTTTGCCCGACGGTGCGTTGGTCAAAGCAGACCTTAGTTATCTGCAAACTCTATCTTTTATTGTAGTTATTGCCTCTTTGGTTCAGCTGGTTGAAGTACTTCTCCAAAAGTTCAGTCCGTCACTTTACCAATCTCTCGGAATTTTCCTTCCATTGATTACAACTAACTGTGCGGTTCTCGGTGCGGCAGTGATTTCCGCTCAAGAAGGACACAGTGTGATTAAGGCTACTGTTTACGGTTTTGCCTCAGCTCTCGGTTTTGCGCTGGCACTTCTACTTTTCTCCAGTATCCGCGAACGCCTTGATTTGGCTTACACGCCGAAATCGTTTGAAGGTACCCCTATTGCAATGATAACAGCCGGAATTCTCGCCATGGTTTTCATGGGTTTTGCCGGTTTAGCATAAAGGGGAGAAAATAATGAATTTAGAAACTTTAATGACAGCCGTTCTATTTATGGCTGGAACCGGTCTTACACTTGGACTTATTATTGCACTTGCCAATAAGTTCTTTGCAATCGAAGAAGATCCGCGTGTTGAGCAAACCGAAGATTTGCTACCGGGCGCAAACTGTGGTGGTTGTGGTTATGCGGGCTGTACTGCATTTGCCAAAGCACTTGTAGCCGGAGGCGTTGAACCGAGCAAATGTCCGGTTAACAGCGAAGAGGCAAACAGTGCAATTTCTCAACTGCTGGGTTTAGAACTGAGCTTTTCTGAACCACACGTTGCAATTATTAAATGTTGTGGTGACAATGTGGAGTCTCCTGAAAAAGCGCTCTACAACGGTGTGAATGACTGTAAATCGGCTGTTCTGGTTGCCGGAGCTACCAAATCATGTCAACATGGTTGTCTTGGTTTGGCATCATGTTCACGAGCATGTCCGTTCAACGCAATCGAAATCAATGACAAAGGCATCGCCATTGTTCACCCGGATATCTGTGTAGGCTGTGGTAAATGTGTTGAAACCTGTCCTCGTCACTTAATTGATCTTGTACCAAAATCAGCCAACGTTCACATTTTATGTAACTCTCCTGAAAAAGCGCCTCTCCAACGCAAAGCATGTACAAAAGGCTGTATCGGTTGTAGAAAATGTATCAAAGAAGCTGGTGATGATTCAGTTCACATGCAGGGATTCCTTGCGGTTCTGGATTATACAAAAAAAGCGCCGATGAGTATTATCGATGTCTGTCCGGTCAAATGTATTCAACCGACTCTCGGTGTAGAATATGTGCCGGAACCAAAAAAAGCTGCACCATCTGTCAAAACACTTCCATGTCACACAAAACTTGGAATCGAAGGTACAGTTGATAAAGCAGTTATCAAAAAGGCTTTTGCTCAGAAAGTAGCCGCTGCGAAAGCGGAAAGCCCTGACGACAAAGAAGCCGTTGCAGATCTTACAAAAGCATTTAAAGCTGCCAACGCTCTAGCTGACAAGTTCGGAGCAGAAAAGCCAGCACCAGCGGAGGTAACCAATGCCTAAAATGTTTCCAGGGGGAGTTCATCCCAAAGACGGAAAAGCGCTGTCAGCCGGAAGCGAAATCAAAACCGCTCCGCTGATGGACAAATATATCGTACCACTTGCAATGCATATCGGTGCACCAGCAAAACTTATTGTTCGCGAAGGTGACAAAGTGCTTAAAGGACAAGTTCTTGCCGAAGCCAACGGATTCGTATCAGCACCGATTCACAGCCCGACAAGTGGAACTGTTATCAGCATCTCTAAAACTTCAACAACCGGTGAGATGCTTTCGGTAAACAACTGTATCGGTCCGACTGGTACATTGATTCCGGCAATCACCATCGAATCCGACGGTGAAGACAAAGCCTGCGAACCACTTCCGACAATCGACTGGCAAAATGCTGATGCTAAAACCATTATCGATCGAATCCGTGAAACCGGAATCGTCGGAATGGGTGGAGCAGCCTTCCCTACTTCGGTTAAACTTTCACCACCACCTGAAAAAAATATCGACACCTTGATTCTGAACGGTGCAGAATGTGAGCCGTATCTGACAGCTGACCATAGACTGATGCTTGAAGAGGCTGAAAAGATTGTGCAAGGTGCCATGATCACAGCAAAAGCGCTTGGTGTGGAGAAGATTATTATCGGTATCGAAAATAATAAACCTGATGCAGTTAAGATAATGACAGAAGTTGCCGGAGACCGTGCGGTTGTGAAGTCTTTCCCGGTCATGTATCCACAAGGTGCCGAAAAACAGTTAATTTATGCCTGTACTAAACGTCGTGTTCCAAAAGGGAATCTGCCGATGGAAGCAGGATGTGTGGTACAGAACGTTGGAACTATGGTCGCAATTTACGAAGCCGTAGTCAACGGAATTCCACTTTTTGAACGAATCACCACAATTACCGGTTCGCCGGTTGTCGAACCGGGAAACTGGAAACTACGCGTTGGAACCACGCTTGATAAAGTATTGACGCTTGCCAAAGGTGTGAAAAAAGACGTCCCTGTCGGCAAAATCATTCTAGGTGGTCCGATGATGGGAATGGCGCAGTACTCACTGACAGTGCCGATTATGAAAAATGCCTCAGGCGTGCTACTCCTCGCTCAAAATGAGGTAAAACAGTACGAATCGTTACCATGTATTCGCTGTGGACGTTGCGTAGATGTCTGTCCAATGGGATTGATGCCTGCAACAATGAGTGTGCAGATTGAGAAAGAGCAGTTTGATCTGGCGGAAAACACCAACGTTATGGACTGTATCGAATGTGGATGCTGTTCATACGCCTGTCCGTCACGTCGCCCGCTGGTTCAGCTTTATCGACACGCGAAATCCGAGATTAACGCGCAACGCCGTAAAAACAGTCAAAAATAGGTTTTATATAAATGGATAATCAAGAAATTATTTTACCGGACACATCTAACCTCATTGTTAGTAGTTCTCCTCATGTGCTCAACAAAGAGCATGTAAACGGAATTATGCGTGATGTCATTATTGCCATGATTCCAGCCTGTGCCGCCGGAATCATCTTCTTCGGAATTTCCGCATTTAATGTTCTTCTTCTCTGTACACTTTTCTGTGTCGGACTCGAAGGTTTAATGCTGAAGATTCTAGGCAAAAGTATGAATGCTCTGAAAGACGGAAGTGCCATCGTCACCGGCCTTCTTCTAGGAATGAACCTTGCAGCTGGCACACCTTGGTGGATTTGCCTTATCGGTTCAATTCTTGCAATCGTACTGGCAAAACACCTATACGGCGGACTTGGTTACAACCCGTTCAACCCGGCTCTTGTCGGACGTGTCGGACTTCTAATCGCCTTCCCTGCTGCTCTAACGACTTGGCCAGTTAACCGTTTGAGTCCTAAAGTCGCAGCAATGAAAGAGGCAATTTCTGATCTCATGAATAATGACACAAGTTTGGTAATGCTTCAGAATAGTGGAGAATTTACCAAAGCGCAGTATGCCGCAATTAAAGAGGCGTTTCTAAACAAAACAGAACTCCTTGTTGACACCATTTCATCGGCAACTCCGCTAGATGCGATTTCACAGGCCACAATGAATGCTGAAGGCGTTGTGACAGGCATGCCTGAAATGGAATATATGGACTATTTCATGGGTTACATCGGTGGCTGTATCGGTGAAACCTCCGCACTGGCGATTCTAATTGGTGGAGCTTATTTGATTTTCCGCCGTCTAATTCGCTGGCAGGTTCCATTCTTCTACATTCTAACCGTTTTGATAGTTACCGGAATCATGCACATGATTCACCCTGATATGTCGGCAACACCGTTGTTCCACATTCTGACAGGTGGTCTGATGCTTGGTGCGTTCTTCATGGCAACCGACATGGTGACCTCGCCCGTCTCCGCAAAAGGAGCCGTAATCTATGCCATTGGGTGCGGACTAATCACCGCCGTAATCCGTCTCTGGGGAAGTTATCCGGAAGGAGTCAGTTTCTCAATTCTATTCATGAACGCCTTTGTGCCGCTAATTGACAGAATCAGTGCGAAAAAAGTCTTCGGATCAAAAGAAGCCGCTCAAGGAGGTGCAGCATGAAAGAAATTCTAAAACTATCAGTTTCACTTACACTAATCGCCGCGGTTGCAACCGGAGTGCTTGGCTACGCCTACGAAATAACTAAAGAACCGATTGCACAGGCGGGACTTCGCCAAACTGCCGAAAGCCTGAAGCTGATTCTGCCACAAT
>DDLT01000248.1 GCA_002340265.1 Lentisphaeria bacterium UBA2565 | reverse complement strand
CAAATTTTACACTTTATATATACATGAGACTCGACCCATATATTTCTGGCTCATCCGCCAGATGTATACAGAAATTTCAACTCATATATTATATAGACTGTCAAAATGTCGACTAAGTATTAGTTGAAAAACCTATTTATTGTTGCTTCAACCATTTGCCATGCTTGACGTTCCATAGAAAGCTTTTATGGTAAAAACTGGGTAACCTCCTGGGTGTTCTCTGCACATCAAGGACAAGATACTTAGATTTTATTTTACCTAAGTTTTAGGCTGCATGGATAAAGATGAGTCACAGTACTATTGATTGTGGTATATTGGCGAGCTCCCCATAGATAGGTAAAACAAAATAATGAGACATTCTCTTTCTTTTAACAGGAAAGAGCGTTGATTATTATGGAGGAGATAAATGCGCGAGAACGTAGTTTGACTGTGAATAAGAGGCGTTCGTGTCGGGACATCCCATGCTGTCTGATATTCCTTCTTTTCTGGGCTGGAATGGTTACCATAGCAATTATAGCTCTTCAACGGGGAGACCCACTTCGCTTGTACCACGGTTTTGACTCGTATGGAAACGTGTGCGGGAGAAAGGAAAACCCCAACATTCCTAACGTGACCCTGTCAGGCAAGGACATGAGCGACCGGCCGTACCTCTTGTATTTTGACCTGACAAAGACAAAACTGGGAAAATTAATTGTAAATCCCTTGTTTGATAAAGTGAGCCCTAAAGTGCGGGAAGATTTTAAGTCATCCTTGACTAAGGATGATCTTCAGATCAATGAGGATAGATCAGCACTCATGATCTGTGTTAAACGCTGTCCGGATCACTTCATGCTCACAACCGAGCAATTCAAAAAGTACAAGGAAGAAACAGGAGCCAGCGTTTGCACCTACAACACGGTAATCACTGCGAATACGGAACAAGACACGCTACTGGGACCCTGTCCGCCCTTTGTTCTACCAACTACGCCTATACTTAACCGATGTATCCCGCTGCTTGGTGTCGCTACTAAGAAACTCAAGGTTGTGGGTGATATTCTGAAGAGGATTGACACAGAAATTTTTGGATTTTCAAGGAAACTGATCTCTGATGTACACAACAGTTGGAAACATCTGGTGATAATTTGCCTTCTGGCGTTTGTACTCAGTTTTTTTATGATGTTGTGCTTGGGATTGTTAGCTCAGATAACAACCTATGTCATTGGCTTAGTAATGCTATGCGCATCTATTTTTTTCACCTGTTGGATGTGGTACGTGTACTATATCGAACGGACCAACACTATTGACATCTCCGTCGAGCTTGGACTTCCATCTTACGAAGGCAGTGAAAACAGATTACTGACTATAGCAATTATTACAACTTGTGTTGCTTCTATTATTGTTTGCATGATTTTATTCCTGCGTAAGTCCATCGCCCTGATGGTAGCATTCTTCAAGGAAGTAGGAGTTGCCATGGCAACTATACCGTCCATGCTTGTGGTGCCACCGTTATCTTTGGTTTGTATCCTTGGTTTGGTGAGTACTTGGCTTATTATTTCAGTGTATATCTACACTGCTTCAAAACCAGTCGCTTCCGCTTTCGGTACCGCAGTCTACACCCAGCCGTCCTACACAACATACATATGGGTTTACTATGTCATTGGGCTTTTCTGGGGTGTACAGTTTCTCCTTGCTGCGTTAGAAATGACCTTAGCTGGAGCCTTTGCCGATTACTATGCGGTCGATGAAGAAGCAATGCTATCGCTTCCACTATTGAAATCATTCTGGCGTATGATCCGTTACCATCTGGGATCTTTAGCGTTTGGATCGTTGATCCTAGCAATTGCAAGGCTCTTTAGGTACATTATCAAGCTCATCACGAGAGAGGCACAACGGAACGCACACCATTCTTTGGTCGCTGAGTTCATCAGCAAGTGTTTCCGATGCTGCATTTGGTGCTTGGAGAAGTTCTTAAAGTTTATCAACCGTAACGTCTATATCCAGATTGCTGCACAAGGCGACTCTTTCTGCAGTGCAACAAAGAACGTATTCAGCATCTTACGACATAATCCAACACACTTTATCGTGATCAGCTCTATCGGCACTTTCTTTCTTTTTCTTGCAAAGCTGGTTGTCGCCATTCTCAGCTTTGTGGCTGGGTATTACTTTCTGCGATTGTTCCGCTGCGACCACATATCTGAGATAATTGTTCCGGTGATGATAGGCAGTGTTATCGCTTACGTTATTGCCTATGTTTTCTTCTATGTGTTCAAAATTGGCGTGGATACGTTTGTCGTATGTTACTGTTTCGAGAAGAGCTTGAGTAATCAGATGAACGAGGAGGCAAGCAAAGAGGAATTCATGAAACAGGCTGAAAAAGGGAAAAGAGGCGAAATGCAAATAATAAGGAAAGCAATATCAAAAAATAAGGTGTGCTGATTAAGTTAATTTCCAATTATATGAATTTAATATTTTAATTATTTGAGTTGTGACATTTATGACAATTACATTGATTACATTAATTATTTTAGTGACGTTGAATGTGTTTCAGTTATGTGTTGACTATGCTGCTTGTCATTTACGTTCATTATGACGATTATATTAATTTTTTTAATTACACACCGAGAAGAATAGAAGAGTATGATCTTCAGTATTTTGTTAACGTTCCTCCTTTTGACGAGGATATCTGCCTCACCCTCTTCCCCCTATTAAAATGTAATGTGCAGTTTTAGCCAACCCTAAAAGGCTTAAAACATTTTTTGCTGGTTCGTGATCATTTTGTGAGAATACTCATGGAAAAATAGGAAAATAAGAATGGGAAGAAAAAATTAACAAATTGCAAAAAGATAAGGAACTGAGAAAGTGAAAATCGAAGCCAAACATAACATTCGGTACGTCTCATTAGCTCACCGTCTTAGTTGGGAAGGCAATTGGCTTGCGATAACGATTTTGCATGTTCAAATAAAGTTTGAAATAAAGTTCTCCTGACGAAACTGACATTTCCATTTTTTTCCCAGCGAGAACATAGTAATGATAAAATAAAAATTGGCTCCGATGACAGAGAAGAGGACGCATATTGAAGTGGGGACTTAAAACCCGACAACTCAATTTAGACCTCGATGAGCTCTAAACCTGAACCCAGGACTGCATGTGATATTGGTCACTAAATAACTTTTTTTGTCATAATCGTGGACAGAACTATTGAGACACCAACCAAATTTAAGGTGCCGAAGCTCATTTCTTCAAACTCCCTTCCCCCTTTCAATGTTGTCAATGTTGTTATGTGAAAGCATTCGCGAAATTTGCATGGTATTTGTTGTCTCAACTAGTCCTGGCCAAGACTGCAGCTCTGAACTGCAAAACAGGAAAGTCCAGTTTCAAAATGCAAATGCCAAAATCAAACTATTTCTGGAGCATGGCCGCCGTGCAAATGTTTGAGCGACGCCGTGCGGCGTACGTGTCGTACGTAAATACGCGCTCCCAGACCATGAAACTAGCCGTGATGACCTTGAAGAAAGCAATGCATGGGTCTACCATGAGTATGGGAAACTTCTTATTAACCGATTACGAGCTCCGTAACGTAAGTTATGGACCAGAGTAAAGTTTTTCCTAATCCTGTGTTCAAATCGCGAAGCATGAACTCTGTGAAGGGAAAAAAAAGGAGCCGTTACTTACTCAAGCCGCCGCAGATCAATTTCGGATATTTGGCTTAATACAACTTTACCGTTTTGCAGCTGACAGAAGGTGTTATAAGATTCTAATCACTGTGTTCTTTATGAAACAGGCCAGCAAACGAAGACTTAACATAGACTGTTCTAAATGGTGTATCTCGGTGTTATGTGCTCTCATCTTGTTGGTCCTGCTGCTTGGCCTCGTTTTCGTTGTGTACTATGAAGTTTGGGATCAATCACTGTGTACAGGCACCGACTCTACTCCCTGCTCACCGGGATTCTGTGTTCACGGAGAATGCAGACAGAGGGATGGCCTGGCTTTCTGTGACTGCGCTCAGGGTTATACTGGGAAAAAATGCGACCTGAATGAAACTGCTCCTTGCAATCAATCCTCTTATTTTGTGTGTCACATGTCCAGGTAAGAAGGTGATCACTGAGAAATCTAGTTACAACAAAGAAAATCTTCAGGTGCAGCTATACATCAATATAAGGTGAAGCACGTAACATTTGCAAACAATATATACTAATTTACATGAATGCGACGCTTTTTAAAGTTCTAAATTTCTACAGTTGTAGTGATCATGAATACCAATGCTATCCGGACCATAGCTGTATAATAAAGGACTCCCAGTTTCCCACTAAATTATTGTTTTGACATAATTAACCTGAGTGAGAGTTTGTTTAGACGACGCATCTCATTCTTAAGCTAGTTTCCACTTCATGGCTTCCCTTATGACGCAATTTTAAGGCCTAAAAGCTGTACTAGGCTATAATCCCATTCGGCGTACTTGCGAGAAACAATACCTTAAGATTGCCCCTGACTGCATGGTTTCCTTCAGATAATTAATCTAACAGACGGTTGTTTAGTAAGCAATACATTGTATTATTGGACGACTCAAATTCCTTGATTTCTCATAAAACTCTCTTTTGGCTGAATTGTTGGTTGTTTACGCATAGGCTTTTAAGCTGCTTCTTATTCCCTATTTATGCTTAATACGATTAAAAATGTCACAGAATAAAAAAAAGGTATTTTGACTAAAGTTATGACATATATCTTTGTTAGTGCGTACGATTAAAATGCACGGCAGTAGTAAATCTTAAAGTAATTGATGCAGAGGACCAAGTTCGTCTCAGATGAAAGGAAATGTTAGGAACCATAATGCAAGCATCCCAAGCCCTAATACGTGCAACTGAACTCCTTTATCTCAGGGAATGTTTTAATACCTCAAAGCAATGTGACGGTCATTTGGATTGTTCAGACTCCTCGGACGAAATGGACTGTCCCCTGGGAACGCTTTCTCCTACGAGTGTGTCTCCAATGACGACACCAGCTTCTACACCGACATCTACTCGTGCTACTGCTGTCACAATAGCATCATTACCTTCGACTGCATTTAACACTACTACACCAGCGGTTACAACAATTCTCGGAACGAATTCATCGACGTATGATCAGACTACGACCAAGCTTCCACCCGAGGTTTCTACAGAGTCACCACCTCCTCCGGTTGGCCAAAAATGGCCTCCCATGTGGTGGATATGCATCATAGTCATCCAGCAAATAATTATTAGTGGTTTTGTCATTTCCTTTTGGGTTACGAACTGTGGCAGTGGCGGTAAGGGTGGTAGTTGTGGTGGCGGTGGAGGTGGAAGTGGTAGTAG
>DDLT01000339.1 GCA_002340265.1 Lentisphaeria bacterium UBA2565 | reverse complement strand
TTTGAATTGGCTTCACGAACCATCCGGTAGCCGGCAAGCAGCAGTTTTTTGAAAAAGTAACTGACAACCAGCAGTACAGGCGCAATTGTCAGTACAATCAAGGCTAGACGGAAGTTCATATAAAGCATGACTCCTGACATAAGGATCATCATGGTGACGCCCCAAACAATATCAACAACACCCCAAGACATTGTGTTTCCCAATGTACGGCAATCGGAAGTCAGTCGAGACATCAGCCATCCGACCGGTCGAACATTATAATAACTGAGGGATAGATCCTGAAGGTGGTTAAAGCAGTCACGTCGAACTTCATAAACTAGTGATTGATTAAGCTTTCCGCCGATATTAATCATGACATAAACCAGAAAGCTCCGGAAAAATGCGACGGCGATAAAACCGCCAATTAACCACTCGATCCCTTCCAGTGTTCTTGGTGTGGCAAATTTGTCGATTCCATACATCATCAACCATGGCGGCAAGACGTCGGCAATCGCAAAACCAATCATTACCAACGCAAGCGAAACGATGCGACCGCGAAAGTGTCGAATATA
Organism: Lentisphaeria bacterium UBA2565; assembly: GCA_002340265.1. Lineage (GTDB taxonomy): Bacteria > Verrucomicrobiota > Lentisphaeria > UBA2565 > UBA2565 > UBA2565. Next base: position 15,454 of record DDLT01000339.1, on the reverse strand, counting down.
TTCAGCAACAGCCTTCCAGAGGTCGATGTCTAGTCCTTGAAAACGTTCATCATCTTTTCTTTTCATATTAAACCTCGTTCATCTCCTGCTGAATTACCCACAGTCGTGCATAAAGTTCACCTTGTTCAAGCAGCTCGTTATGCGTACCTTTTGCAGAGATTTTGCCGTCTTCAATGATGTAAATCAGATCCGCGTCGGCGACGGTACTCATACGGTGTGAAATGATAATTGTGGTGACGTCTCCGCAAACTTCTTTCAGATTGGTTCTGATTTTAAAATCGGTTTCCGAATCGACTGCACTTAACGAGTCGTCAAAAATTAAAATTGAATGTTCCTTCGCCAGAGCACGAGCAATGGCGACGCGTTGTTTCTGACCTCCGGAAAGTGTAACGCCGCGTTCGCCGACAAATGTATCGTAACCATCAGTAAAACTGGTGATCACATCGTGTACTGATGCCGTTTTGGCGACAGTATGAAGTTTTTCGTCGGAAATTTCCTTGTCGCTTCCAGAACGAATATTGTCAGCGATGGTTTCGGAAAACAGAAATGGTTCCTGCAAAACCAAGCCGATATTTTGGCGTAGGTGGTTTAGATTGTAATCTTCAATCGGCTTGCCGTCGATTAGGATTTCACCGCTTGTGCAGTCGTAAAGTCGAGGTAGAAGGTTGATCAACGAACTTTTTCCTGATCCAGTTGGACCGACAAGAGCGATGGTTTTCCCTGCGGGAACTTTGAAGGATATATCATGTAGCACATTGATCTGGTTATCGTACGAGAAGGATACGTTTTTAAACTCAATTTCACCCTTTATTTCAGTTTTAAAACCTTCCGAGTTTACATTTTCCGGGTCTTCACCCAGAAGTTCGTCGATTCGTGAAAACGATACCATTGCGCGTCCCATTTCTCCGATGATTCGACCAAGTCCGCGAATCGTCCAGACCAGAGCCGTTTCATAGGTCATGATTGCGGTAAATTCACCAATCTCCAGATTGCCTTTCACTGTCGAGTAAATGCCGTAAATCATCACAATCCCGATCTGCGTCATACAGAAGCTTGCTGAAATTGCCCAGTATTTCGACACCTCTTCCAGTTGTTTGAATGAAATATCACGGAGCCCACCGTTTTTCTCTTCGAATTTTTCCATCTCGAAATTCTGTCTTGCAAACGCTTTCACCACACGAGTTCCTGTAAGGTTTTCCTGAAGCACAGTCGACATTTCCGCCTCCGACTCGGCAACCGCTTTGTGAAGCCGCTTCATCTTAAAAAAGTACATCCCGGAGTAGATAATTATTATCGGAAGAAGACAGGTTGCGGCTAGTGAAATTTTACTGCCGTAAGAGGTCATAATAAACAGGAATGCTACAATCATTGCCGCAACACGTGCAAGTTCGATGGATTGAGTTTGAATAAAAAGGCGAACCGTTTCGATGTCGGACGTACAGCGCTGGATAATATCGCCAGTGTTGGCTTTACCATAATATTTGTATGGAACTCTCAGCAGGTTCCAGAAAAGGGTGTTGCGAAGGTTTTTTGCAATGTTTTCACCGGATTTAGCCGAGAAGCGACCTTTTAGAAAGCTGAATATGCCCTGAAAAATCGCGAGAATAATTACTGTAACTGCGCAGACCCAAAGTGGCACATTGCCGTCGAAAGCGTTGGCGAACGGTTCCAGTAGCAGTTTGAAGTTTTGAATCGGTTTGCCCCCGATTACATTGTCGATCACAAACTGCTGAATCATCGGAATTACATACCCGAAAAGGGTCGAAAGTAGCACCGCAATCAAACTTAGCAGATAAGCTTTGCGACCGCCTTCAGACAGTCGCCAGATGTTTTTTACATTTTTCATATAACTGGTAACTAAAAACACCAAAGGTGTTTACTATGTTAGCCTAGGTTTTTAACCCTAGGTTGTTGTTTTCTAGGTATAGCGTGCTGAAGGTACGCGACAATCAGTCACAAAAACTCAGCGACATTGTTTCACTGCAAAGTTTCGCTTTTTTTCCAATCGGCATAATTACCTTATGTTGAATATGCCCGTATGGCAGGCCAGTCATCACCGGACCGTTGACAAGCGGCGCGTAATCCGCAATCACCGCATCGAGGGTCAATTTATGATTTATTCGAAAACTCTTGGTGAACGCTCCGAAAATCAGCCCCGACAACTTAGTGAGAATACCTGCATGATACAACTGCAAAAGCATACGATCGACGCAATAAGGCGGTTCATTGACATCTTCCACAAAAAGAATTGCATTTGTGAAGTCAGGAAGATAGTCGCTACCAATCATACTGCTGATTACGGAAAGGCAACCGCCAAGTAGAATTCCTTCCGCTTTTCCGTGTTTTACGACGTTCAAACCTTCAATCTTATCAAGTGGCTGATTGTTGATAATTTTCTCAAAACAGGAGAGGGTGGTTTCGCTGAAATTTGCCGGACGTAGATCAACCCCGGGCATAAAACCGGAATAGGATGGAATTTCCGACTTATGCCAGATCGCAAGTTGTAACGCGGTGACATCGCTGTAACCCAAAAGTGGTTTAGGATTTTTTGCCAATTTTTCATAATTAATCTTATCCAGAATGCGAGCCGAACCGTAACCTCCGCGCATCGCCAGAATAGCATCCGACTCTTCGGCGAACGCATTCATCAAATCCTCGGCGCGTTCTGCATCCGATCCGCCCATATCAAAATTAGAGTTTTTGGAATTTTTCCCGTATTTCACTGATTCAAAGAACTCATCGCAAAGACGAAAATCCTTCTCACTTCCGGCAGAAGCCGGACATATTATAGAAAATGTTTTAGACATTATGTACCCGTTTTAATAGTTTCGTTTTTTCTTACGAACTTTATACATCTTTTCAGCAAACCCACCTTCATTCTCAAAATCTGTAGCTAAACGTTCAACTTGTCGGTCAAGAAGATAACAGGCTAGGTTTAAAAGGGAAAGTACGCCATTGGCAGCGAGGCAAGGAGAGCTCAAAGACTTGCACGGACTGTCACTGACTGACAATGATAAGTCCGTGCTGGTCCGTGACTGTCTTTGTAAGTCAACGCTATGTTGATGTTCACCGGCAACCCATTGAGCAAATTGTTCGACAGTTTTAGGTTTAAGCTGTTTTAAGCGTAAAAGGGCCGGGTGCTTGGCATCTAGTGTGAATAAGTTTTTCTGTCTCAGAAAATCTTCATAGTCAAGCTTTAACTCTTCAAGGCTTGCTCTTGCGACCTGCGTAAGTCTTATTTCTGTTTTTTTAGAGGTCGCCGAAGCTTGTGAACCTTCGGCAATGTTTTGGACTCCGCTACGGGCAGCCTGAACCATTTGATCAGTTGTTCGGCTGAATTTACTGATATATTTTTCGACAAATCGAACCGTGATGTCATAAATTAGCTGTGATACCTGAAAACTTAGTAAGTTTCTGTAGCCACCATGTTTACCAATTAGTTCTGACATGAAATAAGCTCCTTTATAACCTTGTAAACAGCCTCATAAATCTTTGGGTCGTTTGAGCTCCTTGGACCGGCTATGTTTAGTTTGATATCTTTGTCGAACCCAGACAAAAACTCTGTGAGCTCAGTGTATGGATTAGTCGTTTGATTGAGATCAATGTGTAGATAGGGCTTTGAATAACGCTCGGCAACCTCTTTTGTGAAGAGGCTTCCGCCCATCAATTCTCCATGACTGAAAATTATGGTGACATCACTATCACGGACATTGGCTTTTGTACGCGTTGAATATTTTGCCGAAACGGTTTCATCGAGTTGGTATTTTGCATCGATTGTCCCATCTTCGGCTAGTCGTCCGGCAGGACACCAGCCACCATGTGGAATGCCACAGTCTATTGCCGCATCAAGTGCCGCACGATCTGCACCAGTTTGTCCTCCGGAAATAATCTTCATGTTTTACCTCTGTTTACTCGTTTGCTTGATTCTGTAATTTTCTAGTTTTTAGGCAGTTTTCAAGGGTGGTTTGTGGAGAAACAAAAAAGGCTCTGAAACCGTGGTTTCAGAGCCTTTAGATGTAAAGTCATTAATCAATCTTAGGAAGGTCCACAGCAATAAAACTAGGAATGACTTTATTCGCACCTAAAACGGTTGTATAAGATTTTAACCCTTTAAAAACATATACTTTATCGAGTCGCAGAGAGGTGTCATCCATAGTAAGCTCAGAGTTTATAATCATAATTGTTCCGGTTGCATTTGCACTTGCTGGGTGAGTATACCTAGCTTCAAATGGAACATTAAGGTTATAGATTGTGACTTTATTATTGCTAGAAATGGCTTTGAACCAAGAGTCCCGAATAGATAGTACATTAGTTAGGACAGTGTCAATAAGATCTCCTGCATTAACATGACCACTTTTTAATCCACTAACAAAGCCAAAAACATCTTTTGAATCTGTTTGATAACCCATTTTTTGTGCCCATTTAATAATGCTATTGCTTAAACGTTTTTTTTGCTCCTTTCGTTCTTTACGAATTTGTGCTCTCTCAGCCTCAGCTTCTTTTCGTTCTTCATTAAGTTTTTCTTCTGCCAACCTTTTCTTTTCTCGTTCTTTCTTTTGTAGTACTTCTTCTTTTAAATGTTGCTCTTTCTGCTTCTCTCTCGCTAGGGCATAAAATTTACGCTGGAGTTTATTGCATTTTTGTATTTTTTCTTGAAAAAGTATACGCTGTTCCTCAGAATATATTCTAATTAGCGAGCTTGTTGAGTTATTTAGCAATGTTATTTCATCACGAATCTTTTCTTCTTCTGGCTTCGTTGGACTCTTTAGATAAGTTTGAATGTTTTGTTCTATAGACTTAATCCTTTCACATATAAGTAATAGTTTCTCTAATTTTTGTTTTTTACTCCAAGCATCTAAGTCTAGATTTACCTTTTCATTCAATTTTATTGATGATATTTTTTCCCTTGCAATTTTAAACTTCCCTTGAATAATAAGTTTTTCAACTTCTGTAACAAACGCTTGCTTTTCTTTCTCTTTGTTATTCTTGAAGGTCAAAAGACTCTTATTTAGTTTATCGGACTTTATAATTGTTTCTTCAACTTTTTTGTTAAGCTTGGCTGATACTTTTTGTTTATCTGAATCAGAAACCTTATTCAAATTACTTCGACTTAAAATAATTAAAGTATATTGATCACGAAACTTTTTTTCTAGCGTTGAAGATTGTGATTTTAAATATTGATCATGTATTTTTTCCAAAAGTTTATACTGTTTAAAAAGATTGCAGCTTGATTCATAAATGCGGGTATCTAATCGTAATAGAAGCCCCATCCCAGCAATTCCATTGTTAATGATTTTTGTTGCTTCAGTTAGTTTTTCATCAATTAGCAACTTTTCTAACTCAACTTTAAGATTTTTTGCTTTTTGTAGTTGCTTTTGTTCTGCAAGTTTTTCCTTCTCTTTCTTCTTTTCCGCATCTGATTTTTCTTTTTTAGTAATTTTTTCAAAGAATTCACCAAAAACACATATCGGAGAAATTGCAGAGTAGGTGTTTGCAGAAATGGTAATGAATAGCAAAATTGTTAGTTTAAACTTGTGTGACATATGAACCTCTTTTGGCTGATTTAGTAGACGGTTACGGTAAATCAATAGTTTTTTACTTCAATAGAATGGGGACAATTATTTACACTTATACGGTTTTTTTACAAAAAAGGCTCTGAAACCACGGTTTCAGAGCCTTTGGTATTGGTTTCATGAAATGGTTAACTTAAAGTCAGTTCTAGGTATTTCTTTTCACTAATAAAAGTCTCGACGTTGTTAATAACATCAGAAAGATATTCTATTGTTTCATCCTTGAAAGCACGTAGTTCTCTAACAGAGAAGTCTTTGCCCACTTCATAAAAGGTTTGCTCACCATGTGCGAGTCTATTCCTTTTTTTCTTAATTTCTTCTAGGTTTCGCCCATCATTGGATTTTTTGAATCCTATTTTCTTAGCAAGTTCTCGAATCTTCTGAGCATCAAGATTTCCTGAAAAGTCCAGCTTATCCTTGGATAATCGTACCGTTTCTTTTGTTATTATCTCGTTAGCCAACTCTTGGATATATTTCTGTAAGGTACTTTGATTATAAGTGCCTTCTTTTAGGTTGTCTGTTGTTTGCTTTATCCATATTTGCTTAATTTTTTTAGAAAGTTTTTCATAGGTGAGCTTTTCAGTTTCTATAATCTCATAGATTTCTACAATTGAGTTTCGTACTGTAGATTCGATTAAGTTATATAAAATTAAAAACGCATTTGCTATTAGAATTGTATGGAATTGTGGTTGAACTTTTTCAACAACAGTAGCTCCACCTTTTTTATATTGAATTTTTGTTTCATCATCATCGAAAATAGTTAGAAATTTGAAATAACTATCAATTTCATTTTTTCTAGTTCTAAAGTTTGATTTCGTGTTATCCATTCTTGAGGCGACCTTCGTCAAGCTTTCCCAATAAAGCATCTCTGACAAATTCGACACGATTTTTAAGTCGGTCAGGGTTATTACTTGCATCAGATGTTGTTTGCTCTTTAAAGCCATCAGAGTCAAGCCATTCCAAACTTACGGGTGTGTCTGTGAGGTCGGGATTCTCCTGTAGTGCCAAAAATGAACCAACCGCTATAGCTTCAAAACGGACTCTCGGTGTACTTTTAGAATTCTCTTCCTTTCTAAATCCGATGGGAAAATTTTCTTTTATAAAAATTACCATTTTGTTGAAATGGTGTCGGTATAGTTCTATGTCAAAATCCGAATCATTCATCTCTTGTAAATAGTCATTTAAGAAAATTGCAACATCATGCTTAAATGATAGGTAGCGGTCAATATATGCAAAGAAACGTAGAACTAATTCTTCATACTCACCTCGTTTCTTTTTGGCCTTTGAAACAGGGCATATAGCCGTGAAATCAGGATAATCCTTTAATTCTAGTACAAGGTCATAAAACGCCCCTGAGAATGATCCCCTTCTAATTTCGGCATCTGTGAGTTTTTCACTAGTAGTATTAATTCTCTCAAAAATATCTTTACGAATCTCAATGTTGGCATCGTCAACCACAATTACACGGAAGTCTCTATTTTTTATACTGTTCTGTAATTTTAGGGGTAAATCTTTGAATTTAGCAGAGTTAAGCTCTTTTAATTTCTCAATTTTTCTAAGACTTAATCTATTTTCATAAAATGCTATAAGTGTTCTGATCCTTTGTGAACCGTCAATGATCTCTAAACGACCGTTATCATCCTCTGATAATAAAAATGGGGTTAATGGAACCCCTAATAATACTGATTCAATAAATTTTGATTGTCTGTCTGGCTTCCAAACAAACTCTCTTTGGTATTCGGGAACATAAAGAGTTGCTGATTCGTCACCCTCCTCTCCATATTTACCACAAATTACTTCTAAAGGGTAATCTTTAGTTCTGTAGTCATAAAGTTGAGATTCTTTTTCTACCTCAGCCAGTATTTGCTCAAGTCTGCCGGCATTAAATTTACTTTTTTTTGCCATTTTCATACTCCCTTAAGTGCTTTTTTATGCTTAATCCAATTACTTCGCCTAACTTTACTGGAACAGCGTTTCCGATATGTCTCCCAATTACCCCTATTGAGAACTCTCTTTCAGGATCTAAGAAATTGTAGCTTTCAGGAAACGTTTGAAGAATTGCGCCTTCCCTTAGGGATAAAGCCCTGTCTTGTTCAGGGTGCCCAAATCTGCCTGTTCCATAGTTGAAAAATTGCGTTGTCATAGTCGGAGATGGCTTACCCCATTCCATTCGTCCATAAACTGAGCCATAGGTTCTTCCTGAACTTTTTTTGTGACAATTTAGAATTAACTCTTCATCCCAGTCCCTCCAAGTCCCTCCAGGTTTTGACTGACGAATCCTTTTTAAGGTTATTGGAGTAAAGGAGGCACAACGGTGAAGTGGGTCACTCAAGTCAACATCTCCAGCATTCAGTTTATTTAGGTGCCCAATAGCATCAATAGTTGTCACAAAGTTACCTTTGCTATATGTAGGCTCCATTATTTCTATAGGAGCCAACTTTGATGCTAGTAAAACAAGTCTGTTTCTTGATTGTGGGATTCCGTATTGAGGACAGTGAACATTATATGAATTAACATGATACCCCAATTCCGAAAGTGAATATACAAATTCATTAAAAATATGCTGTTTCATTAAGTCTGGGACGTTTTCCATTGAAACAATAGTGGGATTAACTTCCTCTATTAGTCGCTTAAATTGATACAGTAAGCCCCATTTACTTTTTTTATTACGATTTTTATCCTTTTGAGTATGTTTTGAGAAGGGTTGGCATGGGGCACAGCCAACCAATGCTTTAATGCCATCTTTGGGGTAGATTTTGTTAATTGAATTTCCGGTAAGCTGAGTTATATCTTCCTTTATGAATGGTATGTGATTATTAATTTCATAAGCAAATTGACATGTTGCATCAAGGTCGACTCCAGCCAACACATTAACCCCCGCGTCTAATAGACCTCGTGTAAGTCCTCCAACTCCACAAAATAAGTCAATCGCATTAACTTTTACCATTTAAGTAATCTCTTTTTATTCAACACCCTAACAGGTGTATGGTTGTTTTTATTTAATACTTAACAAACCTAGTTTTTTTTGAGAAAAAGAAAATAGATTTTTTTGAAAAGTTTTGAAATTTAAGACTATTTTATTACTTACTGAAAAAAAGGCTCTGAAACCGTGGTTCCAGAGCCTTTGAATATATTTTTGAATGTGTCAGAACATGATAAATTATTCAAACACGTTAGATTATACGCGCATGTATAACTAAGAAACAGATTAGTCTGCTAGGTAAGTTGCTACCTTTGCTGCTACGTCTTTTGGATTGATTCCGAACTTTTCAGCTAGAACGCCGCCCGGTGCAGATGCGCCGAAGTGATCTAGCCCGATTTTTAGTCCGGCGAACCCTGTGTATTTATCCCATCCGAATGTAGATGCTGCTTCAACAGATACACGTTTCAGGCAAGTTGATGGAAGTACAGATTCCTTGTAGTCAGCTGACTGCTTTTCGAAAAGGTCCCAACTCGGCATTGAAACTACACGTAATTTTTTGCCTTGTGCACGAAGTGTTTCAGCCGCTTCAAGCGCTACTGCAACTTCTGAACCTGATGCCATGATGATGGCTTCGAAGTCCGCATCTTCGCTTACTACATAAGCACCTTTGGTGATGTCGATTTTTGCAACCACATCAGCAGGAAGCTGTGGTACGTTCTGGCGTGTCAGTAGAAGTGCAACCGGATTTGATGATGCTACCGCGTGAGCCCAAGCGTGAGCAGTTTCGCTTGCGTCGGCAGGACGAAGAACTGTCAGGTTTGGAATGCTGCGAAGCATTGTCAGATGTTCGATCGGCTGGTGAGTCGGTCCGTCTTCACCTACGTAGAACGAATCGTGCGTAAATACGTAAGTCTGCGGAAGGTTCTGAAGAGCCGCTAGGCGGATTGCAGGTTTCATGTAGTCACAGAATACGAAGAATGTAGAAGTGTAAGGAATTGTAGTTCCGAACGCAGATTGACCATTTGCGCAAAGTCCCATTGCGAATTCACGTACGCCGTAGTGGAAGTTACGACCCGCGTAGTTGTCGGCCTGGAAACTTGTCTCAGCAGCTACATCACTTTTACAAGAAGGAGAAAGGTCGGCAGAACCACCAGTGAAAGCAGGAACAAGTTCTGAGATTTTCTGAATACATTCACCACTTGAAACACGTGTTGCAACCGCTTTGTCGGCTGTAACCACTTTTAGTAGCTCTTCTATAAGATTTGCAGGAACTTCTTTGTTCACAAGTTTGTTGTAAAGTTCAGCTTTTTCTGGATTTGCCGCGAAGAATTCAGCGATAGCCGCTTCTTTTGCTTCAGCTTCAGCAGTTTTGCGTGCTGCCGCTTCTTTACAAAGTGCTGCCACATCTTCAGGAATGTAGAATGATTCGCCGGCAGGGAAGTTTAGAGTCTCTTTTACAAGTGCAACTTCGTCTGCTCCAAGTGGCGCTCCGTGACTTGATGCTTTACCTGATTTGTTAGGAGATCCTTTACCGATAACTGTACGACAGATAATCATTACAGGTTTGTCTGACTTTTTCGCTTCTACAATCGCAGAATCGATTTCAGCAGGGTTGTGACCATCAACTTTCATTGTCGCCCAACCTAGAGATTCGTAGCGTCCAGCAATATCTTCAGAGAACGCAAGATCAGTTGCACCTTCGATTGTAATCTGGTTGTCATCGTAGAATGCGATGATGTTGTTCAGTTTCAGGTGACCAGCAAGAGAAGCTGCTTCTGCAGTACTTCCTTCCATTTGGCAACCATCACCAAGGATTACGTACATGTACTGATCGAAAAGTTCGGTGTTACCCATTCTTGCTGCAAGCTGTTTTGCCGCCATTGCCATACCGACAGCAGAAGCGAAACCACTTCCAAGAGGACCAGTTGTGATATCAACACCTTTTGTGTGACCCAGTTCCGGGTGACCTGGTGTAAGACTGTCCCACTGACGGAATTCTTTAAGATCATCCATTGTCAGACCGCACTCGAAAAGGTGAAGTAGAGAATAGATCAACATTGAACCGTGACCAGTAGAAAGAACAAAGCGGTCGCGTCCACCCCATTCAGTATTTTTAGGGTTGAAGCGAAGGTGTTTTTCCCAAAGTGTGAAAGCGATGTCAGCTCCACCCATAGGCATGCCTGGGTGACCTGAGTTCGCTTTTTGTACCGCATCGGCAGAAAGCACACGAATGGTATCAACAGCTCGTGAGAATGTGTCGTTCATAGGATAATCCTCTTTGAAAATAATCATTTTTATATGAAAAATTGGTCGTCTAGCGATTTACGGCGGTAAATTAACACTTTTGTTCTCTTATACAACTGGTATAAACAATATATATACATGTTTAATCACCTCTCTACGGAGGTTGTTATTCAATAGTTAGAGAATGTTTAAATTGCTTTATTTTTGTAACTTATGCCTTGACAGTTACAGGATTTTTGACAATGTTTACAAACATTATAAACAATCAAGGTAATAAAAAATGAAAATCTCGACAAAATCTCGTTACGGACTACGAATTTTAACTGACATTGCAGTGAATATGGCGAATAATAACGGCGCGTCTAAAGGGCGTGACATTGCACAACGTCAGAATTTAACAGAAGCGTATTTGGAACAAATCATGATTCCTTTGAAAAGTAATAATCTTATCAGAACACAACGCGGCTGTCGAGGTGGATATATTCTGAACATGGCTCCGAGTGACATTACTGTTTTGGATGTGATTGAAAGTTTTGAAGGAAAGATTACATTTGTAGACTGTCTGGATACCAAGGAGTGTAATCAGTTTGATCGATGTCCGACTCAGGACGTATGGCGTGAATTGAGCGAAACGTTCCGAAATAAGGCATCTTCTGTAACTCTTCAGGATATTGTAGATGAGTACAATGCCCAGAATAAAAACTTCGATTTTGTAATTTAACCAAAAATGACTTCATAATTCATATAAAAGAGGCAAAAAAATGAATGTGTATGAGAACATTGTAGAAACAATTGGTAAAACTCCTCTGGTAAAAATAAATAATATTGTAAAAGCCGGCGGTGCTAACGTGCTGGCTAAAGTTGAATTTTTTAATCCCGGATCATGTGTTAAAGAGCGTATTGCACTTAGCATGGTTGATGCGGCTGAAAAGTCGGGTGAACTTAAACCGGGCGGTACAATTATTGAACCGACAAGTGGTAATACCGGTATCGGTCTGGCACTTGTGGCTGCTGCTCGCGGTTATAACCTGACAATTACCATGCCGGAAAGCATGTCGATTGAACGCCGTAAGATTATTTCTCACTTCGGTGCAAAAATTGTCCTTACGCCTGCGACTGAAGGTATGACCGGTGCAATTAATAAGGCTGTCGAAATTCACAAAGACACACCGAATTCGTTCCTTGCACAGCAGTTTTCAAATCCTGCAAACCCGGAAGCACACTATACTGGAACAGGTCCTGAGATCTGGGCTGACACTGATGGACAGGTTGATATTCTTGTTGCAGGTGTCGGAACAGGTGGAACACTGAGCGGAGTAGGACAGTATCTTAAAGAGCAGAATGCTGATATTCAGATTGTGGCAGTTGAACCTGAGCGCTCTCCTGTAATTTCCGGTGGAAATCCAGGCCCTCACGCAATTCAGGGAATTGGTGCTGGATTTATTCCTGAAAATCTGCATACTGAATTGATCTCAGAAACTATTAAAGTGTCTGATGATGATGCGATTCAGACTGCCCGTAAACTGGCGAAACAGGAAGGTCTTCTTGTTGGTATCAGCTGCGGTGCGGCAATGAAAGCGGCGCTTGAAATTCAAAAACGTCCTGAGAATAAAGGCAAGAACATTGTTGTGATTCTGCCTGACACAGGTGAACGTTATCTGACAACTGCGCTGTTTGAAGACTAAAATCTCCTCACAAAAAAAGCGACACGGGTCGGTAGAGCAATCTATCGGCCCGTTTTCTTTATCTATTCCTCAATTATTGCATTGACAGATAAGGAATTTTTACTAATTTATCACCGCTTTCACGCACAAGGAAAAAGAAAAGTATGCTTTTTCTACGCATTTTTAGCCTCATTCAGATATGTGAAAGTTACTAAAAAAGTAATTTGAGTGAGAAAAAATTAGGAGTTTCATAATGAAACCTACATCAAAACACAAATTCTGCCGTCGTATCGGTTCTTGTATCTGGGGTGACGCAACTTGTCCTTCAGTAAAACGTCCTTACCCAGCTGGTATTCACGGACCAAACAAACGTCGCGGTAAAATCTCTACTTACGGCGCACTTCTTCTAGAGAAACAGAAGCTTCGTAACTTCTACAACATCTCCGAGAAACAGCTACGTATCTCTTACGCAAAATCTCGTAAAGGTACTGGTAAAACTACTGAGAAATTGATTCAGGCTCTAGAGCTTCGTCTAGATACTTTCGTATACCGTTCAGGTCTTGCACCATCAATCTTCGCTGCAAAACAGGCTGTTAACCACGGTCACGTTCTTGTAGACGGCAAACGTCTTGACCGTAACTCTTACCAAGTACAGGTTGGTCAGGTTGTTTCTATCAGCGCTGAGAAATCTCCAGCAATCGCTGACATCGCTAAGAAGACTGACACACAGGTTCCAACATACATCAAAGTTAACAACGATGCATGTACTGCTGAGCTAGTGAGCGCTCCTCTTGAGGACGAAGTAACTATTCCTTACGACGTAATGAAAGTTATTGAGTACTACGCTCGATAGAAAATCATATTTGAATTTTCACGGAGAAATGGCCGAGTGGTCGAAGGCGCACGCTTGGAAAGCGTGTGTACGGCAACGTACCGAGGGTTCGAATCCCTCTTTCTCCGCCATTCTTTACCTCATTTTGAGGATTAACGGTACCGTTTGGTACCGTTTTTTCTTTTAATGGAGAAAAAATGCAGTAAGTTAGCCATATCAGACACTTCTTAGAAAAGGAAATTATGTATGGCTTTAAAATCAATAAAACTGGAAACAGGAACTGTTTACCAGAAACAATCAGGCGGCAATTACTATTTTCGTTACCAAATCAATGGACGGCGCAAAGCAGTCAGCTTAAAAACGAAAAAACAGAAAGAAGCCATATCAAAAGCAAAAAAGCTTATGGATGTGGTAAAGGCAGATTCTACAGAAGTTATTGCCGCTCATGTCAAAGTAGCAAAGGGGTTAGGAGCTCGTACTAGGTCTCTTGAGTTAGCTCTTGCCTGGTCAGAATATGAAAAGCATCCTGATAGAGCAACCCCATCAACCGTCAGTGAACAAAATGCTTATAAGGGAACATTTAAAGATTTCGTTGATTTTATAGATCAACCGGATCTTCTCATCAAAGATATAACTCCTGAAATTGTATCTACATATGCCGATCATATGCGAACCCTTGAAATAGCAGTTGATACCCACAATAGAAAGCTTCGGCGCTTAAAGAAAGTGTTTGATGTTTTGAGCGATTACCGTGATGCTCTAAATCCTTTTACAGCAAAATCATTACGCCGTAAAGAACGAGAAGAGCAGGAGGTCATGGTTCGTCGTATAGCGTTTACCAGGGAAGAAGAGCTCAGACTTCTTAAAGTACTAGATGATTCACGTTATGCAGTTATGAATAAGCCTGAAATACGTGTTATTTATCATATCGCAATGTTTACTGGTCAAAGGATGAAGGATTGTGTGCTTTTAAGGTGGGATAATGTAAATCTACGTCAAAAGAAAATTTGGGTGAAGCAGTTTAAAACTGGGAAGTCTGTTGTTATTCCAATTTCTGACAAATTGTTGAACGTTTTACATGAGGCCCAGAAGTGGAAGAAGGATCAGTATGTATGTCCGAATGTTGCATTACGCTATAATAAGACTGACAAAAACGGTAAGAATACTGGTAATAACCTTGTCAATATCGATGTTTTACGAGTGATCAAATGGATTGGATTGGAGCCCTCAGTAAAAGTTCCAGGCCGAAAAAAGAAAGTAACGGTTTATGGATTTCACTCCTTGCGACACTCCTTTGTTTCCCACTGTAGTGAAGCAGGTGTTCCTAAAGCGGTGGTTGTTTCAATCATTGGCTCAAACTCTGAGATCATAGATAAATACTACACGCACATCGGAGAAGCTGCACAGAAAAAAGCTATTGCTATAATTTCAAATCAAATTGCTGATGAAGTAACGGATCGTGAGCGGATTGAAAAGACTCTTGCTTATATCGACCAGTTAGAGGCAAAGATAGATGTGGTTATTAAGATTGAAGAACTTCTACGTTCATAAATTAAGATTTTCATTGTTGAATAAAAAGGTGGCATCTTGATTGCCACCTTTTTTAGCTAAGCCGAATTATAGGAAATAAGCCTCAGTGGAAAGGCACAGTAAGTCGGTTTCGTAGAGAACTTGCTTTCAGAGAAATGAAGTGTGGCTCTTGGAAAGGCAACTAGTAAAATAATTTAAATTACCACCGTTGAATTAGGTGAAGTTGTTCTTATTTTGTGCTTTTGGAGGCATGCAGTCAGTACAGTTTTACTGATATG
The DNA here is from genome assembly GCA_002340265.1 of Lentisphaeria bacterium UBA2565. Classification (GTDB taxonomy): domain Bacteria; phylum Verrucomicrobiota; class Lentisphaeria; order UBA2565; family UBA2565; genus UBA2565. The sequence continues at coordinate 413 of DDLT01000339.1, read as the reverse complement.
ATGACCCTTCTGAACCCCTCTTTATGCTTTTTATTAGTTCAGCCATTTGGTTATCAATTGCCTCCTTTACAAAGTCAGTAAAACTTATTTCGTGCTTCTTTAATACTTTGGAATATTGTTTGTGTTTTGCTCTGTTCATTCTAAATGTGCAAGTAATTATCGACTCTTTCTTAGAAGGAGTCAAAGACTTTTTTTCTTCTAAATTTTTGATTTCAGCTAAATTTCTGCTTTCTAGGCTCGTGTCATTTTCTGTCATTTGGAACTCTCCGAATTTACAATTACTACTTTTTTTATCTAAAAAATTTTTTCTCTAGTTATACATCATATGTCTACATATACATGAATTTATGAATTATTCAATATTAAGTAAATTGTGAAATAAATTGTGAAATAAATTGTGAAGTAAATTGTGA
>DDLT01000196.1 GCA_002340265.1 Lentisphaeria bacterium UBA2565 | reverse complement strand
CGAGCCGAGTAGGTGGCAACAGTATGTGAACTTTGTAGACCTCACGTATCCAGTCGAATGCGGAGGATGTCACAGAAGATTGACTAGCAACAAAACTATTTTTCAATCCCCATTTGAGTTACAGCCTTGCTATCCAACAGACGTAGTTGTTTACGATAGCTGCTCCGGCACAAGATAGAGACTTCTGATCGTACATTAAGGGCCACGGTAGCTTCCGAAACAAAACTCACCGGGGAGGGTCACTACTACCCCAGCAACCGACCACGAGCCGCTGAACAAACGCGCTAGGAATGAATTCTTCTCAGAAAGTCGCACAATTAATCGACCAAACACTTGATCTGCATAATTGGTACATCCTGGAAACGCCGTCTCACAGGTCTCACAACAACTCACAGGATCTGGCTTTCCAAATTAGCTCCATGCAGTTTGACTCGGATTGGGAAGAAACTCTAAATGACATTGACGAGTTAATTCAGTCGGAGTTAAGATGCACACGACCTTTTCACGGAGAAACGCAGCTTTTTAGTGAGGCAGGGGTGGAACAGTTGAGCGCACCGATGCACGTGTGGACGAACGATCGCTCAAAGGAACCCTCAACTGATCATGAGTGGAACTTCACAGGTAAGGCGTTTTGCAAGTTTTACTAATTGTCATTTTACCTGATAGGCCAGCGTGAGACACAACGTATAATCGGCGCAGGATTAACCTCTTACATTTGCAGTCTAGTACAAAATGCAAGTTAGAAGCGACTTTGAAGAAACCTTCCATCAGCGTGCTCATCAGACAAATTATTCGAAGGTCTATATTGCCATCAACCGTACTTTGGCCGTGACCTATTCTGTTTGAAGTCGTGTGTGTGACTGATAGGGTTCACTTTAACTTGATTAGCGCGTTTCATATTAACCCTGAGTCAGAATCATAAATATAAAGCATAAGTTTGTTATTTCCTTGAGACCAATAACCAGTTTACAAAACCAAATCCGGAATCTGGAAGCAATTCGCCACGATCGGACTAAACGTTTACGTCAGTGGAGTTCGAATTATTATTTGTAAAAAAGTGCGAAGATCAGCGAGTTATGATGCTCTCACTCGGGAAGTTTACAGGGCATTAAAAAAGGCCAAGAGTTGCTCGAGGCGTATAGGCAAGAGCAACGCTAACTTCTTGAGTGCTCTTTAAACTCACTTCCCAAGGACATAATAACTCGATAACGCACAGCTAAAAGAATGACTGAGTTGTTATAAGATGTAGTACCGCAGTCCACGGAAATGGTGAAGGGAAGTTTACTTTCCTCAAGCCACGAGCGTTCAGTCATCATTGAAGCATGATGCGCATTTATGAAGAGTTTGATAGCGCGGTATTATAACATGCCTTGCTGTAGTTCGTTTTGTCGATGGCAGAAATCTAGACTTTGTCTCAAGAATGAAAATCAACGATAATGATTGATATTTAGTTTGCCTTGCTCTTAAATCATCCGCCCTCTAAATACTGACAAGAGAGTCGCCCAAGCAAGGCAAATAATATGTTTTGCAATGTGTCCTCTCAGCCGGTTTCGCACTACAAGCTGGGTCTTGCTTAACTTAAACCCCGGTTGACCTTGTCAGTTTATTGTTCAGGAGTTTCCTCAGTTAAGTTCTACTTGGAAGTAAATTCAAATGCCAATGTGCATCAGTTGTAATCTACACTGGCGGCTTACAAAGCTAATGACCATAACATGCCTAAGACTTTCCGGTGTTCTTCACAGGCCCCCGCTCTGATAACTTTCAAGCAAACAGTTTTATTTAACATTCTTATCTTTGGAAAAAAATGAGACCTATCACAGTAAATCAGTACAACAGAAATAGTTTTTGTGCCACATCATGTTTATATCGGGGCACAGTGAGTAGGCACAGTAGAGTCATGATCAGCCCAAGAGTTATCTCAGTTGTTGTAGACTCGCAGTCGTCATATTCATGATTCTCGGATTGGGTACTTATCTTACGAACTCGTCACCAATTTATACATACATACAGCTATACTTGGTTTATAACGCTTTGACTGTTCTGGGATTTTACGCCGAGATGTCTTTCCATCAACGCGGGATGCTCGATATTAACAAGCTCTGCTACAGAACTGTATGCTTTAGGCCTGGCAGGTTCGCCCTATTCATAGGTTTTAAGGTTTCTACAGAATAACCTAGTTTAATTAGCTTTCGATTTACTTCTGTTTTAGCTGCTTGAAGAGCATTTGTCTATGATAGTTTAGTTTGCATCTATAAATCTCACTTCCGTTTGGAAACCCTGCCACGCATTTGTGGTAGAGGATGCTTTTATTTTTGTTAAGTGGTATTTATTTTAGATTATTTCTTGCCGTTCCTTTAGCATTACCTTAATTCAGGGTGAAATTTATTGTTTTAGCTTGCGTTTGTCACCCTCTTAGATTCAATTTCCAATGAGCTCCATTAAATGAAATGTTCCATTTATTTATAATGCCCGCATAAGGAAGAGCACAATGTCTCCTACTCTCTATTACACACAGCTTTATTTCAATAGACATCAAGTCTGGTGGTCGGTTTTTCTCTCAGTGACTGCGCAAGCTTTACGATATCTACTTTTTCGATGCCTTGTTACTCTCGGAAGAGGTAGCCTTCGTCTTCTCTTCAGTAGTTACATTTAGCTTCGTCGATAATTGTCTGAACGCAATCCCTATTGTTCCTTTCTGTGCATAGTTACCGAGAAGTGAAGTGTTTTAACTAACGGGAAATATAGCGAGTACAGTAAACTTGATTACGGAATTCTATCGCATGTTTCTACTATTTTTCAACGTTCGAAATTTTAACCATAATTCCATTATACACATCGCACGTACTTCATAAAAAGTAAAGAGACGATTGTGTTATAAAATTGTACGACCCATAGCTGTAAGCTGTGCCTTCTTTTAACAACTTAAAAGTTGTTTCCTTTCGTGATAACTTGTAATTGTGCACCGGCAGATTGTATTTTATTCTTGGTTTGGATTCACTTCTAACTTAGCAATCATATGAATGAACCCCTTTCCTGTACTTTTACATCGTTGAGGGTTATTGGTAAGCAGTTGTTGTCCTTGATGTCAATGATTCTCCCTGTTTAATACATATTCCGGCAGAAGGTTGATCATGAACCACACAGTTTCTTTCATGAAAATTACTCAATTTCCTGTCGAATTTTAATTTCAAAAGATTCACATTGTTTTGAAAAGGCTATAGTTCTAAGTATCAGACAAGAAAATTATTTGATGGTTTTGACAATAAGGGTATGAACATTGATTTAGTCCTGCGCATTACATAAAATACCCAGGCTTTTCTCTACCCTCTTTCAGTTTATGAGTACTAAGGCTAACTACCTAAAGCATGTATGAGACCTTATAATCAGAACAGTATGCAGTCATGAAGGATCATGTCAGTTATACATGACTACACATTTTGAGCAGTTGTGGAATCTAAGCCTGAAAAAAATTCAGACATTCGAACACATGATTTATGCGCTGCACTGGTGCAGTGCTCCACCAACTGA
>DDLT01000040.1 GCA_002340265.1 Lentisphaeria bacterium UBA2565 | reverse complement strand
TAAATCCAGAAATATACGAACATATTTTCAATATAAGGGTTTCCGAGATGAAGGAGAAACAAGATTCAGAAACCAAATACATTTTCTGTAGAAATTGCACTCACGCTGTCTGTTGCGTCAACCACCAAGCTTCCAGTGGAGTTTTCATTTTGATCCCATGAATCACTTTTATCAGTTTGCGTTCCAAGGTCAACAGTAAGAGGGAGGCTCAAAGAATCCGTTTGTGTGCATGATTCTGACAACATGTTTTCTTCATCAGGTAAGGTGAGACAGGAAGTCGTGTTCTGCGATTCCATCCTCGGGGAAGAGGCTAAGTGTGAAAGTTTGTCCTTACCCTCTGATGGTAGCGTCTTGTTTCCCTAAAACGAGAGCAAGCAGCAGAGACGAACAATCCTCTACTTATCTTTTTACAATAACTTAACTGGACTGTTCGATGTTTTGGCAACAAATAAGGTAGATCATCCAAAATTGAATCCCGAAGGTAAATACTCTCCTATGTATAAGGGCTTGCGAAAAACCACCGTTGTAAATAAACGTGATATATATGTATGGATTATCCAAGTGTTTTATAGCAAGGGTTTTAGGTGAATGTCTTCATGTCAGTAACTAAGATTTTGGAAACTGTACACCCTGTATATCGAAATTAACAATACTTAATACTTAATACTTACCGACCGGTCTTGTAGTTAACAGAAGCGCCCACCTATAATTCCTCGCTGTCCAGGTCAACCAAAACTATTAGCTTTGGAAATTCGCAATTTAGATAGTAAGGTAAAATATTTTTTTCGTCACTGCTCTACGGGAAAGTAATAAAATGAGTTCCATGAAGAACACGACACACAACACTTACTGTCAATACCATTTCATTCACGTTCCCAGGAAGTAGCGATGCGGCGCACGAGGTTTTCTCTATTCGCTCTTCAAAGAGAATGCCAAAACTGCCAGCACATCTTTCCATTTCTTCAGCAAAGAACATTTTGATCAAAGGACAGCGGCAGGATGACGTTTCTTCAGGGCAAATTTTACGCTTAGCAAGGCTTTGTGTCGACTTAAAAAGCTGGGTCCTGATTTTGATGGAGTTCTCGTCACACCACATTACGATCTGCCCCGTCGATGGACGTTTTGTGATTAACACGAGATGGTCATCAACGATCTCCACATCCGTTATCTCACCCAGCTTTTCCAAATCGGTCAACACTTTCTTCAAAAGCTGGCCGAATAAAAATTTGCTGGTAGGTCTGTCCGGAAAAGTGAATGCTACAGTTCCTTCGCATGTCTTCTCAGAAGCAATGATAACCAGAGGTTGCGTTTTTGATTTAGCAACCTCGTCAGCTGCTAACAAGATGAGTGGTGAAAGAGAAAAGTCACCGAAGAGAGACGAATTTTCAATTTCTAAAGAATTTAAATGCTCCAACTCTAAGAAATATTGTGTTGCAATTTCTTGATTCTGATTTTTAAGCAGCAGCTTAGGTAGAGTGTCTTGTGCGGACCTCTTACTCCAAGCATTTACTTGCATTAGTTTAGCGGTATCAACTCCGTATGATATTGGGCATTCCACGAGAAATCTGCAAAACTGTTCGAATCGACTCCCGTCTCTTTTAATTGCCAAAGTCTGGATAATGTTCCCCGGTTCTCTTTCTTGAGGGGTCAATTCCGAGTTGTTCAGTAATGTTTGGTCCTTCAGATTTTGACACGCAGCAGGTGTCCATAGCTCGTGAGGGACTTCATTTTTGTCAGTCGTACCAAGTGGTGTTGAAAAGATCATGTCGTATACTGCAAATCTCCCAAGACAACCAATGGTTGAACTAAAGAAGGCAAACTTCAACTCCTCCACGAGTACAATGTGAGTCATTCCCTGTGAATAGTTGTCTTGGAGTTTAGAAAACAATCCGTGTATGACATCAATCATGTCGAACATTTCCATCTCTACGAACGACCGAAGAAAAAGTGCGAGAGAAACTTTCAAGTTCACATCTTCTTGAAAAAACAGAGCTTTCTTTTCTGGTCCATCCTGTTGCTTACCTCTTCCTTCGATGTAGTTTTTTAGCACTTTGAATTCGTTTCTCAGCAGTTGTTCTCTCGGAACACTTTGGGCTTTCGTGGCTTTAAGGTGGCACAGGACAAAAATTGCTTGCACTAAGATGGCATCCGAACAATCTGAGTAGTTGTGAAACATATTCGTATATGTACACGACAGAAGCAGAAGAACAGTACTTTGAGCCACCATTCCAAGGTTAAATAAGCATAAGCCAGCCTTTAGAAAGTTAAAGCTTAACTTTGCGCACATCTCTTCCAGATAAGCCGGGGAGGTTGGAAAATTAGCACAATTGTGAATCTCAGAGGGAGATACGGTGCTGTCTTCAAGATCACTTGGTTGGTATTGAAAGAGAACACTGGCGATTTCGAAACCAAACTCGGAAGTAAGGCTTTCTAGGTTGAGGTCCTCCTCAGAAACGGTTTCAGGAATTGATATTTTCTTGCGATCAAACTTTGACATGAACGTACCCTTCAGTTGATTCACAAGTGAAACTTGGCAAATCTCTTCTACATTTTCGAGAACTCTCTGACAGTGCAGCAAAGATTTCTCTTGGAATCCCTCGCGAGATTCTAACCGCGCAAGACTTACATTACATTTCAGAACATCGGGGTGAACAGCTCCAAAAGTTCTTGTGAAAATCTCTAGTGCATCTGTAAGACATTGCCTCGATTGCTCAACTTTTTCCATGTTCGATAAAACAAGCCCCTGCTTCAGCAGAATAGTAGCAACGGTTGGATGACTTGCGCCACATCTTTCGCGACAAAGCTTTACAAGATACACCAAAAATTTGCATGCCAAATCTTGATTACCTTGATGTACACAAATATCTACTAGGGTCTCTGCAGCTGTAATGAAAAAATCCACAGGGAAGTTTGCTTTCACATCAAGAAGTTCTATCAGTTCAGCCAACGTCAAAGTCTTGGTGTCAATGATTGCTGAAGCCTTTGACGAGTTTCCCAGCAAAAGGTAAACTAGGCAAATTTTCAACGAAATACATTTTGTCAGTTCCTCCGTTTGATTTAATTCTGATTCACAGAAAGATTTCAACATCTCAAACTCCTTCAAAGCTTTTCTAAGATTTCGGTTCTCTAAGGAGGTACACGCTTCATTAAATTCTACAACGGCAATTAGGCTTGCAGGTAAGGGAGCTTGACGTAGCATCGGAAAGAGCTCACTTCGAACTTGGTGATCAGCTATGTGGTCCCTTTGAGCCTGATGTACCAGTCTTAAGTTGCTACAGACAGTTACAATATTCTCTTCAACTACGTGGCCATTGGTCAAGTTCTTGAGTAAATTAAATTTTTTGAGAGCAGTTTCAAGATTTTCTTTTGCGTTTTGGAAAAATCCTTTGCAAATATACACACAGCCTAAATTATTATAAGCAACACCCGAACTAACATTCAATGCCTCCTCATCGGCACCGTCTATGTGGCTAACGGACTGCTCCAAAGCATCAGCAGAGACGTCAGGACTACACATGTTGAGAGCCAGCGCAGCACAAGCGTTGAGAGATCGGACGAATAAGTTTTCAGAGCGCGGTTGTGCCAACAGAATGGTTCCATTTTTGGAATTCCACGGGGAATTGATTATGTATGTTCGCTCTACACTGTTTATGATTTGTTTCTCCTCTAAACTGGGGAAAGAAAAGTCATTTGGCGTCGACTCTTGGAGGTGCTTGTAGGTATTTTGCAGTGACTTTTCTGCCTCCGCAGAATTTCCAAGTTGAAGCTCACTCTGTAATTTTCCAATGCATCTGATAACTAGACAACATTTGTTTTCGTATTCTGGGTAGGAAGTCGGTTCTAGTGTTTCTACGATAGGGAAAACAACTGGTTACATGTATGTTGCAGGTTGAAATGGAAAAAAATAATCAACTGTAGGAACATCAATCAACTGTAGTTTGAACAACAGCTTTTAAGTTAGTCCCACATATGAAAAGAATCAGGGGGCATATCTAACTATTGTCTGAAATGAGATAATAAAGGCAAGGACGATTGTTAACAATTTCATTAAATCATGCGCGCATGTGCATGTCAAGACATTTCTCCTTTACTTTACCCTTAGCCATTGTATACGTTCGCCTTGCTTTTACCTTACTAAACCAAAACTTGATTCATTTGTTAACTAGAGACACTACAAGTGCTTAGTATGCGAATCTGAAATAAATATGAAGGTACTTGACCTTGGTCTGTAGATGGTTATCGGGATCGCCGAATTCTTTTGTAGCCGCGTAACACAATGTCGCGCCATGTCTCCCGGAGATTGACAAGCTTATTTATTTTTTCAAGCCTTCCACAGGAAATTAATTTCACACTTGCGCCAATTTTGTTTGCATAAAAAATACATCTGTCAACACGTAGCGTAAAATAAGTACGACCCCAGTTTCAAAAACTTG
>DDLT01000330.1 GCA_002340265.1 Lentisphaeria bacterium UBA2565 | reverse complement strand
TTGGCAGAAATTTACAATGTCACGACATTGTACACAGTGTTGAATAACGTTAACGCATAAGTTGGGTAAAGTTGGTGAAACGTTACTGTGTGGTTCTAGGTGCTTGTACAGACAATGGTTCTCCCGTTACCACTCTTACCCCATTTGGTCAGCAAGTTTTCTCGTAGTCATTTCTAAGATACGTGTCTGTTGTTGTCCAGACTTTTAGATTAGATTTTTAGATTTTGTATTTATCTGCCCGCACCAGGATTCGATCAGACTTCCAATTGCCCTACTGAAACCTTACCACTTCGCCACCCTGGAATAATGAATACTTCATGAAGAAAAACATCTATAAATCAGTTAGCTAGGTTGAAACCGCTGATTGATTGATTGATAATTACCGCGGGCTTAAGTGATTCGCACATCGAGCTAGAGCGAGTGAGTACGGATTTAAAATGGCTGATGTTTTCTGTTGGAAATTACTTAACATGCTAACCAAATGACTTGTTTCACTGGCATGTTATCTATTCATGGATATTTTAGACGCTGGACGGTTTTTTACTTTCCCGTTCTTTGCTTGCACTGCGCTCAGGAAATCGAGTGAATAATGTAAGATGGCGTAAATACACGTATTCTTTTAGAAGCTTGGCAGGAATTTATAATGTTGGTATGTTGCATGACACAGGATAAATTTGACAATAATCATTAAATGACAGGTAATCTTTAGGTATAATTGGGTAAAACTTTTGAGCTGTTTTGATCGTTACGACTGTAATGAGGTCTATCAAAAAACTGAATGTGTAAACTGCACAGTACTTTACAGATAAATAACTTAGCTAAAACTTATTTTATATCAAATGAGACCGAATCCACATTTATTTTACGTCTCCTATCCTTTAGAATTACCCAACTGAGTCGAAGTCTCTTCTGATATCGATTATTTCTGTCCTTAGGACTTGAGGTATTACAAACATTGCCGATTTTCTGTTTCTGGTTGTAGCCAGTATTTCGCGTGGTTAACCTCATATACTCTTTGTGCGTAATTGAAGTTCGGTTTTCAAAAGGCAATATAACAATTTTTTTTATGTATTGTTATTTTATTTTTTGATTCATATAAAACATACACTTACAGCAAAATAAAACATACAGTAAAGTAGATACCATATAAAAATAAAATTACAGCACTTTGAGGATTAGAATAGATAAACAAATAAATTAACACTAGGCGCTACCGATGAGAAATTTTAAAAACATGACAACATTGACACAAAGTAGGTAAATTAATTTGTTCTATTGATACGTTGGTGGTGCCAAAATTTCTGAAACAAAACATTTTAATGTAAGGCATTTCCATTTGTCATTAAAGAGCTTTGCGGTTTCGTTTTTCATTGCGATGTATCTTTCAGTCATTATGTTTTCTCGAAGTAATAACAAACCAACAAATTAGTTTTTGAAAACTATGTGGTTGGTCTGTTACGTAACAGAGTTTTCCCTTTCTGCACGTGTCACGCGATCAGAATGAACCAGCTAAACTACCGGAGGTTTTAAGCGGAAACGCAGGTTTGTTTTGTAGATATGGTGGGATGAAAACTCCGATGAAAAGGACAGTGCTACAGCGCTCTTATGCGATTTGGGTTGATTCAAAACTTGCACAGGATGTTCAAACAAGGAGTAAAAACATTCTGCTTATTTCAATTATCGATGTCATTATACCTCATCATGACTCAAATATTAATTTGAATCATGTTGACGTCATTAACCCACGTCAGAGACTGATGGACTAACATGTATTGGTGTAGTCCCTCGATCTGTGCACTAGTGCTTACTTGGCAAGATTTTCTTCCTGAAAGTAAAAGCTATATACATCTATGTCTCAAAATAAATTGCTGAAAATCTAATATAATAGTGGGAGTCAGTTTTTGCGTACGTATGTCAAAGTTTATCGCCGTAGTTTATTTCATTCTGTTTGAAAATAATTATTTTATATTCAGGCATTAAATATTACTTTGATGATACACTATTTTCCGTATTTGCATGTAGTAATAAGCCTTTTAAAAGGCCAGAGCAAGTATATGGAATATTGGTGGAAATTGGTTCTACAATGTACACATAAGGCCGAAGAAGCCGGATGTTTTACTTTCCAATTTGTAAAGGCACGGTATCCTTTAGCTTTTAGCTTCATTAACATCTCACAATTTTTTCAGGCATCAGTGAATAATGTAAGACACCGTGGCAGAAATTTATCCTGTAACGACATTGTGCAGTGTCGAATAACGGTAACGCATGACTAGTTGACCAATAGTTATGTAGTAACGAGCACACAATCGTCAAACAAATAGGTTGGTGTAATAACTTTTGTGGTCATCATGGTGGAGTATGTGTAGATGGTTAAATAAGGACTGGTAAACGTGCACAAATGAAAATTATCTTATGTTCCTCTTTTAGACATGCATCAGACCACTTTTTCCACAGGATCTCACCCAACAATTGAGCTCTTCATATCTGCTCTTATCGGCACTAATTACATTATTACGTAATATTGGTGAGTCACAGGCGATAAGCTTTTGATATTTCAATTAAATATAAAATGAGAAGATAGCTTAGTATTGATCAGAATATCTGTTGTAGAATGTTTTACTGACGAATAAACTTTGTTTTCAAAAACAGTATATATTACGACCATAGTAACAATACAATAGGTTATAGACAACAAGTTCGTTCGTCCATGAGTTCGTTTATTCATTCCTTCGCTGAGATAAGGTTAAAAGTTAATGTGTGGTTCTAGGCGCTTCTTCAAACAATGATTCTCCTGTTACCACTTTTGCCCCCTTTTGGTCAACATATTTTCTCGTAGTCATTTCTAAGATACGCACCTGTTGTTGTCAGTCCAGATTTTACATCAGCCTTGATTTGTGGATGATGAGAGAGGCTTGCTCAGATAAATTGATGGATCTTTTTATTATCATTAAGACTTTCTCTTGTACCTCCAAAAGCGTTGTAAGGATCTCTTCCTTACTGAAATTGATGTCATCCACGCCGTTTACGCTTTCAAAAGTCGGAATTACCGATAAGATCGATCCCGACACCCACACACAAAACCAATAACTTTTAGTCAAATTTCTGCGCCAAACCAAACAATTGGACAAACAAAAAATCAAAAAGGCTTTTTAAGCCAACTTGTGATATTTAAAACGGTCATGTTTCACTTGATACATATTACAAGGGTGGTCAAAAAAATTTTTAAGGAGTTTGTATATTCCGTGACACAGCATAAATTTTACAACAATCATTAAATTACAGATAATCTTTAGGTATATTTAGGTGGAACTTTTGAGCTGTTTTGATCGTTACGACTGTAATGAGTTCTAACAAAAAACTGAATGTGTTACGTACGCAACTTACTCTACAGGTAAATAACTATAATCTACTGAATTTCTATCAAATGAGACCAAATCCACACTTTTTCTACGTCTCCTATCTTTTAGAATTACCCAATGGGAGTTGAGGACTATTCTGATATCGATATTTCTGCTATTTGGACTTGAGTTATTACAAACATTGCCGATTTTGTGTTGAGATGGTTGTAGTGAGTATTTCGCGTGGTTAATGTCACATCTCATTTCAGTGACCACTGATGGCAATATAGAATACAGGTATTATGAATTAGTTTGCCAGTATTGATATAATACTCTCTATGATTCAACAGGTGAAAAGTGAGAGCCATTAGCCAAGAGCAAAATGTACACCACGAGGTATACTTATGTTACGATGTGGAATAAATTGATATCATCGGTGATATTGATTCAAGAATATATCTCTCTGTGCGTAATTGACACACTCAGTGAGTGAACTCCGGTTTTAAAGCCAATATAACAAATTAGTTTTTGTAAACTACGCGGTTGGTTTATTACGTCAAAGAGTTAAGTTCCCTTTTCTCGTGTGCCACGCGACCAGATTGAGCCCGGCTTAGCTTAACTAACAATAATAGATCGCAAAGCACGTACATATATACTAGAGGGTTTGTTCTCGTTTATACATGTGTCTGACGTAATATTAGTTACGACCGGTCAGTAAAAAACACGGACTGCAGTTGGTGGGCCGCAGTTAGTCCGCAGTCCGCGTTTTATACCTGATTCCGTGTTTTACACCCGGTCCGTAATGCTTAGTCCGCGTTTTGTACCTAAGTCCGTATTTTATACCCACTCCGTAGTCCGCCGCCCGCAGTCCGCAGTCTACAGTCCGCAGTCCGCAGTCCTCAGTCCTGACCGTCTAAATCGACACAAACGATGCCTGTTCCGTCGGTATGCGAGACGACGTGCTTTTATTACCAAAACTAGGACAATTATTCTGTTTACGAACACGACTTTGAATCGCCTTGGCTTTGCGGGAACAGCTACAGGGCATTTTCTCTTCCGCAACAATGAAACGGAAGACATGTTGGTGTACCAAAGCAGTGCTGTGGGAG
>DDLT01000108.1 GCA_002340265.1 Lentisphaeria bacterium UBA2565 | reverse complement strand
AAGCAGGTACATCAGGGATGGAAGCAGGTACATCAGGGATGGAAGCAGGTACATCAGGGATGGAAGCAGGTACATCAGGGATGGAGACAAGTACATCGGGGATGGGAGTAAGCACATCTGTCAGAATGTCTCGTCCACGTGTGTTAGAAGCTAGCACAGTGGGGATAGTTCCAAGTACATCTGTCGGGACTTCTCTTATATCTGTGCTAATATCGCTGTAACTTGCAGTGAAATAAAAATGACTTTTACCGATTGCTTGGTAAAAGCCATTTTGTGTTTAATACTGCCTACTTAATGTAAAAACAGATTATTTTCTCAATGCGCGAAGGCTCAGCACTAACGGGTGCTTCTTGCCGAGGAGTCCAGCAAGCAGTTCAACAAATGCAGAGGCTTTTTCGTAAGCCTTGTCAAGTGTGTCATTTGCCGCAGTTGTTTTCTCTTTGGCAATACGTCTTGCTTCAATTTGTTCTGCTTCTGCGGCTACTGCCAAAGCCAGCTTTTCGGTTATTTCTGTTACCTTTTGGGTGGGGTCCATTCCAGCAGTTGTAATTTCATCTACACTTTTCATAGTTTGTTCAGCAACTTGCTGAATAAAGTCTTTTCTTTCTGCTTCTGATTGTCGAGACATAAGCTCTCCTTTGTTTGATTTCTTTTGACGGGTCAGTGTCTGCAAGGCAGTCTTTTGTTTGCAGATATCCTGTGTAACAGAATAGAATGTTGATCTTTTTATTCAAGTAGTTTTTAAAAAGCTTCCTCACTATGTCTTAACTGCAACAGCATTTGAATGATTATTCGTTATTAATTTGAAGGTTCGGTTTCGGTTAAAGTTATAGGTAAAATCTCTAGTGAATCGCTGCATGAAGCAGGAAATATCGTTGAGTTGGTTTTGGAGCTTTTGACACTTACTTGAGTTCGGGTGGATTTTTCGATTCGGATAACATTGTTGATATTTTTCAGCGACTTCATCCCGTCTGAGTTCATATTCAGTTGGAATATTGAGGATAATATGCGCATGATTAGACATGATGGAAAAGGCAATGAGTTGAATAGGATCGAAAAGGTTGAGAAATCGCTTGAGTTGAGTGTAGAGTTCGCGTTTATTTTTGTTAGTGAAAACCCATTGATCGCTACCGTGCCCTTTTCCTGTGGTTTTGATAAAAATGTGCATTAATTGAAACTTTTCTGTTGTTGGAAGGCATCGTTTTGTCATGGATAATAATCCTCTTTTGCAGTTGCATTGGGGCAATTTAACGACATTTTAGAAACAGGTTAAGTTTTTGCGGTAAAACAGTCCGAGTAGTCCAAGATAATACAAAACTACTTTTGCGCTTAGCTTGAGGTAAAGCTTAATTTTATCTGATAGCTAATTTATAACCTCCAAAGAAATTCTAACTGTTGTGGGACCAGCTGAAGATTATAAATCAGAATTTAACTAGGGAGCAAGTGCTCATGTACCATTCAACCTTAAATAAATTATGTAAGCCTATCTTTATTTTTTTACTTTTCTCAAATTGGGCTTTTGGAACAATTGTTGACGAAGAACGGTGGATTGGTGCTAGCTATAAATTTTCAGATTACTATATAGTAAGAAAAAAAACAAAGTATGGACTTATTACTAAACAAGGAGAAGAAATTCTTTCTCCTTGTTATAATAAAATGGTTTCACGTGACAATTTTTTAGTTTGTGAAGAAGTATATGATGAAAAGTATAGTAAGTTTACAATCTTTAATCATAAACTTGATAAGTTAATAGATTCAAAGAAAGGGGTACGGGTTGCTAGTTGTGGCTCAAGTTGTATTGAGTTTGAGCAGAGTGAAGGTAAATCTTTATTTGTAACAATTGATGGGAATGTTTCATTAGTAAATATATGTAGCGATAGTAAAACAGTTAAGAAATATTATTCAACCGATGGCCCTACGAATCTCAAAGGCTTGAGAGTTGATGGGAAACTCATGACAAACTACTTGTATGAGGATATTATAAAGTTAAACCGGAATGTTTTCTTAGTAAGAATGGCAGGCAAATATGGATTGATTGGTAAAGATGGTCAGATATATAGCAAGTGTTTGTTCGATGATTACCAAACAATTGAAAAAAAGGACATTGAATACCAGTTACGACCAGATTGTTCACCGTTCAGTGGTTCTCCCAAAATTTTACTTTATTCTCATGATAACAAAAAATTTACGTCGTTCTTGTTGTTTGATTTAAAACAGAATAGAAGAATTAATTTACCTGATTTCCTTTGTGAAAACCGCTACCCAAAGAGCTTTTTTTTTCACGGATTTTGTGCGGCCATTTATTATGGCTATATGCCTCATTATAATGAAACCGTGAGTAAATGGGGAGTTTTTGACTTTACAGGCAATAAATTAGTCAAATATGGCTATAGCTCTCTTGGCCCCTTTAACTGTAGGTTAGGTTACTTTCTTCTATTTATTAATTTAAATACAGAAAGCTATGGAGAGAAAATTGATAATGTTGATTTTGAGTTGATTGACATAAAAGAAAATAAAGTAGTTACATCAACAAATAAAATACGTCATAAATTTTTTACTTTACTAAAAAAAAGAATCGACTTAGACGTCAAAGTTGAGTTTGGTGATTTCGGTGACGACATCATAGAGTTTGGTTATTATTGTAAGAGGCTGAAGTTTAATATAAACGGAATTGGTTCCGCTTATCTGAATGAACAGGGGGATATTTTATTTACCTCAACAGAAAGTAATCCATTTTATGGAACGAGTTTTTCCCATGACATTGCAGTTATTCATAATTTACACTTTAAAACCGGTGAACCTAAATGGTCAAAGATTGTCGATGAAGACGGAAATATAATTGTGACGTTCTTGAATAAGAGGGTTTCAAATGTTGGTGACAAATATGTCATCTTGCAGGACATAAACACTAAACAGTATGGAGTCTATAACAGACAAGCAAAGCTCTTCTCTGAATTTAAGTTTTCTTCGATAAACCCAGCGCTAGTAGTGAATGAATTCATATTTTTACCCCATGCTGAGACTGGGAAATTAGCTCTGTTTAATTCAAATTTCAAAAGACTGACTGACTTTGTTTATGACAAAGAAATTATGCCCAACTATAATTGGGAAATCAAAGATTATAGATATAGCTATTATTTCCCGTACTGATATAGGCTTTAATAAATTGTAGCATAGATTGAGCTTTTGCTTTCATAAAGATGAAATATACTTTCTCCCATATTTGAGCAATGATGCATGAATTAAAACTTAATTTTACCTGATAGCTAATTTAATAGCTAACTTAAGTTGCAAGTTATAATGCCGGAAGCTTGACATTTAAAAAGATACATAGCCATGATCGAAAAACTGGAACAGAACATATGACAGGTCTTGAAAATCCCAAAAAAGACCTTTCAAAGTCTAACCAGTTTATATCAATAAAAAAATTGACTTCAGATAATTTCTTGAAGAGTGTAAATTGGGAGAATTAAGATGTTTAAAGGATTAATATTAGCTATTTTGATTTGTATAAAATTCCCACTTCAAGCCGAGACAGAAAATGAAACTTCTAAGTTAGACCAAGAAATGAAAATTAACGAAAACATTTCTATCAAAAACTGCCAAGTGCGACAAGAAGAAAGTGCATCGTTTCCTGGTAACAAAATTTTCTATTTATTAAATAAGCATTGGAAGACTATTGCAGAATCGATAGCAAGAGGATCTATGGTTAACTCTTGGGACGGATGGAGTGACAGTGGCACTGATTTAAGCTGTGAACAAGAACTACAGTTTTTAAATAAAAAAATATTTGTGGGGCAGTTTATACCAGGTTCTTTTTATCACAGTTTTTTTGAAAATGATATAAAAAAGACTGGGGGGAATAATATTATTACCAGTCTAGTTAACAACTGGTCTAATCGTTTGCCCCTTAAAACTTATGACCTTTTGAAGAAAAATAACATAAAATTAAAAGAGGAGGATTGGGAAACTCCGATGCTATTGAGGCGTTCAATAAATTCATTTATAGCTAAAGATGATTTTGATCATTACGTAAAAAATGTTATGAAAAATGGCTTCATTGACTCCCGGTATTCAAGCCCTTTCTTAAAAGGCATTGAACCTTATAAGATTGGTACTTCGAATAAAGCTTTGTGGTTTAAGTTAAACAAAAAAAATCAGAATTATGATACATATAAGTTTAGGTGTATGAAAAAAGGGTGTCTTCTCGACTTTGAAAAGCCTGAACAGTTACTTGATTATGAAATAATACAAGATTTAAAAAGTTACCATTACGATGATACATCACAAACAGTTGAAATAACACAGTCTCATTATGCTGTAGTAGAGGCCAATGCAGGAGCAGGAGAAATGCTTGTTCATTATAAGGACTTTGTGCATGAAAATGATACTTTCTCTATATTTATTTACAGCATTCGCGATCTGAAGAGTTTTTCAATACACCTAAACAAGTAGATTACAATGATGAGGTATATTGTAAATTATTAGGTAAAGAATACGATCATAAATTTATCGATAGCCTCGTTACGAAAGCAAAAAAGAACTATCCGGCTTTGGTTGTGGTTTATCACTCAGCTCATGGGGCGAATATTTTATACCACTTATATGGTGGTTATTTATTTAAATGATGGAACGGCTTTTTTTCTTGAAAAGCATCGCTAGGTTTTATTCTATGCACTTACTATACGAATTTACCTAAAGGTATTATAAGTGATCTTATAAAAAAAGGTGAAGCAGATTCTCGGCTCACCTTTTTTTGGCATTTATAGGCGCCATCGTTTTTTTTCGTACGGTTCAGGTGCATCTTCTATTGAAGAGATTGTTCCTTTTGCATTAGCCCCTTTAACGAGCTTTATGATAGCCGCAGTTATGTAGTAAGCTAGAGCTGGATAAAAGAATGTTGTGAATATGAGAAAAAAGTTGTCGGGTTCTTCCTCCACAGGACAATAGTGTTCTAGTAGAGAAAGAAGAGCCAATAATATGATCCCGAATAGACCACCCCAAAATTGTAGCCACGCTCTATGACGAACTCTTCTTGCTCGTTCCATTAAACAAATGTCAAGAATTTTGTCTGCCTCTGAGCCATAACAACCTTGGTCGTAAAGCCATCGTTTTACTTCCTTTCTAGAACTTCCCCATAGAATTTGTGCTCTGGCTTGAATGTAAAGTGTATCTGCGGTGTCTACCATGAGTTATCCTATAAAAAAGGTGAGCGGATTTCTCTGCTCACCTTTTTTGATATATTTGTTGCTGACTTACTATTCTTGTTCAGCTAACCAGCGTTCTGCATCCATCGCGGCACGACAGCCCATTCCTGAAGCTACGATTGCCTGACGGTATACGTGATCCGCACAGTCTCCGGCAGCGAAGATACCTTCAACTGTGGTGTGACTTGTGCCTTTGTCTGGAAGGATTAGGAAGCCTGCGTCATCCATTTCGGCGATACCTTTTAGGAATCCGGTATTTGGAACGTGTCCGATTGCTAGGAACATTGCTCCACATTCGATCTGCTTTAGTTCGCCGGTTTGTGTATCTTTCACTTCAACAGCTGTTACGGAGTTTTCTCCGATCACATCATTAACGGTCGCGTTCCAAACCATTTCTACTTTGTCATTTGAAAGTACACGATCCGCCATCACTTTTGACGCGCGAAGCTGATCACGACGGTGAACAAGGTAAACTTTTGATGCAAAACGGGTCAGGAAAAGTGCCTCTTCAACG
>DDLT01000268.1 GCA_002340265.1 Lentisphaeria bacterium UBA2565 | reverse complement strand
AACTACCGCTGAAGCAGTACAGAGTTTTATGCTCATAGTGGTTTGTCGTGGTTGTATTATGAGCACAAACACTATCGCAAAAGAGCGGCGCAGTTGGAGTTGGCTCTCGAATGTCTAGATTATCTTTTAAAGCATGACTATCGGAAAGTACGCTGGCAGTTTGAGGAAATTCTTAATATGGGTTATCTCGAAAAAAGTTATACAACTCAATATGAGTTAACTAAAGGGCTTAATCTGCACCGAAAAATTATTAAAAAACTTAACAAGTTTGTAAGTAAGTTTGAGCGAAAAAAGTTTAATGTCCTCGATGGTCAGACTGCCGAAAGAACTCCCGCTAAATTCAGAAGTTTGGTTCCAAGAACAATCTGGAGGGAATCATTTTACCTTTCTAAGCAGGGAAAAGTTTATCAAGCTGTAGATTTGTTGGAAAAGTTTATTAAGAGGTCAATGGACAAGATTGGAACTGGAACATTTGTTGAGCAGGATTATCATCTAAAGCTTTTAAATGAACTTGGTGGTCATTATAAGTTTTTAGGTTATGCAGAGCGTGGTATTAACTGTCAGGGAGAAATTCTTCAACGCTCATTTATTAGCAAGCATCAACGAGCAAAAAATATTGCAAAGTTTAATGATATTTACTTCAGAACCAAACATTTTGGACCGAAAGACGAGTATATAAAACAGGCTTATGATCTCTACAAAAATTTATGTGATCTTTCGCCAACCAAAGAAAACCTTTATTCGAAGAAGCAGTTGTTCAAGATCCTCTCTTTGATAGATGTTAGTCTGGCAAAAACCGAAATGATGAAGGAAATTATTGAGGCGACTAAGTTTCAGGGAAATATTCATGAAATGCAGTATTCAAGGCGAGACCTCCTTACTGAAAAAATCAAACGTGGCGAATTTGAAGATTTAGATGCCTTGGAAGAAGAGTTTCTTGACCTGCTGTACCAATGTCGTAAGCAGTCGAATAAGGTGGGTGAGCCGACGCTTTATCGTGAGTATGCGTTGTTTTTAGAGAAATCTGAACGTTTTGGTGAGGCAATCAAGGTTATGCAGAATGCGATTGATATGACTGAAACATTCGGTTGGTATATTCATTTACCGCGTTTATACAGATGTCAGGCTCGCTTTTACCTCGCGGTTAATAAATATGCAGAGGCACAAAAGTGTTGGGATAAGATTGATAAAATCATGGCTAAATACAACGATTTCCCTAAAGATCGAATACTGGAAGTGCTTGTTTATAAGCTTGAGTACCTTATTGCGATCGGTGATGTAAATGGCGCATTAAAGCAACTTAGAGCCACTGAAAATTTTGCAAAAAAATCCGATCTGAATGCCTATCAGAAAGAGTTACTTACACAGACGAATTGGAATAGTGAAATTGACAAGATTGATAATGAGCTAGAAGAAGAGAAAATCGTTCAATCTGTTGCAATTTATCCAGCCTCTGTAAAGACTGTCGTTGCTGATGAAGAGAGCCCTTTTACCACATTTACTTTAGCGAACAACAGTTACACGACAGTTGAAGGTGAATTGATAATTACAGGTGCAAAAGCCGAAATAGAGAAAGTTGATGGTGAAGTTAATTTTCTGAGTGTAAAGCTTAAAGAATTTTCCGGTGAATCTAAGTTTGAACTATCGCTTTTAGAAGAGGAGAGCCTGCCTATAATTGTTTCTTATGATGAGCCGATTGAAGAAAAAACGGAACTATTTATTAAGTGGAAAAGTGATGACACTAATCAATTAAATGCCTATTGGCTGATTGAGAATAGCGGTGACGCTGAAGATTTGGCAATTACTAATAGTAATCTGACATGGTCAAATCCGTATTTCTCAATTCCGCTTTATCATAATATTGTTAATCGAACTGAAGAAATGGTAATTACAGATTTTGCGGTAAAATCAACGGTTCCATGTCGTGTGGAACTTTATGATGCAACAACAGGTGAGCTATTGGGGATTGATAATAGCGCTGACAATAATTTTGATAGCCAGGGTGATGTGTTGATTGTCGACCAAAATAGTTCTAACTTCCCTGACATGGAGATAAATACTTTGGGAACTCTTTTGCTACAGGTATTTCCAATTGAAGAGAGTAGTGAAGATTTGGGTGAATTTATATTGGAGTTGAACCTGAAAGTCGGCGATGAATGGGTTAGTTCTGCACAAAATAAAATCCTCTTAAATAGCCATAGCACTGACTAAGGAGCATTTTGATACTCTTCCCCAATAAAAAATCCCGTGCTCGCTAAGAACACGGGATTTTTAAATTGATCAGTCTGCAAACTTGCAACCTGTAACTCGTCAACCTGCAACCTTATAAAGATTGATGCATTTCGTTGATAAGTTTAGCGGTCTCTTCCCAGCCTAGACAACCGTCGGTAATTGAAATGCCGGCTTTCAGAGGCTGACCTTCAACGACTTTCTGGTTTCCTGAGAATAGGTTACTTTCCAGCATGAATCCGACGATGTCGTTGTTGCCTTCTTTAATCTGACCTAGAAGATCGTGCATCACATTCGGCTGTTTCATTGGATCTTTGCCGGAGTTGGCGTGTGAACAGTCGACGATGATATTTGGAATCAGCCCTGACTTTTTCATCACTTCACGAGTAAATGCCGTATATTCCGAGCCGAAGTTTGGTCCGTCTGAACCGCCGCGAAGTACAACATGGCAGTGTGGGTTTCCGTTAGTTTGGAAGACTCCGGTGCGTCCGTCTTGTAGAACGCCTAGGAACGCGTGCGGATGAGATGCCGATTTGATGGCATCAACAGCAACCGTCAGATTACCATTTGTCGCATTTTTAAATCCAATCGGCATGGATACGCCACTCACCATCTGGCGGTGAGTCTGAGATTCGGTTGTACGTGCTCCGATTGCACCCCAAGATACAAGATCCGCGATATACTGAGTGATAATCGGGTCAAGAAGTTCAGTTGCGGCAGGTACGCCCATTTCCGCTACATCAAGAAGAATTTTACGCGCTAAGCGAAGACCTTTGTCAAAGTTGTACGAATCGTTCAGATCCGGATCATAAATCAAACCTTTCCAGCCGACAGTTGTACGCGGCTTTTCAAAATAGACTCGCATCACAAGCAAAATCTTGTCGGATACTTTGTCCTGAATCGATTTGATATTTTTAGCAAACTCCAACGCCTCTTCTTCGTTGTGAATAGAGCAAGGGCCGACAATCATGATTTTGCGGTTGTCACGACGTTCCAGAATGTCGATCACTTCCTGACGTGATTTAGCTATGAATTCGGTAACCTGTTGCGAAGCTGGATTTTCTTTTATAATTTCAGCCGGACTGGAAAGCAGTGTCTGGCTGGAGATGTTGATATTGTCAATTTTTGTCATTATTCCGTTTCCTTGTAAATTTTGTGCGATCGTGAATATAAAAGGATTTCACGATTTGAAAAGGTGGTAAAGCCTTATCTTACTACAATTTAACAATGCAGTAACTTTTCTTCTTCCTGCTGAATAAACTGTGTCGTATACAATTTATAGTAAATACCTTTCTGACAGAGCAGTTCGTGATGTGTTCCCATCTCTGCAATTCCGCCGTTTTCGATGACGAGAATACGGTCGGCATTGCGAATGGTGGAAAGTCGATGTGCAACCACAAAACTGGTGCGACCTTTCAGCATAGTTTCGATGGCTTTTTGAATCAGCTGCTCCGTGTCGGTATCGATTGAAGAGGTCGCCTCATCCAGCACCATCAATGACGGATTTACCAGAATCGCGCGGGCAAAAGTGATTAACTGTTTTTGTCCGACGGAAAGTCCGGCACCTCCTTCACCAAGTTCAAACTCATAACCGCCTGCAAGTTTTGATATGAACTCATCGGCATAAACCAGTTTTGCGGCTTTTTGAATCTGTTCAAAAGAGACATTGTCAGCTCCGTAAGCGATATTTTCGGCAATTGTGCCACGGAAAAGGTGCGGTTTTTGAAGCACGACACCCAGCTGATTGTAAATCCATTGCAACGGTAGCTTTAGATAATCCATTCCGTCAAATTTGATTGTCCCGGAAACTGGTTCGTAAAAGCGGGCAATCAGGTTTGTCAGCGTAGTTTTACCTGCACCAGTCTCGCCTACCACAGCGATACATTCTCCCGGCGAAACTGTCTGACTGAAATCTTTCAGGATCGGTTCACTTGGAAGGTAGTGAAAGGCAAGATTTTCAATTTCGATTCTGCCGGAAAAGCGTTTTGGCGGAGCGACTACATCCATATAATCTTTCACTTCCGGTTCGGTCTTCAGCAATCCGACAATGCGCTCAGCCGCCGCCTGCGCATTTTGAAGTTCGGCAAAGCGGTTGGCGATATCCTGAATCGGCTGGAAGAATTTGACCGTGTAGGCAAGAAAGGCGACCAATACACCGTATGAAACTCCAGAAACACCGTTGCTGTTTTCAAAAATTTGAACATCTTTTCCGCCAAAGTAGAGGGCGAGGGCGGTTCCGATTGCTCCGATTAACAGGACAATTGGTAAAAAGGCGGCGGATCTCGATGCGGCGCTGACAGAAACAGCACGCATATCTTCGGCCATTTGTTCAAAATTGTCACATGACTTTTCTTCACGGACAAGTGTCTTGGTCGTTTGCGCTCCCATGATGCCTTCGTTGATAGC
>DDLT01000132.1 GCA_002340265.1 Lentisphaeria bacterium UBA2565 | reverse complement strand
TGAAATTGGCGACAGCAAGCGACACAGGCAAGCCACAGGAAAAAGGTCACTTCCACGCTGATGGAAAATGGTGCGATGGAAACCACTAAAAACGATTGTTGATTGTGGAATACGAAATGACACTCGCCTTACATGCTGAGTAGAAACTACCCTACTTTTCACTATTCATTTTTCACTTTTCACTAAGGATAAGTTATGTTGCAAAAATTACTTAAATTCTCATTAAATAACTCCGGAATGGTTCTTATCATCGGAGCGATTATAATGGTGGCATCGCTCTTTTTGCTGCCTCAGATTCCTGTTGATGTTTTTCCTGCATTAAATTCACCACGCGTTCTAATTATGTCAGAAGCCGGCGGATTTTCTGCAGAAGAAGTTGAACAATACATCACCTTCCCTATCGAATCATCAACCAGCGGACTTCCTGGCGTCACCAAAGTTCGCAGTTCCAGTGCCGACAGTTTGTCGATGGTCTGGGTTGAATTCGACTGGGGAAAAGATATTTATCGTGCTCGCCAATTGGTTGCCGAACGTCTGGCAATTGCCAACGAAAAACTTCCAGATGGCGTCACACCGGAAATTGCACCAATCACCTCTGTTACCGGCGAAATCATGATGGTTTCGCTAAGCAGTCCGAAGAAAATCGTCAATGACTTAAATCTTCGCGCCATTGCCGAATTTGATCTACGCAATAAACTTCTGGCAGTTTCGGGAGTTTCACAGGTAACTGCAATTGGAGGAGAGCTTCCGGAGTATCAAATTAATGTCGACAAAGATCGCCTCCGTCTTTATAACCTCTCGTTTGAAGACATCGTCTCAGCGGCAGGAAAAGCACACAGCACCGAGAGTGCCGGATACCTTCCTGAAGTTCAGGGTCAGGAGATTATGATTCGCCAAACGGCTCGCATTCGTTCGGTCGCAGACATCAAAAGCACGGTCATTCGCTACGAAAACGGAATTCCATTGACAATCGGACAAGTTGCCGATGTCAAACTCGGCGCCGCTCTGAGTCGCGGAACTGCAACAGATAACGGTGAACGCGCGGTGATTCTGACTATAAAAAAATCGCCTGGCACAAACACCCTAAGTCTGACAAAAGAGATCGACAAAGTGTTATCGAGTTACGAAGTTACACTTCCAGAAGGTGTAAAGCTCAACAAACACGTGTTCCGTCAGTCCGACTTTATCGAAACGGCCGTCGACAATGTAATCATCACACTTCGAGACGCCTCAATTCTGGTAATTATCATTCTGATTCTGTTCTTGATGAATGTGCGTACCACCATCATTACTTTGACCGCGTTGCCACTTTCGTTGGCAATCTCATTCCTAGTGCTTTGGGCGCTGGGTTTAAATATCAATGTGATGACACTCGGCGGTTTGGCAGTAGCAATCGGGGAACTTGTCGACGACGCCATTATTGATGTTGAAAACTGTTTCCGCAGATTGAAAATCAACAACGCGTTGCCAAAAGAAAAACGTGAGAGTTTTCTGTGGATTGTTTACGATTCAAGTAATGAAATCCGTTCATCGGTTGTCTTCGCCACCATCATCATTGCAGTGGTCTTCCTTCCCCTACTCTTTCTGCAAGGATTGGAAGGACGTTTCTTCCGACCACTTGGTTTGGCATACATCATCTCGATTCTCGCCTCACTTTTAGTCGCCTTAACCGTGACACCTGTGCTTTGTAAATATCTACTGAAAGGCAAAGTGAAAGGTGGTGATGAAGAAGAGAAAGATTCCAAACTAGTCATCTGGATGAAAGGAATTTATGTACCATTTCTTAACACTGCGTTGAAGTACCGCAAAACATTAATGAGCTGTTCGTTAGTCACCATTGTCATTTCTGTAATGGTAATTTCGACTTATGGAACCAGCTTCCTTCCACGATTCCGCGAAGGTACATTTACCGTATTTATTCTGACGCCACCCGGCACTTCTCTTGTAGAATCCGACCGATTGGCAAACGGCATCGAAAAGCGATTATTAAAAGTAGAAGGTGTGCGCCATGTGGTGCGCCGAACTGGTCGCGCCGAAAATGATGAACATGCCGAACTTGTCAGCTCATCCGAAATCGAAGTAAGCGTGTTGCCTGAATTCGATCAGAATAAAGTCAAAACACAGATCAACGACATTGTATCGACAATTCCGGGAGTCGTTACTATTATCGGGCAACCGATAGAACACCGTCTTTCGATGGTACTTTCTGGAACCAAAGCGGATGTCGCGATCAATATTCAAGGTGAAGAGCTGGCGGTTCTACGTAAAACCGCCGCCGAAGTGGTCGAAGCAGTCAAAGCGGTTCCGGGTGCGACCGATGTCTCTGCCAACCGCGAAGTAACAGTGGAAACCATCTCCATAAACTACCGATCCGAAGATCTTGCCCGTTGGGGAATTACTCGTCAATCCGCGGCCGAACAGGTCAGCACCGCCTTTAATGGCAACGCGGTTAAAACCATCAACGACGGACTGCGACGCTACAATCTTGTCGTACGAATGGATCTTGCAAAACGCAAAAGCATTGATGACATTCGAGACTTTATTGTCCGTAGCGAAAGCGGAACACTGGTAAGACTGTCAGAAATTGCCGACATTGGTCCGGAAAAGGCGCCAAGTATTGTGACACGTGACAATCTGCAGCGAAAATCTGTGGTATCATGTAGTGTGGCCGACGGTTACAACCTTGGTCATCTGGTGGCAGCAACTCAGGAACGCGTGAAACCGATTGCCAAAGAGAACGGCGTAACCGTCAGCTTCGGTGGACAGTTTGAAGCACAGCAATCTGCGGTAAAAATGTTAACAGTAATGACAGCCGTCGTACTAATTATTATTTTCATGCTATTGGCAAGTGCGACGGGTTCCATGAAAATTGCCGGATTAGTCATGGTTAATCTGCCGCTGGCAATCATCGGGGGTGCCGTAGCAGTTTTCATTGCCGATTCGCCGAACATATTCACCAACTTTACCGCATTACTCGGTTTAGGCGGAACCTATCAGGCACCAGTTTTATCGGTAGCCTCGATTGTCGGCTACATCACACTTTTCGGAATCGCTGTTCGCAACGGACTTCTTCTGGTAAACAACTACACAAGTTTACTAGATCAGGGAGTTTCGCTGAAAGAGGCTGTGATTCGCGGTTCTGTCGATCGATTCGTGCCGATTATGATGACCGCCCTGGTGACAATTCTCGGCCTGTTACCAATCCTGATGGCAATGGACAAACCCGGCGGCGAACTTCTTGCTCCGATTGCAGTCGTTCAACTCGGTGGATTGACCACATCAACCTTTTTAAACCTATTTGTGATTCCTGCCGGATTTGTCTGGCTTTTCCACGGCAAAACATTTAAAAGAAACGAAACTGAAAAAATTATAGATTAAATAACCAACTAAGAGGTATTAAAATGTTTAAAAGAATTATTACATCAACAGTTATCATCGCACTTTGCGCATCATGCAGCGAAAAGAAAGAAAAGCAGGAACATGTTCACGGCCCAGGCTGCAACCACTCGCACGCCGGCTCTGCGTATACGCAAAAATACAATCAGAAAAAAGAAACAAACGCGCACAATCACGACCACAGTATTGAAGCAGCGAAAGCGCTTGGCACGGTAAAAGTTCAAGGTATTGACTGTAAGGTTTCACGCTCCTGCACTGCAAGCTTTTATTTGGTTCCAACAAAACCTTTAGCAAAAAACACTGTCATTCGTGCAACAATCATAAATGGAAACGGTGCTGAGTCACTGAAGTCAAAAGCGACTTTCAAGAATGGTCACTTTTCAGTTGATGTGGAAGAAGCTCCTGAACTAGATGCAAAAAGCAAACTAATTATTGCTGTAGAAAATAACGACAAAGAAGAAGTCGTCGAAGTCACAATTAAATAACAATCAATCTAAATACTGCGGGAATTGCTCCCGCGGTATTCAGACTGTGGACAAACTTCATGTTTTTACAAAAAGGCATCAGTAGAGCCACTTCTCCGAAGTGGCATTATCCTCAAACAGCACCATCCATTTCGGAGAAATGGAGTTACTTTTAACTTAATCAACAAGCTGAATACTGCGGGAATTGCTCCCGCGGTATTTTTATCTGTTTTTATCCTGATTTACGTAAATGAGCTGATCGGTTTCGTATCCCAGCGCTTTCGCTTTCTTCACAAATTGATCAATCACCTTTTCACTCAGTTCGGGAGTTCTTGCCAAAAGCCAGAGGTAATCGCGGGAGTTTCCTGTTACAAAGGCATAGTTATACTTTTCGTGATCTAATTCGAAAACAACATACGATCCGTAGAACGGACCGAAGAAAGAGACTTTTAGAAAACCTTTGCCCTCTTCCAACTGATACGCCTTTCCGGTCACACTCGACCATTTTTGTTGCTCAACGTTAAAGCCTTTGTTTACAGCAAATTTGCCAAAAACAATTGCAATAAAAGCAAAAAACCATATCTAAGTTCATTCAAAACGTTTTAAGGTTAAAATAACTTAAAACCAGCAAATCACAAAAATTAACCAAAACTGCAACTAAATAAGTTGTTAGGCGAATCAAGAAAATGAAATACCAAGAATTCTTAGATAAAGCCAATCCCCATGGATGGTTGCTTGTTGCTGAGAGCCTTTTCGAGCAAGCCAGTGAACTTCACAGAACGAAGAGTGCAAAGATTATCCACAAGGATTACAGAACTGGATATAAAGTTGAGAATTTTACAGCCAATAGATCTATGTTTCTGTTGGGTGGTTTTTCATTAGAAAATGCAATCAAATCATTTTTAGTCTATGAGAATCCCGAATGGGTATCGAATGGATGCTTATCCAAGAGACTTCGATCCCACAAGTTGCTTGAGCTGAAAGATATTTGCAGAGAAATTCCATACCCCAAGAAATATGATAAGACAATAGCTGCGTTTGAAGAAGGGCTAGAGTCTTGGGCTAGATACCCTTGTGGACTAAACTCCAATGATATCGCACATGAATCACTGTTAGATGAAAAGTTGTGGTTACGGTACGAAAACTTAATGAAAACCTACATTAAGAAAATGGAATCATTACTAACCATTGGATGGAAAGGTCCAAATGAATATACCTGCCAGTTCGAATTCAAACACTTTGCCTAACCAGCACATTGAGCTGACCCTGTACAACGCCTGTTGGTTAAGCCATTCGCACAAGTCTAGGGACAGCTCACGTGCAACATTATCTTGGCATAAAATCTGAAAAAATATATCACACTTTTATTACTTTCACTTTTATTAAGTAGATGTGGAAGAGGCTCCTGAACTAAATGCAAAACGCAAACTAATAATTGCTGTAGAAACTAACGACAAAGAAGAAGTCGTCGAAGTTATAATTAAATAACAATCAGTCTAAATACTGCGGGAATTGATCCCGCGGTGTTTTTATCTGTTTTTATCCTGATTTACGTAAATGAGCTGATCAGTTTCGTATCCCAGCGCTTTCGCTTTCTTCACAAATTGATCAATCACCTTTTCACTCACTTCGGGAGTTCTTGCCAGAAGCCAGAGATAGTCGCGGGAGTTTCCTGTCACAAAGGCATAGTCATAGTTTTTCTGATCTAATTCGAAAACGACATACGATCCATAGAAAGGGCCGAAGAAAGAGACTTTCAGAAAACCTTTGCCCTCTTCCACCTGATACGCCTTTCCGGTTACACTCGACCATTTTTCTTGCTCAATTTTAAAGCCTTTATTTACAACTTTGACTTTTCCATCTTCACGAAGCGAATAGTTTGCCGACACATTGTCCATATCTTTCTCAAACCGATTATCCAAACGAGCGATTTCGTACCACGTGCCTAGATAGCGATTCAAATCAAAATTATCAACCGGCTTTACGCCTTCCGGCATTGATGCACAACCGCCAATCACCAAACTCATAATCAAAACTCCGAACAATTTCATAATCACCTCCATGTGTGGCAAAGTTTACTGGTAAAAGCGAACAACACCAAACCATTTTGCACAAAAAAGAGTTCCGTTTTTTATTTTACAGGACTGCATGGCGTAAAAAAGTCTTGTGATTTTCATTTTGCAGGACTGCATGGCATAAAAAAGTCTTATGATTTT
>DDLT01000201.1 GCA_002340265.1 Lentisphaeria bacterium UBA2565 | reverse complement strand
CTTCAAGGTTGATTGCACCAAAACTGTGCTGACACATCTTTACAAAGTCGATGATCTTCTTTGCATCCTGTTTGCCGTTCTCATCTTTCGAATCTATACAAAGTGCCTGACCGTCAACGCCACCAAGCGTCTTCATCAAAAACGCTTTACCTTCCATCACGCCGAGACCGCCAGGTGCCGTACAGTCGCCGTCGCCAAGTACACGGGTAGAATCTGAAACTACACCAACAAGATTAGAACGGTTGCTCATACGGAACGAAGCATTGTAGTCATCGCGGATAGAAGTCGAAACTTTTGATACACCCGGCGAGTACCAGACGTTGAACCAGTTGAAACCGTAAAGTCCGGCTTTTGGAATCGTCATCATTTTTCCGCCGTAAAACTCGTGTAAACGGCCTGCAAGTTCTTTAAGTAGAATCGTTTGACCAGCCGCAATTTCGTCAGCGGAAAAGTCGGCAGGGAAAACTTCGCCCAAGTTGCTAAGGTCAAGCTTTAGCTCTGTCATGGTAAAACCTCATGATTTTATATATAATTTTCTGAAATAACTAATTGGAACGCAGTTAGTTTAATAAGAAAACACGGCAATAAAAGTCAAAAGTTACAAGTTTAAAGGTTTCAGGTCGGCAAGTTAAAAGTTGCAGGTGGAAGGTTCGCAGGCTACTGACAGAGTTTATGATGCAATTAATGACTTTTAAGTCTTTAAGGACATTAATAGCAAAATTCTGTAGGGGCGCCCTTTGTTGGTGCGCGAATCGACGTAATGCGGGCAACCACAATGAGTGTTTTGGGAAACGGCGATGATCCTGTTGGTTGCGAACCTATGTGTTCGCCCGCATTGCTTGGGCAGACACATAGGTCAGTTCCTGCAACTTGCCAACCTGCAACCTTAAACTTATTAACTTCTGAGGAGGCGTTCGCGGAACTCTAATAGATCGGCGGTGGTGGCTACCATTCCTTTTACGGTGGCTTTCGATGCCATCAACGCGTGACAATCCGGCATTAAGCGGCAGGCTGTTTTGAAGGTCGGCTCGCCGATGGTGATGACGATTTTTCGATCCAGTGGCATGGTTCCCCATTGTTCGACAAAGGCTTTGATTGCCGAAGAACTGGCAAAGAATACGACGTCGAAGTCAGGTAAATCTTCAATTTTGCGCGGAATGTTTTGATAAAGCGTGCGTTCGTCGACCTCGCAACCCATTTTCTTCAGTGCCGATGTGATGGTTTCGGATGAGTAGTCGGAACAGAATCTCAACACTTTGTCATTTGCGTTCAGTTTGTTCTCCAGTGCATCAACCATACCCTGACTGCCGAAGTTAGCGTCGGCTACAAGGTCGGCTTTAAATCCATTTTCAATGAGAATTTTCTCAGTTCCTGGACCGCATACGGCAATTTTAGGAAGTTGGACTTTTTCTGAAATCTGCGAGGTGAAGATGGAGACTGCTGTCGGAGATGTAAGAATTAACCAGTCGAAGTTGTTCAGCTCTGATTCTTGAAAACAGTTTTCGGTCGGCACTAGTTTGATTAACGGCGTTTCAATTGGAATGCCGCGGTACTCTTTGATCATATTTACGCTTTTCTGCATCAGTTTTTCGCTACAGGTCAGCATGACGGTTGATGTACTTAGACAACATGGATCAAAATGCTGTTTTCTGAAAAAGCGAGACATGGTGCGCATGAAACGGTTTTCCACATGATAGGTGACGGCTAGAACGCCTTGACGCTCCGGTGCTGGAAGTTCTTCTAGTGAGATCCATTCGTCGATGCGTTTAGTAAGGTTTAGGCGAATGAGTGCGGCGGATGCCATGATGACAATGTCGTAATCTTCGGAGTCAAGCTGGGCAAGACGGGTTTCGATGTCGCCGCGGATGCTTTTCATGATGCAGTTTGGATAACGTGTTTTGCAGAATGTTTCACGTCGGTCACTGCTGACACCAATTACCGGTTTGTCGTGCGGGTTTTCTCTAAACTTTTTAGAAAAAATGAGGACGTCGCGTGGATCCTCCTTCCATGGAAGTAGAAACATGCCGATTTCATCGGGTAGCGTTTCTGGTAAATCTTTTGCAGAGTGGACCGCACAGTCGAGTTTACCGCTCAGCACGGCTTGGTCTAAATCTTTGGTGAAGAAGTCGCCTTCACTGATGCGGAGGTCGGTTTTTAGGTCGCGGTCACCGGGAGAGGAAAAAGGTACGGTTTTGAATTCGATGCTCGGGAACACTTTTTCGATTCGTCGCAATGCGGAATTGGTCTGGATTAGCGCTAGGTTGCTGCTGCGGGTTCCGGCTTTTAGCATTAGAGAAGTGTCGACATCAAACCAAATCTTTTTTCGTCTCTGCTGATGATTCATTTAAAGTCCAGTGGTTAGTTTTTGATAATAGTCGAGGTGCTCGCGCACGTCGTCAGATGCAATTTCGAAGACGCGGTTCATGTCGCATCCTTCGCGGCGGTACCAGTATTTCAGGTCATCCAAATCCATAATTGTCAGGTTTTCCATCACTTTTTCCAAATCAGCCGAAGCGTTTCGCGGAATTGCCAAGTCGACGATATGAATCGGCCGCTCCTGATCAAAAAACGGCGCGTGTCCCTGATGAAGCAACGGTACCGGCGATGCGGCGGCGCAGACGATCAGATCGACGTTACCGAGAATCGTCGGCAGTTCGCTGAGTGAATGAAGCTCGACACCTTTCGGTAGATACGGTTGATTATGATGATAAATCCATTTTAGCGATTTTGTCCCCAATTCTTTAAGGTGCGGGACGACAACTTTACCGATTTCTCCCGTTCCGATGACAACCGCGATAAGTTCTTTCAGCTCTTTCTTTTGAAAAAGCGATGCAAGATAGTTGCAGGCTAACTCTTCAATTTCTGTCTTTTTGAGGACAGATGAGACATCGTTTCTGATGTGCTTCGACACGTGCATTGTCGCGTCGAACCACTGCTGGAGAAAGGAGTTCGCCCAGCTGCGTTTTTTGGCCGTTTGTACAACTTCTTTCAATTGCGCGACAATGTGATTTTCACCCGGCGTCTGCGAATAGAGTCCGGCGGCAACATAACAAAAATGTTCGTATGCCTCTTCGTCATATTTTACGTAAAACTTCCCACGTTTCAGTTTATGAAAGTCGAGAAGTCGTGAAACGATAAGTTCGGTTTCGTCCGCATTGCCGACGAGTCCGATAAATTCGATGCGGTTGCAGGTGTTTAAAAGGGCGAATTCGTGCACGCCATTAACCTGACTTAACATTTTTCCCAGTATATCGTAACGTTTGCCGACGAGGTGAAACGGTTCGCGTTCGTTTAGAGAAAGCAGATTATGATCGGTTCCGATAATCAGCAGTCGGCAGTTTGTAAAGCTGTCAACGGTTTTCTGAGCCGCCGGGGAAAACAGCTTCTGCAACCTTGAACTCGCTTTTTTTATTTCTATATCAACAGATAAATCTTTTGAAGAAAAATTCATCTTTCCTCCTTAGGGTTTTGTGTCCGTTAAATTTATTGTCAGACTCGCCTTATGCAATCAAAATGGTTCGGAAATGTAGTTTTTGCGTGCGGAGGGCACTACGATCTTGATAATTAAAACATTACCGAACTAAAGAAGGCGAAAGTTTTGCTTTTGTAAAAAACTAAATTCATAAACAATTATCAGGGGTTAAATATTGTGTTCTGACTTTAACGCTGTATGATTAATACAGAATGGACAGTGTCAAAACGGACACTGCCAACAGCTTCTTGAAGTAAAACCCTAATTGCATTTGGGGTAACTGGAAATTTGTGAGGTAAATTATGAAAAAAAAGCTTGTTACAATAATTATGTTTCTACTGGTAGTTTGTGATGTTCAAGCGTCGAGTGAATACAGTTATCAAGGTGTCGTAAAAAGTGATGGAGTAAAAACTGACGAGGTTAAAATCTCAGATCTGGATGTTTCTGTTTATGTGGAGTTGAAACTGGAATTGTTGTTAGGCGAGCCAGTACGGAGTGCGCGAGGCGTTTTGGCAATCAATTCAGATGGCAATTCTGATCTTTTGGTGAAATATAAAAATCAAAACTTCATGGTTCCTCGCAGTGAGGTTGAAAAGATTTCAGTTACGTCCTGTCTCGTCAAAGCCGGTGCACACAGCGAATGGTTTAATGGAGACGTGGGTGTCGACTATGATTTGGGAGCTCTTAGTAAAGTGCATTGGGGGAACGCAGAGGAAGTTAAGAATTGGACAAAAGCACAAAAAGAAAACGCTTTCAGTTTCAATGTTTCAGGATCTCCTGCATGGGACAGGCTATTTTATAAAAAAGGACTTGGTTATTTGGGTACTGTCTATCTAAATAAAGCCGATGCCAAAGAGTGTTTTTCTCTGGGGTTGAAGTTTTCCAGTTCGAAATCGAAAGCGGTAATTGACTTTAACCTCAATGCAGTCAAAGAATGGTGCGATAAACAAATCAGTAAAAATAATGCGGAAGGGGCAGCGAAAGAGAAAGAAATGGCGGCTGAATTGGATGACCTTTTCTCAAAAGCGGGCAATGACTCAGAAAAGTTAGCAGATCCATTCGCAGAAAACAGTTCCGGTTCCAACGACATTGCAGACCCATTTGCCGAATCAGAAAAGAGTGAGACCTCTGAGCAAAGTTTAGAAGATATTTTTAATAGCATCAAGGCTGAGCTTGTTTTAAATAAAATCGACAGTTGGTTGCCGGATCATAAGTCGTATGTGAAAGTAAGTGGAAGAATCAAAAACATGACAGCATTGGACAGTCGCAAAATCACAGTGTATGTCAATGGAGGAGCAAGAACGATTTCAGTTAGCGATGATGGAAGTTTTTCCAAAGAGCTATATGTCAACACAGGGGATAACAAACTGAAAGTAGAGTATCGCAATGGCTCAAACAGCAATTTTGTCAAAGAGTATTCTGTATGGCGGGAAAAATTTGATCCCCAGAAACCTAAAGTAGCAAAAAAAAGTATCGTTCGTGGTGCGGGGCGTGAATCTAGCTCATCCAAAAAACGATCCAGTAAAACTAAAAGTTTAAGTAGCAAATCTAAAACAATGACTCGTTATACTTATGAATCAGGCCTAATCACAACTTTCATGAATGGTCGCGAACTTAAACAGGGAAAAACTCTGAAAGTTGGAGAAAAACTCCCTAAACAAGCTTATCATACAAGAGAGGTTTACTCTACATTTAGTATTAGCTTTACACCGAGTCATAAAGCAGCTCATCGCAGAATTGAAGAATATGCAATCATAAAGTGTAAAATTAGTAGCGATAAAAGTTCCTTTACGGAAAAAACGGGATATTATAAGAGTGTCCTCGATGTGAAAAGTGCAGTAGTCGATCGGCGCAATGACCAAGCTGACCTAGGGTATTTTAAACTCATCGGAGAATGGTGATTTCAGTGAAAAAGATAAAGTGAGAGATAAACCAAAAGTTCTTGATGCAGATGTTGGGTCAGAAACTAAATACCCAGATATCGAACGGTATCTGAATAACCTTAAAGAAAGACTAAAAAATAGCAAAAATAACAGTAACTAGGAGAAATGAAAATGAAACGAATGATGATTGTGTTGTTGGCAATGGCGGTGAACCTCTATGCTTTACCAAAAGAAGTTCAGTTTGATATGCTTAAAACGAAGTTGGCTTCACAGTTAAAGGCTGAAAGCTGGACGGCAGTGCTTGGTACACTTCAAAAAATGCGAAAGCTGGACATCAAATTACCCGACTCTATGGACTTTTTTGAAGGCAAAGCATTGTTTGAATCTGGAAAGGAAGCAGAATCATACACGTTATTTGAACGTTATGTCACCGCAACAGGGAGCAAAGGTTCACACTACAGTGAAACTATCTCGTACCTGGAGAAGGCTACTCAAAGCCGTTTGTATAAGAGTAGGAGTGTTGATGAAGTGGAGCAATTGGTCAATGCTGGAGCAGATGTTAACGCAAAGGATAAAGACGAAAATACTGCTTTGATGATTGCTTTGAAGGAAAACTTAAATCTGGATGTAATAAAACATTTGATAAAATTGGGAGCAGATGTTAACGCAAAGGATAAAGACGAAAATACTGTTTTGATGATTGCTTTGAAGAATAACCTAAATCTGGACGTAATAAAACATTTGATAAAATTGGGTGCTGACGTTAACGCAAAGGATAAGCATGGGAAACCTGCTTTCGTCTGCGCAGTAAAATATAATCAAAACCTAGATGTAATAGAATTTTTCATAAAATCTGGTGTTGACATTAAGTTAAAGGGTAGAGATGGAATGACTGCTTTGATGGAGGCGGCCTCGACTACCCCTTCGCCAGATGTGATTGAGCTTTTAATAAAAGAAGGGGCTAATGTCAACGCTTTCAACACTGAATATGGTAGCTTTTATAATTTTACTGCTTTATACTATGCAGTGAGATACAACCCTAATGTTGCTATTTTTGAAAAATTGATGAAGCTGGAGGATGGCTTTAAAAGTAAAGAAAGAAAAACTGATTTACTGCTTGCGGCCGCCTACTCTAATCGGAACCCGGATATGGTTGAACGTTTAGTTAAGCTTGGTGCTGATATTGATGCTCGAGATAGTATTAGCGACAAAACTGCCCTAATGGATGCGGTTAGTTGTAATAATACTGATGTCATTGAGCGTTTGATTGAGTTAGGAGCAAATACTAGGCTCAAAACAAAACGGAATAATAAAACTGCCTTAGACCTCCTAAAGAAGAGGAAGGATTTATCATATGAAGACAAGCAAAAACTAATGAAGCTACTTCAATAAACTTACAATATAATATGGTAATTGTGTTTTGTGACTATAAAAAAGGTAATCGTCTTATGAAGATATTTCAGTTGTTGGATTTATTGGAGAAAACTGAGTCTCGAGTTAATCAATACTGGACGTATTGGTCAACCGTTGTCTTGGGTGTCTCCAGTTGGCTGATTGCCCGAGGTAAATTATGTGACATTGAAATAATTGTCCCAGTGGCTTTAGGTACTTCGGCCTTTTTGACGGCAAATTTCATGGCGTTAAAATCTGCCACCAAAGTGGCCGTATCAATACGGGACGAGATAAGATTAAGTTCGAGTGAAGTTGACGAATATTTTGTCTCGGAAAGCATGAAGCAAATGTTAATAAAAGGAGATATGAGATATCGTCTAAATGTCACAATATATCTTCATCTCATCATCGACGTTGCATTACTCATTCTTTTGACAGTCTGTACTGCAACGGCATAAACGTTATCAGTTTTTGGGAAAAATTTCTAAATATTAGAAAGTATCAAGGTTAGATCTTACAAACAAAAATTCAGTTACAAGGGTTTGCTTCTTCTAGTAAAGATGTGTAATACACAAGATTGTAGGGGATGTAAATATCGCATATAAAACAGTAACCTTTAGAAAAAAGGAGTTTGCACAGTTGGAAGATTCGTAGAAAAAGTTAACGATTATTTTGGAGGTCAATCATGTTGTTTATGGTGACAAATCGAAGAATGCAGAAAGGTGAATTTGGTGATGAAGAAATGCCACATAAGAAGTTTGTTTATCAATACGAGTATAACAATGGTACTGTTGGCAAACGTGGCTTTAAAAAGTCGGGAAAGAATGGCTTTAAAGTTTTGTTGTTGAAAGAAATAAATCGACTGCGTGACGAGGAAGGTATTAGAACGCCTAAAGTAGGAGTGTACATTCATGGATACAATAATGATTATCAAGATAGCATAGATGAACTAGCTGACTTAGAAGAACGTTTACAAGCGGCAAATGGAACTCCCCTAATACTCATCGGTTTTTCATGGCCTTCTTCAGGCAGAGTTACTCATTACCTCTCAGATAGGGAAGAAGCACGAGATTCAGTAGGTGCATTTTCAAGGTTTTTGCTAGATATTAATAGCTTTGTTAGTGAACAAAAACGTATTTGTTTTTCTACCACTTTTTGTATCGTGCATTCTATGGGCAATTATTTGTTACGTAAAGGAATGGAGTATCTTTCAGATGAGTTGGGAACCCCAAATGGTCGCCTAATTTTTAATGAAACCCTAATGCTTGCTCCCGATATTTCATCAAAGGATATAGAGAAAGAACATAAAGCAAGCTATATCTCAAACTTTTCTAGACGAGTTCATGTCTACTATTCGAAATCAGATCGAGTGGTAAAAGCATCAAGTGTCAAACGTTTTGGTAGTAACCGCCTTGGGCGACATGGTGCTAATAATTATGATAATTTACCAGAGAATGTTGTATTAATTGATTCTGCCAACTTTGCGAACCAAAGTGAGGTTGAGATACTTTCAAAGAAATTGAATAAAAGTGTGTCTGTACATAGTTCTTATAAATACCATGACTCCATTCTTGCTGACATGCTTCAGGTTATTTCGTCTATTGATAGAGATTTGATTGTTAACCGTGAACCTTACTTTGAGGATGGAGAACCTCATAATCACTATAAATTGATGTAGTATATCATTTGTGACTAGTGGAAAAAAGGTCACAGTAAAGCTATAAATGTTTTATAAATTTTAATTTAACTCTAAGTGGTCGTGTTTTTTCATGACCACTTTTTTTATGTTTTTATAAATTGAACATTACTAAGGCTTTTGCTTGTTAAATCGTTGGAGTTTTGTATCTTAACGCCGTTGCAGAAATTTTGGTTCAAATTGCGATAGTCTGCAACTTTCTAAATCTTTTTAAATTGTTAATAATCAGGTAGTAATAATGGAAGTTTTAAAACATGTGCCTTCGCAGATCGCGGAGTTGATTCCTTATGAGCCGGGTCGCCCAATCGAAGCGGTGGCGCGTGAAATGGGTTTGAATCCGGAGGAAATCGTTAAACTGGCGTCGAATGAGAGTGCGCTGGGTGTGTCGCGTCTGGCAAAGCGCGCGATGAAAAAAGCGGTTGACGAGATGTTTCTTTATCCTGACGGGGGCGGTTATAATCTGCGTTCCAAAATTGCCGGCATGTTCGGAGTAGAGCAGGGGAATGTGATTCTCGGTAACGGCTCTAACGAGATTCTGGAGTTTATCGGTCACTCGTTTATGGGTGAAGGTAAGAATGTGGTGGTTTCGGAGTATGCTTTCATTGTCTATCGCTTGATGGCAAAAATGTTCGGTGCGGAAGTTAAAGAGGTGCCGACTAAGAAGAACTTTACGCATAACCTGACAGAGATGGCGAAGGCGATTGACGAGAACACGTCGGTTGTATTTATCTGTAATCCGAACAATCCGACAGGAAGTATGGTGAATGCAACGGAAATTCGTAAGTTTATGGACAAGGTGCCGGAAGATGTTCTGATTGTATTCGACGAGGCTTATGCAGAAATCTGCCTTGGACGTATGCCGGATACAATGAAATATGTCCTAGAAAATCGTAACTGCATTGTGCTTCGAACGTTTTCAAAGGCGTACGGTTTGGCGGGACTTCGTATCGGTTATGGTATCGGACCTCAGCCGATTGTGGATGCGCTTCAGAAACCGCGTCAGCCGTTCAATACCACTCGTATGGCTCAGATTGCGGCGGAAGCGGCGTTGGATGATCAAGGTTTTGTTCGTCGCTGTCGTGCGCTTTACCGCAAAGGTAAAAACTATATGGAAGCCGAGTTTGAGAAGATGGGATTGGAATTTGTGCCGACGAGCACCAACTTCATTCTTGTGAAAACCGGTAATGGTCGCCAGG
The DNA here is from genome assembly GCA_002340265.1 of Lentisphaeria bacterium UBA2565. Lineage (GTDB taxonomy): Bacteria > Verrucomicrobiota > Lentisphaeria > UBA2565 > UBA2565 > UBA2565. The sequence continues at coordinate 10,881 of DDLT01000201.1, read as the reverse complement.
TTTTTGAAGAGCTGCAGAAACGCGGTGTGATTATTCGTCCAATGGATGGTTATGGACTTCCTGAGTGGATTCGTATCACGTTCGGTACGATGGAACAGAATGAAATTTTTATTGATAAGTTAAAAGAAGTTTTAAAATCTTAGTAGTGCCATCGCTATGAGGTGGCAATTTAACAAACAGTTTTTTATCCAGCTCGTAGCGCTGGATTTACTAGCAATTTTGATAGGGAAATAATAATGAACGGTTTTGATGTATTGAAAGAGCGTGGTTTTATCTACCAGCTGACTGATGAGGAGATGTTGCCGAAAGCGCTGAACGAGGAAGGTGTAATTTTCTACGTCGGTTTTGATCCGACTGCGGATAGTCTTCATATTGGTCACCTTCTGCCGGTGATGGCAATGCGTAATCTTCAGCAGTGTGGACATCGCCCGATTGCTCTGGTTGGCGGCGCAACTGCGATGGTGGGAGATCCATCAGGTAAGTCTGAAATTCGTAAAATGCTGACAAAAGAGCAGATTGAGTATAATGCGAATGCGCTTAAGAATCAGCTTTCACGTTTTCTTGATTTTAACGAAGAGTCCGGTGCGGAGCTTGTGAATAATGCCGACTGGCTTGCAGGTATGAACTACATCGATTTCCTGCGTGATGTCGGTCGTTATTTCTCTGTAAACCGCATGTTGACTGCCGAATCTGTAAAACAGCGTCTTGAGAACGGTTTGTCGTTCATCGAGTTTAACTACATGTTGCTTCAGGGTTTCGACTTCTATCATCTTTATAAAGAGAAAAACTGTTCTTTCCAGCTTGGCGGGCAGGATCAGTGGGGTAATATCGTAGCAGGAACCGAGCTTTGCCGCCGCAAACTTGGTAAACAGGCGTACGGTGCGACATTCCCGCTTTTGATGAACTCTCAAGGTCAGAAGTTTGGTAAGTCTGTTGCCGGAGCAGTTTGGTTGGATGAAAGCAAAACTTCGGTTTATGATTACTACCAGTTTTGGAGAAATGTGGATGATGCGGATGTTCGCAAACTTTACGGTTTCTTCACGACGCTTCCGATGACAGAAATTGATGAAATTCTTGGAAGCGGTAACATCAACCGTGCAAAAGAGATTCTGGCATACGAAGCGACAAAACTTGCACACGGTCACGAAAAAGCGAAGAAGGCGTATCTTGCGGCTTGTTCAAACTTTGGTTTTGCCGACGCGGAAGGAAAAGTGAAAACGACTAGTCAGGTGACTACAATTACAGCAGCTGACGCGCTGGCGGATCTGCCGACTTACGAAGTGGATGGTGCGGAGCTTGCAGAAGGCATCTGGGTAATCAAGCTTTTTGCTGACTGCGGGCTTTGTAAATCAAATGGTGATGCGCGTCGTAGCCTAAAAGGCAATGCGCTGAGCATCAACGATGTGAAAGTGAAAGATAATCAATATCAGATTTCTGAGAAAGATCTTCAAGATGGTGCGATTATGCTGAAGTTCGGTAAAAAGAACGTTCGCCGCATTGTTGTTAAATAAGTTACAGGTTGCAGGTTTAAAAGTTTAAGTTTGTAGAGACGTAAGGCTTACGTCTATTTTCTACATGAAAGCATTTGAGCAAAGGTAAATATTATGAAGTTGTTTATGTTAGTATGTATGTCAATTCTGATTAGTTCATGTGCAATGAAAGCTAGCTATCAGGAAAAAATAAAAGAACCTGAACCGAAACGTGTGAAGGTTTCTTGTGAAAACAAAGAAGTGCTAAACAAGTTACATCATATCATAAGCAATAAAGATAAAACTCTTGCTAGTTATAGTACTACAGGCGTATTTTTCAAAACGCATGTAAAAACGTTTTATAGCTATAACGAGATGTACAACATAATAGTTGATCAAATAGACGTAGACGGTAACAATAAAATAAGTGTTGACGAAATGGATACTTTTTTCGATGCTTACACCACTGAGTTATCAAAAAAGCTTTATTATGCTGAAGAACAAGAAGAGATAAAAAGTCATAATGACGATACAGATTGTAATGTAGAGGTTCATGAATCTGCATCGGGAACAGTAATTGTACTTGATTGATATCTGCAAGACTTTTGTTATAACAAATACATAAAAGGGGTGAATCTAATTTAGGTTCATCCTTTTTTGGCTAATGGGTTGATAAGAGGTAAAATGGATTTTCCTGTTCACATGACTAATGAAAAGCTGGAGCATTTTTATAAATTGCTCTCGCCGGATATGTACGATTTTAACTGCGCGGAGAAAAATGGCGGCGAACCGTATTGTTGCGATTCGCGTCATGTAATACCGCTTCTTTACCGTGATGAGATTCGTTGGGATCGTCAATGCGGTGTGCATATCTGGCAGACTTTGAAAGGTGAGGAGATTACGAAACTCAATCTTCAGCTTGAGGTCGAGCCGGAACTAGAGGTTTATGCCACTTGCCGTTACGCTCCTGACTGTCCACGAAAAGAACGCGCTCTGATTTGCCGTACTTTTCCATTTCTCCCATATTTTGATGAAAACGATCAATTGGTCGGGCTGACTTATAACTTCTTCGTGGAAGGAAAGTGTCCGCTTGTCGGGCGGATGGATTTGAAGCCGAATGCGGATTATTTGAAAAACTCCTGTCAGTATTGGAATGAACTTCTGGAGATTTTCCCTGAAGATAAAGAACTTTATATTTATGAATCCAAAGAGATTCGCGAACGTTTTGCAGGTGAAGAGTTGCCTGTGTTTTTTAATAATTAGATAAACTGGAGATATTTATGTTTTCTAATGCTGTTGTAATTGCGGTGACTTTGATGCTGATTCTGAGTCTATGCCGCATAAATGTAGTCATTGCGCTGATTGTCAGTGCTGTTGTGGGTGGATTGTGTGGTGGTATGGAGCTTTCTACGACTATTGATGCATTTAATTCAGGGCTTGGAGGTGGTGCTAAAATCGCCTTAGGCTATGCTTTGTTGGGTGCTTTTGCTGTGGCGCTCTCGCAATCGGGAATTACCGATTTGATTTCGCATAAAATTATTGGAAGGTTGGGAACTGGCTCGGAGAAGTCACTAAATCGAATTGTAAAGGTGTCGCTGATTGTAATTATTCTAGCGATGGCAATTGCTTCTCAAAACCTGATCCCAATTCATATTGCATTTATCCCGATTCTGATTCCGCCGCTTCTTCATATTATGTCAAAACTGAAAATTGACCGTCGTCTTATTGCCTGTGTGATTACATTCGGTCTGGTGACAACCTACATGATTCTTCCAATTGGTTTCGGTGGAATCTTTCTAAATGATATTCTGCTTTCGAACCTGAAAGATGGTGGTTTAACTGGCGCTACTGCGGAGATGATTCCTTCTGCAATGATTCTTCCGGCACTTGGAATGATCTTTGGTCTTCTTGTGGCAATCTTCTGGACCTATAGAAAACCGCGTGAATATGACGAAGAGGTAATTCTTGACGCTGAACCAGAGCATAAAGAGATTGATGTAAAGCATGTGATCTTCGCATTTGTTGCGATTATCTGTTCATTGGCAGTTCAGCTTTATACGGATTCGATGATTTTCGGTGCACTGATTGGTTTTGTGATTTTGGATGTAACACGTGTTCTGAAAGTAGAGGGCGCGACAACTGTGTTTCAGCGTGGTGTAAAAATGATGGCCGGAATCGGTTTTATTATGATTGCGGCACAGGGCTTTGCTTCTGTAATTAAAGCGACTGGGCATGTGCCGGAACTTGTGACCTCTATTACCGATTTGATTGGTTCAAACCAGCCGATGGCGGCACTTCTGATGCTTGTCGTCGGTCTTTTGGTGACAATGGGGATTGGTTCGTCGTTCTCGACCATTCCAATTATTGCAACAATTTATGTGCCGCTGGCGATTAAATGTGGTTTTTCAATTCCTGCCACAATTGCCCTTGTGGGAACAGCTGCGGCGCTGGGTGATGCGGGTTCTCCGGCTTCCGATTCAACGCTTGGTCCGACGGCCGGACTGAACGCGGACGGTCAGCACGATCACATCTGGGATAGTGTGGTACCGACATTTATTCACTACAACATTCCGCTGATCATTTTCGGTTGGATTGCCGCAATGGTGTTATAACATCACTATTGATAACGACTTTAAAAAAGGCTTTCGGAAAACCCGGAAGCCTTTTTTACTCGTAATCACAAACTAGTCAAACAGAATAAATTGCTACTCTAATCAAAAAACATATATTGAGGAGAAGAAAGTCCCGTTAAAGAGCAAAAAGGTGTCTCTACGCTCTTTGACACGTCTGACGAAGAACGTAGAGCATGCGTTATAAAGTTTTTTACACTTTTTGCAAAGCTTGGAGACTCTTTTTTATTACAAAAAAGGTGTTCTGCACTCTTTAGAGACCCTTTTATAAAGCAAAATTGACCCTTTTTACGATAAAATCAGAGTGATTATAGTCAGAAAATACATTTTTATTTTTACAGCGGACGCTCTACGCTTTATAACGGACGTTCTACGTTCTATAACGGATGTGTTATGGAATAAAAAGAATGCTTTACGTTTTGCAGAAAGTGCATTATAGAGTATAGGATGTCTGTTAAGCTTCATAGAATATCGATTGAATCTTACATCAACAGTTTTATGTTAACTAAACGGCTGTATAAACAATAATCTACGAGACTTGTCCTTTTTAATAGCTCCGTAGGAGTGACATCTTTGTAGGTTAAAACAGAAAGTAACAGTTCAAGCGCCGTAGGTGTGACATCTGAGTTTGAAATATATCGCACTTACAGCGCTCAATAAAATTTTCGATTGACAGTTCTACAAAGGTGTCGTCTCTACGAGACTTTTGCAGGTCAATCAAGAGAATCATTTAATGTTTTATCTTAAAAAGCCTTAACTGGAACACCTCTAAACAAAAAGCTCAAGCCCTTTGTGAAAGGAATTTGAGCTTCTTGAGTAGATACACAAGTAACTAGTTACGTCTTAGACGACGTAGCTCTTGTACGTGCTCATTATCTTTGCCTAATGCGCCGATAATGCTGTCAAAAGCAGATGATGCTTTTGTGTAGCAATCTTTCACAGCACTGTTAGCAACTGCAGTTTTCTGCTTGGCAACTGCTTTCGCATCCAACTGCTCGTCTTCAGCTTCAATAGCGGCTGTCAACAAAGCTGTTATTTCGGCAATGTCGTTTGTCGCATCAAAACTTTTCGCCAAAAGATCATCTTTATGTCCATTAAGGAACTCGGAGATTAGGCGAGCAAAGTCCATTTTCTGAGATCGTTTCATAACTTCCCCCATTTAGTTGTTTTAGTTCTTTGTTAAGCGTGTTAGAAAGTTCCGTTAAAGCTTCCCCATTAACAATTTGTTCCATCAATTTATAAATCACTCTTTCTGGATGTCTTTTAATAAAAAATAAGAATAAAAATTCTGTTCTTGGATGCTATCAATAATAGCTATGTTTTCCCTAAAGGTATCCCGTGGTAAAAAATAAGAGGTTAGACTTTTATTTCAAGCAGTTTTATAAAAGCTCGCCTATTATGTCTTTTATGTGATAAGAATAGAACTTCGTTCATTATTGAAGGTTTGAGTTAGTTTATTAAACAATAGTTTTCGAAAGAAGTAGCTAAAAAAGGAAAAGCTATTAAAATCCTATAGTGAAGCTTAAAAACGAGTTACGTTGAAGCTGTTAAATAAAAATATAGAGGAAATATATTGATGAAGAAAAGTAATGTTTTTGTGGCTGTTATGGCTTTAAGCTTAGCTTCCCCTTTGCTATCAATGGGTGAAGAAACAAAGCCTTCCACGCAGGTTAAATGTATAAAAGAACAGAGTGCAGAGTCGTCTAAAAAATCACACTCTAATGAAAAAGAATTAAAGGGTGATGGGGCATTAACTAAATCTAAAGTTATGGTTCAAGGACAGGAATATTCAGTTGCTGTCTACGCACTTGAGAAGCCTTTAAAACTTCTTCCAATTTATAAGACAAGAAAAGATATTAATAAATATTCTTGGATGAAGCCTTTGCTTATGGGTTATAGTGATTATGGGGTTAATGAAAGTAAGAGTGTGTTGCAAAGTTATATTGAAACACCGATAACTGATGAACTATATAAGAGGTTTAAACAAAAAGCCGTGCATATGCGTCGAGCCGTAACTATTGACCAGAAAGAGCATTTTAAAGGTGCATACTCTGAATTGAAATATATTGTTTGGTATAAATCTAATGATAGCGAGAATCTGTCTTTCTTCTTAGACTTTAAATATGAGGATGGCCGGAATCCAGAGACAGATACATATAACAGACTTAAGCTGGTTGATGGTAAATGGAAACTTCCGGATGATAGGAAGACTGGATATATGGCAGTTATTAAAGCTCAAGAATGTTATGAAAAGGCAATAACTTTATTGAAGAGTGGAAAACTGAAGACACTATCGGTGTCTCTACTTAAATAATACGGAGATAGTCAAGATGAACTATACATATCAAAAAATGACCGTTAGCGATGATTCTTTTAATTTTGGGACTTCTTCATTAGCAAATGGCATTTTTTATATACTCTTCGGTTTAGTTTTTTCTGGTATTGCTATAGTGAGTGTTGACTCAGGTGGACTAGGATATATTTTTTATATATGCTTAACTTTAGGGCTATTTGGCTTTTACAATGTGCGGGGGGCATTAAAAGGTAAGTATAGTTTTATTTGGGGGGCAAATAAAAGTGGAGTAGAAATAACGCGTACAAACAGTATTAGTAAATATTTGTGGAAATGGGAGCTTGTGGAGGAAATAGTCCTGATGAATTCATACAGGTCATTTGTTTCTAATTACGGAAAATCAGGGCCTGAAGAAGATATTAAACTTATTTATATATTGACCGATCAATCAAACTATCAAAAAAGCTTCGTTGAAAAGTTAGAGCATAGTCAAAGTCGTGGATCAAAGTATGAAAAGTATTTTGAGCTGTCTTACTGCGGTGCTACACAACAGCAGGTTCTTGAACAGCTGAAAAAATATGCCCCATCACATGTTAAAATAGTGGTGTATGACCGTGTAGATGAAATAAGTGACGCAGCAAATGAGCTGAAAGAGTCATGGAAAAGAAATATCTAATTTTTATTTAGTTCATTTGCCACAATGAAGTGAATTAATGCAATTTATATCCACCTAATAATGGTGGATTTACTTAAAAAGGCCTTCGGACAACCCGGAAGCCTTTTTTATTTCAGTAGAACCTTATTGATAAACGCGAACCCAGTCGATTAACATTTCGGTTGGGTAGTGTGTCGGGTCAGCTTTGCCTACCCAGTTGCCTTCGATCTGCATCGACATTAGTATGTAAAAGTTCTGTTCAAATGGGAACTGTTCCGGACCTTTTGTTGAATCTCTTTTGTACGTTAAAGTCGGTTTATTATTGACCGTGAAGGTGATGGAGTTTTCATTCCATTCCGTAAGTGTTGTAGCCTTTTCGGTCGATCGGCGCAGTTGTGGATTTTTGGGGTTTGTTGTCGTCTTTTACCTTTAACGTGTAATAAGAGTGCACTGTCTGGTACACCTTGTCGTCGAAGTTGAGATGTTCCATCAGATCGATTTCTCCGTTAGTCGGCCACTTGCCTTCTTCGCCGAGCATCCAGAGGGCAGGCCAGCAGCCTTGGGCTGAGTCAAACTTGGCACGGATTTGGATCTTCCCGTATTTGAAATTGAACTTTCCTTTGGAAATTACACCTCCGGTTAAAAACGGCACGGGGTCCGCTTTTTGATCTGGGTTAACAATTCCGCGAAGATGAAGATTGCCGTCTTTGACGGCGTACAGTTCATCTTTTTTCGACATATAGTTGTTCCAGTCGGACTTTTTACGTTCACACTTTGTCCATTTCGACGAATCAAGCACGCCGTCCTGTGAGAACTCTTCCTGCCAGACGAGTTTAAGTTCATTCCCATTGCGATCCTGAACAGTCTGGGGAACCGTTTTGCAGGCGGTGACGGCGATTACCGAGGTAAGAATTGTCAACTTTTTCAACATTGTTTTTCTCCTTTTATGTTGGTTAGTGAACTTAAAGGTAGTTAAACGACAGCAGAAAAAAAGTGAAAACGGCAAATCTACTTGTTTATTTCAGCTAATTTATTAAGCTAACCGAATCATGCATGCGAGTTCGTAATTTTATAAATTGAGGAAAGGTTATGTTCATAAAAGAACTGAAGAATTTACTATTTTTGACTATCGGTTCACTGATTCTGGCTGTTGGAGTTTGTCAGTTTCTGTTACCGAATCAGATTACGACGGGAGGAACTCCGGGGGCGGCGATTTTGATTCATTACTTTACGGGGCTTTCGACTGGTTCGTTGATGTTGATGATAAATTTACCGCTTTTAATTTTGGGGTTTAAGCAATTGGGACGAAGTTTTGCGTTTCGAACAATTTTTACGATCTTCATCAGTTCATTTTTTGTTGATCTTTTCGCGGTTTATCTAAACTTTGGCGCGTTGACGGATGAAACGCTTTTGGCATCAATCTTTGGCGGTGTGCTCATTGGTTTGGGTGTCGGATTGATTTTTCAAGGAAACTCTTCAGCAGGCGGTTCGACAATTATCGCGCGAATGATTGCAGCAAGGACGGAGCTGAAAACGGGTCAGGTGTTGCTCGGTTTGGATTTTCTTATCATTGTATCGTCGATTTATGTGTTTAAAGATGTGGAAAAGGCGATGTGGAGTTTGATGAGTATTTACGTGACTTCGCGTTGTGTGGATATGATTTTGACACGTGGTCCGTCAAAAAAGGTGGTTCATATTGTGTCCGATAAAATTGATGAGTTGAGTTCGGCAATTGTGGGTAGTTTGGGTAAAGACGGGACGATTATTTCGGGTGTGGCACTTCATGAAAATGATCCTAAGACGATGATTTTCATTGTGGTAGAGGTGAAGAAGTTGCGCCTTTTGCGTGAAATTATTAAGAGTCATGATTCAAAGGCATTTATGATTGTGATGGAAGCATCGGAAATGCTGGGACGTGGAAATTAATTGAAAGGTGTAAAAATGTTGAAATTGAACTTGCAGGAAGGGAAAAAGTTTCTACTGTAACAACTCCTTGAGAAATTAAGGACGATTAGCTCAGTTGGTTAGAGCGCGTCGTTGACATCGACGAGGTCGTTGGTTCGAATCCAATATCGTCCACCATTATATAAAAGCCGTTGAATCGTAATGATTTAACGGCTTTTTTTATTATTTGTTCAAATAGGCGCAGAGGATACGGTTTTTGGGTGTGATGATTCTTGGGATGTGCTGCCATCTGACATGGTAGCCTGCATTAGAAAGGCGATAGGTTCGGTCGATGTCAAAGGCGACGTCGTTTCCTAGTGCTAATCCTATTGCCTGAGGTGCAGGGCAGGCTTTGTCCGGATAACAGCAGGGTAGGACGGCAATGTTTCCTTTGCAGTTTATGGCAAGTTCTATACATCGATCGGTGAGTGTACCGCAGGCGTGAGCACTGACGATTGTACTTCCTCCCTTCAGCCAATTTAGTTCTGAATGAATCGATTCGCTACGGTTCTCAATTTTTGGTGCAATCCAAGGAGCCACTTCTGTTAAACAGTTTATGAGTTTTTGACGGCTGGGTGGCTCGATTTTATCTACCAAGATTACTTTTTCTACTTTTCGTTCAAAAATGGCGAAGAGTAGGCCGATGAAACCGTGTCCACAGCAGAGGTCGACAACGCATTTGGACTTTAATTTTTTCCGTATTTGAGCAAAAAACTCAAACGCTTCAAGAATCTCTTTGATGTTGATTGCGCGTTCTTTGATGATTGCACGAACTATTTTATCCTGAAGTGTGTCGGCTGAGAAATATTTTTCAGCGGTGTTGTTTCGAATGCGGTTTCCAGCGGAAAGCCAGTTGTTATGTTCGAGATCATTCAGTACGGGGAAAAAGCGGAACGTAGAACTATTTTTTTGAGTCCCACAGTCCTTGAGCAGGTGTCCAGTCGAGGTTGTCATAGTTTCCTTTTAGATTTATCTGAAGGGTTTTGGTGATTGGACGTAGTAGTTTTGGAATGATGTTCCAGAGGACGTTCGGAAGCGGTTTGGTTTCAAGCATTACATCGACGTACTCTTTGTCCAGTTGTATGTTTCCTTTTCCGGTAAATGCGATCAAATCTCCATTGGTGCGGATACGTTCAATTTTTAGATCGGTGCCTTCAAGTTTCACACGGGCATAGACTTCGGTAATTTCTCCAAGCCCTTTTGTCGGGAGGATGTTGCCCATGACGTTGGCGAGAGAGGTTAGGACCGGCATTTGCCATATCTTTGCCTCTTTCATGTGCCCTTTGCCGCTTCCAGAGACTTGAACAGGTTTGTCGTCAAAAAACTGCATTCCGACTTCTAGGGCAACTTCTCCTTTTCCTGAACCTTTGTCACCGATTTTGGGAATGGCCGAAATGCTGAAATCTTTTATATTGGCATGAACTGCCGATTTGTCACTTGTGAGGTCATATTCGAAAAGTCCTTCGGCTGGACCTCCGCCGAATGTTCCTTTGATATTGCTCACACTGAGTTTGTTATTATCGAAAGAGAAGTTGGCGGTGGCGTCATTTATGACATAGCCTTTTAGGTCGACTTCCTTAGCAATGATGTCGGCATTAATGTCGGAACTCTCAGGGGAATTGAAGTCGAAGTTACCGGATACGTTGTAGTGAAGAGGTTTGGTGAATTTTACAAAGTCGAAAGTTCCGGCAATATCTTTTAAATCCATGAGTTCAAAAATGTCAGCGGGCGGTTCGGTGCTGACCGCATCGAAGAGGATTTCGTTGTCGTCATTGTGGAATTCGTATGCAAGGTTTCCGTTTATTATGTTGTTTTTTTCGGTAATAACCGATGTGTTGTGCATGACCATGTAGTCTTCTTCATCGGAAGTTGCCAGATTGAGTCCGGTGT
>DDLT01000308.1 GCA_002340265.1 Lentisphaeria bacterium UBA2565 | reverse complement strand
CCATCGCCAACAAGCCAGAAGTCCTACTGTGCGACGAGCCAGTAAGCGCTCTCGACGTATTGGTTCAGAAGCAGATAATTGATTTACTGAAAAAGTTGCGAAATGAGCTGAATATTTCGATGATTTTCGTGTCACACGATTTGGCTGTAGTCAGCGAACTCTGCGATAGAGTTCTGATAATGAAAAATGGAATAGTTGTCGAAGAAGGAAGAACTGAAGAGGTGTTTAATAAACCTCAGAGAGGTTACACTAGAAAGTTGATCGGTTCAGTTCCCCTCCCCGATCCACACAAAAAGATTCTTGTATAGAAACACGTTTTACGTAGTGCGTACTACGTAAAACGTACCACGAAGCTCTATTTCTTCGAAATCATCACGCGGGCGTGTTCAACCACTTCCGGATTTGTATCATCGCCACCGAGCATTCGAGCAATTTCCATCACACGATTGTCTCCTTCAATGCGTTCAATCAACGCACGGGTGCGATCATCAACCACCTCTTTTTCAACCACAAAGTGCACATCGCCGCTTGCCGCCACCTGTGGTAGATGACTTATACAAAGCACCTGATGACTTCCGCCAAGCGATGCCAGTTCCGCGCCAACCATATTAGCAACTTTTCCGCCGACATTCGCATCGATTTCATCAAACACAAGAAGTGATGTGTGGTCCGCCGCCGCAAGAACAGTTTTTAGAGCCAGCATCACGCGGGAAATTTCACCACTTGAGGCAATTTTACGAAGTGACTGCAACGGTTCACCCACATTCGGAGAAAACTTGAAATCAATAATATCAAAACCATCAGCTCGAAGTTCGCCTCTTTCCAGAGAAACTCCAAACTCACTATTCTTAAAACCAAGTACACGCAGCTTTGCAGCCACCTGTTTTGATAACCGCTCGCCAGCCTCTTTACGTACATTCGACAAGCTCTGAGCCGCATTCTCCAAATCATTAGCCACAACTTCACGCTTAGCCTTCAATTCAGCAATCTTTTCCGCAGAGTTCTCAAAAAGGTCAATCTTATGATTCGCCGCTTTCGCAAACTCAATCACATCATCAATCGTCGGACCGAATTTACGTTTAAGAACCGAAAGCTCACGCATTCTCTCTTCAATCCGCGCAAATTCATTCGGGTCAATATCCACTTTATCCGCGTAATCATTAAGTTTTACAGAAAAGTCCTGAAGCTGATCAATAATACTGAAAAACTCCGATCGAAGCGTTTCGCCATTATGTGAATCAAGACGTTCGAGTTCCATCAACGAACGTGATGTAGAGGACATTTGGTCAATCAAGCAATTTTCCTGTTCGGACACAAAATCACGAATTCCATTAACAATCTCCAGAATCCGATTCGAATTGGCACTGATTTCATGTTTTTCCTTCAACTCGTCATCTTCACCGATCACAGGCTCAAGTTCGGTAATTTCCACAAGTTGATCCTTCAAAACCATCAACTGCTGCTGATTTGGTATTTCACGGTAAACTTCTGCAATTTCATCATCAACCTGCTGGAGTAATGCAAACTGACTACGGCATTTATCAATCGCATTCACCGAATTTCCGAACAGATCAAGAAGTTCTTTCTGAACGCCAGCTTTCACCAATCCATGATTATCATTCGGGCCGTGAACCGCAACCAGCAAACCACTAATCTGCTTGACTGTTGAAAGTGGCACGGGCGTGCTGTTAATCAGACATCTTGAAGAAGAAGGCGTAATCACACGACGAACAATCAGCTCGTTATCCTCCATCTCAATACCAATATCTTCAAGGATAGCTCTGAGACGCGTCAGAACTGGCGCTAGATCATCAAAGCTGAATACTGCTGAAATCTCGCAGCGATCCGTTCCGGTTCTAATGCAACTCTTATCCGCGCGCTCGCCGAGAATCAGCTGAACCGCCCCGATAATCACCGACTTACCAGCTCCGGTCTCACCACTGATGACATTAAAGCCATCTTCGAATTCGACTTCAACGTGATCGACAATAGCCAGATTTTTTATAGACAAATACTGTAACATATATAAACTCCGATAAATTCATTAAACACAATGAAAATATTCTTCAGAAAGCCGAATTCAACAGCTAAGGGGCAAGATTTGAACTAAAAATCTTCGTCTTCGAAATCGTCGTCCTCATCCTCTTCTAAATCATCAAAAAGTTTCTCTTCGGATTCCTCAAAATCATCATCAAAAAGGTTGTCACCACGTGCAAACTCATCGAACTCATCCGGGCGTGCATCCTGATATTTATCCATAAATTCATCCTGCCAACTTCCTGACATATAAACCTCCAAAATTTTACGCTATAGTTATCAATTCGGCGTAAGTTAATGAATTAAATCATATTTTCTATTATCTAAACCAAAATGTTGCTATATTCACAAACGGCTTATACTTTTGACGGATGAAATCTCAACTTTTTCATTATGCATTTTATGCTCAACAGGGCACATAAAAATACAAAGAAATCTACCATGAGTGGTATAAAAATATGAGGTGATACTATGATTAAGAAATTGTTATTTATTCTTACTATATTTGTTCTAGTCAATTTAAACGGCGAAGCGAAATGGCCGAAACTATTTCAGTCAGACAACTTAAAAGTAAAGATTTATCAACCGCAAATCAGTAGTTTCAAAGGCAACACAATAGAATGCCACTCTGCGTTAAAAATACTCAAAGATAAAAAAGTCAGCTACGGCAACATTGTCCTAAAAGCGAGAGTTTCTGTAAATCGAACTGAAGACAAAGTGACATTTAGGAATCTCGAAGTGGTATCTATCAAACTATCAGATAAGCGTGAGAAGAAAGAAAATACCCTCCTAAAAGAAATAGAAGCGACACTTCCACCTCCAAAAGTCACTTTTACCGTCAGTCAGTTTGCCGCGCTTCTGGAGCCGCTTGACCTTGCGACCATAAATCCAGATGAAGCAAAGCTTGAAACAACGCCTCCGGAAATCATTTTTTCTGAAGAAGAGGCCTTTCTTGTCATCATTGACGGAGCGGCAAAACTGTCAAAAATGGATTCGTCATCTCTACTTCGAATAATTAACAGCCCGGAACTGATTGTTTACGACTCGACTCAAAAAAAATACTATCTTTATCTAAACTTTGCGTGGTTCGAAAATAGTGAACTTAATGACTATTGGACAATTGCGCGAACTACTCCTGCTTCATTAAAACAAACCTTTCCGAAGCTGGAACTAAAAACGCCTCGTGAAATCAAAATCTTCGTCAGAAAAAAAAGTGCCGAACTCATTCAAACTTTCGGTAAACCTGAACTGGAAATGATCGAAGGCACAGACCTTGTCTATGTCACCAACACCCAAAGTAACATATTTGTTCAACTCGGCGAACAACGCATCTTCCTTCTTGTAACCGGACGCTGGTTCACCGCCAACTCAAAAAAAGGACCGTGGAAATTTGTACCGCAGTCGAAGCTTCCTGCCGACTTCTCACGAATTCCATTGTCATCATCCAAATCTGATGTACTGCAGAGCGTCGCCTCAAACCCTGCAGCAAAAGACAAATTGACAGAAACACTGATTCCTGAAACAAAATCTGTCAGCCGTAAAAATGTCGACTACAAAGTAGAATACGATGGAAAAATCGAACTGAAAGAAGTGCCCGAAAGTACACTTTATTACATCGTTAACGCCTCTCAGCCGACCTTTAAATATAAAGACCTATACTTCAGCTGTGCCGACGGCATCTGGTATGTCAGCGATGTAAGCGTCAACTTAGGTC
>DDLT01000093.1 GCA_002340265.1 Lentisphaeria bacterium UBA2565 | reverse complement strand
AGTATCTTACGAGGGAAGCTCTCCAGGAGAATACCAAGTTCGGTATGTCGGCGGATACCGTTCGGGGCCCGAAGATGAGTCGGACGAGCCAATTAGACTTACGACGTACGATCGGTCTCCGACTCGTCACCGAAGGGGCTCGGACACGCCGGACAGCGTGGATGTTGGTAGAATTGAAGGCTACACTCATTCAAGCTCAATTGCGACCGAAAGCAGCACATCTCCTATACATTACGTTCGCAAATCCCGAGAAGAAAGAAAGGAGCGTGACATACCGACAAGCTCGCCTTATCTCCGAAGAAAAGCGCAAGATATCCCTACTGTCAATACACAGTCCGCGTCCGCAGCGGGCTCGAGTCCAGTTCCTGTACAAAAGCAGAAGAAAACCGCCATCGTTTCGCCCTTGTTTGATGTGTCAGAATCAAACAGGCCACGCTCTGTTCCACCTGGCCTTATGATGTTTGATCCAACAGACCCTGAGTCCGAGAGAGTGGAACAGGTCAGTAACTTGAACCCGCATTATCCCGCCCCTTGCTTTCCTCTTAACAATTTTATATTTTTCGTCTATTGTAGTGATTAAGTTTCACGTGTTGAAAAAAGTATCACTGCTTCTTCTCAGGTGTTTGACGAACGACCGCCATCACTGCCCAAACTAGACACCGGCAGCGCTTTAAACTCGACTGAAGATTTGTCCTCTACTGGTGAGTATAGTTTAGTGGGATTGCTGACGTACTTGGCTAACTAGTTCATTGATTGTGTTACGTTAAACAAACGTGGTATTCAAAATTACTCGTAGCTATAAAAAACCACTTTCTTGTACACCGCTAGCATCAACAGGTTTTCGTTAACTTTTATTGCTGGTTTATCAACGGAAATAATTGAAACTGTACTGTTTTTTTATTGATTACAACGTTTTGAGATAGTTTGACGCCTTAGCATTTATGCAGTCAATTTTTAACTCTTGGTTTCGCATTGATTTTCAGCATTTTCCTTCAGACAAATGGAAATGTTTAAAAACGAGATATCAAGGCTCAAGTGTGAAAAGCTTGACCTGGCTCGACAGAACGTGGTAAGTTGTTATCTAGTGACCGAGAGTTATATCAGTGATATTTAATTGGATGTGCATGCAAATATGATGAAACTGGTATGGTAGAATCACATGAATGAATGTACTATGAGAGATCCCAGCTTAGCAGCGACGAGAAAGACTGAAATTACTTAATTTCGCAATTCGTGGAGGGTAAGGAAGTATTCTCATAGGAACCAAAACCCTACAGAAATTTCTGATTTAATATCACATTTGTCCGTGGTTTCCTTACAGGTGACATTGTTTTTATGATCTTTACTCTTAGTCATCGTAAAAAATGGATTATGAGGCAATTGTTGAATTCGGTCTCCTCCAGTAATTACTTATTTACTCAAGGGTATTTCATTGTGAACTTAGAGCTTGCATATTTCTTTAGTTACTGCAGCGTGAACACCGCGCCATCAAAGACGCAGCCATGCAGCAGACCGCTGACTTGTACCAAGCCCGCTGTGAAATAGCTCGACTAAGATCTCTATTGCCAAGTGAGAATGTACCCCCAAGGGACTCCTCCGCGATAGAAGCTGTCACGGTACGAGAGGGGAATATCTCTCCTAAGAGCAGTATGTCTCGAAGAGAAGTCACGACAGGAGTTTACGTTAGGGAAAGAGAAGAAACTGGAGAGATTCCTACAAGGACTTCTTATCGGGCTACGCGTCTTTGAAAGTCACGAAAACACCTTTTACATACACTAGAATTCTTCACGATAAAACGAATTCCCGAACATAGTTAAGAAACACAATCGTAGTCCCTCCATTAAGTGACTTTGTTGTAAACACACTGTAAGATACATACATGGATGTTTATTCTGTTAAGTACCCCATGGTGTGTTGTAGTATCGCGACTTCTAGGAATGTCATTATTTTTCTGTGAAAGTCTGTTGTTAGATCCACTTAGTGCGGTGAAAATCTACGAGATGATAATTCACAGTCTAAATGCTGTTTTTTATTCAAAATGTAATCAATGTACCTTAAGGGTTTTCAATGAATGTCCTTTTTTCTAAATGCGTTTACAAACTTAGCAGAGGAGTTTCCGAGTCTCGGTTCAGACGTCGAACGTATCGTGAGTCAAACCGAACTTAGTGGAAATTAATTAGCGAGCCTAACTGTCATTGGTTTTACTCATTAGTGAGAAATGTGACAAGATAGAGAGAGAAATCTAAGGAACAAGGCTTGGGAATGGGTGAAACTGATTGCTGTCAAACACAGCTATGCGTTTGGAAAGAGAATTCACTGCTAGTGTGTGTCAGGAAAGAAAAGTTTTGAAAATCTGTCATGTTGTTGCCATGTAAAACATATTGAAAAATAATGAATACTTCATAAATACAATCAATCAATTTCATCTTCCAGCAAATGGGTTTTATTCGTTCAAGAACGCTGTATGTGGTCGTGCATTTAACAAATGGAACCAAAATTGGAAGCTTGCTAAAAAGGTTTTTTTAATTATCGGAATAATTGTTTGTGTTCATTTATCAAAATGGATGATTTAATGCTTGCAAGGGCCTTGTATTTCTCATTCGAAGCAATTTTACTCAAATTTTCATATGATCTGCTTTCCAATTGTGGTTTGAATTCTCTCTTGCGGGATTTTCAAGTTGCATTTTAAAGCTTATAACTCTTCCCTTGTTGGAAACAAATTTTGTCTCTCGGAGATGCATAATGAAGTTTTAGATACTGCCTGTAGATAAAAAATGCGCAGCCCCGGCAAGAAAAGCTAAATTATCAATATATTTTAAAATCTCATTCACACAGTGGAGTGAGTGGTTACGTTTTGAAATCATTACCATGTAAAATATATTACCAATTTACAACGATATAGACATGTAGTTACACGCAATTTAAGCTGACGTTTTTGTATTGCAAAGAATTACAAAATAGATTAATTTATGATAATTAAGTTCTAGTCGTTAAAATAATTATTTAGGTGAGCTAAACTCGTTTTTTGGTACGAGAGTTATATAGTTTTGCTGTTACGTTCTATAAATTTAGGTTCTCGTTAAATAGAAGAAAAAAAAAACTTACATGTCTAAATCACTTGCTGTGCATTAATGTTACTATTTATGATCATTCAATAAAGAGAACGAGCTTTAGTTAAATTGTTTAAACTATTTTCACAATTGTAGAGTGCATTTAATTGTGTTACAAAACTAGGGATGAACAAATTGGATGAACAAATTGCTATACTGTATTAGGAGATTTATTCTGAAGTAAGACAACACAAGATAAGAACTTTCTTCATGTGGCCGAGTCGCTAGTAAAAGCCTATTTTAAAATAACGCACCCCAAGGGGAAATCTCAAACTCCAGTCGCTGAAGAAGGAATCTGAACAACTTTACCAATTACTCGCAAGATTTCGTTGTATCATAGTTAATATGTAAGCCTAAGATTTAACTGGCAAATTCCATACATCACCTTAGAATTATTTCCGTTTTCGGGCGACCTCATCCTTTAAATCGGTGTTCTTAAAACCACGAGAGTAAAACTACCAATCACTGTATATCACATGTAAAACTAGCCAATCTGAGAAAGAGGGTCTTTTCGTATTATTTATTATCCAAATTTCTATGTTGGTAAATGCTTATACTGGATTTTCAAGCTCCACTTTTTGGTTGTATTTCCTTACAAAAACTTGAGCTCTCTTCATTTCAGTAGTCATAAAAAGTCAGTTTTCAAATTCTCTTTTGCAGAGAAACCAAACACAGCTCTTTTAACGCTAATAGAACCGTACTGTACAAGCGAACAAGCGGACTTAATTGTATTATTCGACAATGGTTTGCTCCGAATCCGCTCAAGTATATATAAACAAAGGCGAGATTATGAAATCAAAACGCGTCGTACAAGAAAATAACACGTTTGATTACGTGGAAAAAAAGGAGCAGTAGAGAAGTATAATTATTGAACACTGACGATGATGGTGTAGGAAACACATTAAGACAGGCTCTTGAGTAATCAATCGCTATAATCTCTTCAGCATACTCGCATTTGTTCTCGGTAAAGGGATATCCAATGCAGATGCCCATGAAGAAGAGAATCATCATCGAGCTTGTCATGGATATTTTTCTTTCCTAGCACAAAACACTCTCTCTCGAAATTGGGGTTCTGTTCCCTAACGAGATATTTCTTAATTTAATTTTGAAGCAAGGTTGGTGTGATAAAAATTCAATCGCAGTTCACTGGCTCAAAGTAGAAATTTATTTCAGTCTTGCTTTTCCTTTTTTTTCAGTAGTTAAAATTATTAGAATCTGTTGACGGCAAGAGGTTTAAGAGCCACTGCCTGTAAATATGGAGAATCCAACGACAGGTCGGAATATTCGGATTTTCTCTTATTGCGTCAAAAAGACGCTTTTGGTGAAGTATTTTCAGAAATACACTTTC
>DDLT01000044.1 GCA_002340265.1 Lentisphaeria bacterium UBA2565 | reverse complement strand
ATGAACTTCCACTTTACTCTGTCGGAACTGTCGATGAGCTCTATTTCCCTGCCGTAAAAACAAACATAGTGGGCTCTTCGTTAAGTAAAGGAGGGGCGACTTTTTCCGGAAAACTTTATATAGATGTGGAAGGAGAGTTTAAGTTTTACACAAAAAGTAATGATGGTTCAGAACTTTACATCAATGACAAGCTTATTGTCGCTAACGGAGGCCTACATGGCGTGCAGGAGCGAAACGGCACTGTTTCACTTCCAAAAGGTTTCCATGATATAGAAATCAACTTCTTTAACGCAACTGGTGATGGGACTTTGAAAATGTTCTGGGAAGGTCCGAATTTCGTAAAACAGGTAATCCCAGCTTCTGTCCTGATGCACGCTCAGGAAGATTATGACACGGCTTTTGATAAAATTGACCAAGATGGAGATGGGCTTACGGATAAGCTTGAAGATGAATATGGCTCTGATAAAACAAAAATCGACTCCAATGGCGATGGCTTGACTGATTTTGAGAAATATTCTCTTGGACTTGATCCGATGGCAGCCGACACTGATGGTGATGGTGTCAGTGATTATGACGAGGTAAAAAACTATCAATCTGATGCAAAGTCAATTGACTTTGATGGTACTGAAACGGTGGTTGCCACAGTGAATGGCTCTGAATGTGTCACGGTTAAGGGAGAATGGGAAAAAAGTGGAAGCACTGTTTTCTCCGTTGGGGGTAATGGCTCTGTAGAGTACAGTGTCAATATTCCTGAAGAGGGTATGTTTGTATTGAGACTGTTTGGTCGTCAACACAATTCACTTTCTGAATTTACCAGTTTTACTGTTGATCTATATACAGATAGCCTTTATACCGATCGTCAGGTTTTAAATACTATGGTAGGTGGCTCAGCTGATTATGTTCTTCCATACCTGAATGCAGGTATACACAAAATAAAACTAGATTGGATTAATGTGCTTACTCGTCACTCTCTAGAGATCAGCTCGTTGCAACTTGTTAAAGTAAACGGTGCTGATTCGAATGGAAATGGAAAACTTGACTGGCAAAAGTTTCGTTTAGATAATTCTTCTGCATTTAAGGATGAACTTCCTGTAGAATCGGTGACATCTCCATTCTGTGCAGAAGGTATCACACTTTTCGACGGCACTGTGGCATTGACAGGCTCTTATGATCCGCAGGATGGGAATTATGAATTGACCGCTGATGGTAAAGTTGTGGTTCCAGTATCAAATGGGATTGAAACTTATGTACACAAAAATTGGTATGCGAATGCTCCTCTTAATCCGAATGGAGCTACAACGCTTACAGCAGATTTCCAGAATTCTGCAAAAACAGCTTCACATAATGTGACTTGGACGGCAACGAATATCTTTGAGAAAGAGGAAATTACGATCCGCCAGGGAGATTCTCTTCTACTGACAGCGATTCCTGAGAATGAATTGGAAGGTGATACGGTAATTACCGTAGAAGGTGTGACTAATCCGGTAACTTATGGCCAGAAGATTCAATACTGTTTCGAGAACTCAGGAACAGTTTCTGTGACCGCGACTTTCACTAATGCGGTAGGAACTACTTTTGACGGCACGCTGACTGTGAATGTAGTTGCGGCAAATTTTGAGAATGAGCCGATCCTACTTTTAGACTTTAAACGTACTTGGGAAAACTTGAATGTCCCATTTGACCTCAGCCTAGAGTATAGCTATGGACTTGAGGTAAATGAATATCCTTTCTCTCCTAAGGGAACACGTTTGGATATGACCAGCCGTGATGCCAAACCTAAAAAGATCGTTGCACGTTTGTATGAGAACGGACCGATAGTTGCTGCTCAAACTATTAAAACTCTTAAATATTACATTTCGGTTAAAACAGAGCCTCATCAAATAATTGAGGAATTTGCTGATGGTAGCCTTTTAATTGAGTCAGAATTGGTGTTGTTGGATATCCCGGAAGATCTTGAGATTACACTTCATATTTTTGTTGGAGGTATCACCTTTGAAGATGGTTCCATAACCAAGACGTTTACAGCCGCAGATTTTGATGAGTATGGACGCCTGGCATATCGCATGATCAGAAGTGCTGAAGCGAAGAGTGGTAACTGCCATAAGTTCATATTCTCGCAAGATGATGTTGTTATTTATAGTTTTAGATAAAGTTTGAAAAAGGATTAAAATAAAAAATGAGTTGTTTAATAAAAATGGATAAATATATAAAATGCCTAGTGGCTGTACTGTTATTTTTAGGACTGAGTAGTGTCTCTTTTGCGATCAATCAAGGTCAGGCAAATGGTTCAAACCCTCAGCAAAGCGGAGGCGGAAGCTATCCTGAAGAAGAGCAGGAAAACGAAAATGGAGATGAGAACGATAGTGATGGAGATGAAGGAGAGGGGGAGAATGATGGAAGTTGTCCTGACGGTAGCTCTTGTGCAACCAAAGGGTCTTTAGACTATTCTATCAGTTGTGGTAGAAGTGAAAGGTCAGAAGGTAATAAGCCGTATAAATTAAAAATTTACTCCTTGCTTCCCTCTTCTACAATTTTTTCTCCGGCCGGGTTGACGTATGACCATGAGTTGTTTGATCAGATTGAAAAAGTCAAAATTGATTCAGAGGAGAAGTTCAGCTTGTCAATGGTTCGTCCGAATGGTCGTCTTTTTGAAGCGTCTATCCCAGTAAAAGCTTCAGTGCCCCCTGATGAAGTATTCACCAGAAGGTCATCCAGTAGCTGTGGACCTATAAGAGGAAAAGGTTCGCGAATGAATGTTAAATTTGTTGATGAAAGAGGTGCTGATGCATCTGTCCATTCTGACCGTTTGAAGCGATCAAGATCTGGTAAGAGAATGAGTACTCATTTTGGTAAATCATCAAGAATTTTAGGTCTGCCCGATGATCCATCCGCTGGTTTCTCTCGTAAAAACCCTGAATACATTTTTGAAAAACGCGTTACACCTTGGGGAAGAGTAATCACACGCCAGCACCTGCTTAAACGATTTGACATAGTTAGAGATTCAGAGGGTTACCTTAAACAGATAAAAACACCCACATCATTTGTTAATATCAGTGTTCCGAATGATGCAGTGACCGCTGAGGGAACAATCTGGAAATATGAAATTCAGTTTTATCGTCCGGAAAAGGTAATTGGGAAACAGGGTAGTTCGTATCAGTTTGATCCCGGTTATTACTTGAAAATTGTTGTGGAAAATAGTGCGATTAATAAAGATATTGATTTTGGTAAAGTAAAATTCTCAAGGCTTGACGGCAATGATTCAGTTCTTGAAACAGCTGACTACTACTACAATGCCACAGTTGGTGAGTGGGAGCTGATTAAAGGTAATGGCCTTTATGTTGAAGCTTCATCAAAGTCGATTGACCAGAATGATGACAAAAAATCATATATGATCACTACATACTCCGAAGCAATCACTGATGATGAAAGAAAAATATGTCATATCACAAAGGAGACAAACTATAACATTAATGAGTTTGTAGTGCCTATTGAAGAGGTTGTAGATCCCGACGGGCTTTCTTTGGTGACTAGTTACGGTTATTATACCACACTTCCTAAGAAGCGTGACTTCCTGACCATTACCGCTAATGAGGAAATTGATGGTAAAATTCACTGGAAAGTGAAGCCGGATGGGTCTTGGGAAGTCTATGAGTACGACAGTGAAGGACGTAAGCTTAAAGAGGCTAAGCCGTATCTTGATTTGAGTTGGGATATGGTTAAAGGACAGCCTATCTCCTCTTTTGCGAGTCAGGCTGATGTAATGGAGTATGGCTATGACGTCTCAATTGCTGGTGATGAAAATCATGAGG
>DDLT01000066.1 GCA_002340265.1 Lentisphaeria bacterium UBA2565 | reverse complement strand
AACCTCTAACTGGAACATAGCCAAAAAATTAATCAGAAATGGTTAACAATAGCCGCCTACTCTCTTTTTAGAGGATAATTAATTCTTAGTAAGAAAAACGGTCTCCATTTTTTGAAAAAATTAATGCTTGTTTATATATCTTGCCAACTTCTTCTCTTAAAGGTGAGAAAAAGTATTTATGGTTGAGTAAAATCAAACATTCATGTTCAATATCCAATAATTTAAAGATATGATTTTCGGGACAATCTGCAATAGTATGATTACCAATTATTGAGTTTGGCATGAATGTTCCAGAGATGTTTGTAAGAAGGTATTGATCTAACCGTTCATCAAAATGCTCCCAAGCATTTCTGATGCTTCTGTTAAAAAGAGGAGATTTTTGATTAAGCTCAAAATATTTACATAATTTTTCTCCTCTTAAAACTTTAAGTTGTTTCTGGAAGCCTTTGCTTTTGCCGCTTGGAGATGGCCAGAAATATCTAGAAAGAGCAGCTGCATGCCCAACTGCCTCTTGAACTATACCAATCAGGTCACTGGGTTGAGCTTTTATTGTTTTGAGGTGTTCGTAAAAGCTAAATGAATCTAAGCATTTTTTTGCAGAATAAAGTATGGATTGCAAATAAAAAGCTTCATTAAATGGGATGATTCCTTCATAGTCTTTTACTACAATTTTTGCTCTTCTTTCAGCTTCTTCTAATTTACTATTACTCATAGATGATTCACTTAATTTAATTTTTTGCCACAGATTTTGCAGAACTTTGCGTCGGTGTCGTGCTTGCTGAATCCGCAGTCGGGGCAGGACTGAGTATTCATTATTTGATCGATGCTTTTGCTCATTTCTACGGAAATCAACCCCGTCGGAACCGCAATTATCGCATAACCTAAAAGCATGACAATTGAGGCTAAAAATTGACCTAATACAGTTTGTGGAGAAATATCGCCGTAACCTACCGTTGTTAATGTCACCACCGCCCAGTAGATGCTACGTGGAATACTTGTGAACCCATTGTCTGCACCCTCAATCAGATACATAAATGAACCGAGAATAACGACCATGCTTAAAACCATCATGGCAAATACTAGAATTTTCCGGCGACTTTGATAAAGTGCGCGACGTAGATATTCCAGCTGTTTGACGTACGGAACCAACTTCAGGATTCGGAAGATTCTGATTAATCGGAATACGCGGATTACACTAAAGTATTTGCTTCCTTTCATGAAAAGCTCGAGATAAGTCGGCAAAAATGCCATCAAATCGATAAGTCCGAGTCTGCTAACGATATAGCGTTTCGGCCTTCGTAGTGCGATAATTCTTAAAATATACTCGATGGTGAAGAGAATGGTAAGAACCCATTCGGCAATTTTTAGTTCGTTGTGCCATTTAACCTCTATTGTATCAACTGTGGTGAGCATTGTGACAATTACACTGATAAAAATTGAGAATATCAGCATTACATCAAATAGCTTTCCGGCTCGAGTATCGGCTTCGAAAATGATTACATGCAGGCGCGTACGCCAATCTTTTTTATCTAGTTCTTCTGTCATATTGATATCTTTGTTTCGTATTGTTTGTGCAGGTAGTTTTGCTTAATGCTTCTAATCTATGGTGTTACGAGGTATTTACTATTTGAATTAAATAAATAAAAATTTATCGATTTAATATTTTTGTGACAATATTAGACTGGAAAAGTCAAAGAAACTTCGTAAATTAGGACGCTCTAAATAGTTGAACTAAATTAACTTAACATAACCAAAAGGTATCTAAAATGCAGAAAAAAACTGTTCGCGATGTAGATATGAAAGGCAAACGCGTAATCATGCGTGTTGATTTCAACGTTCCACTAAAAGATGGTGTTATTACTGATGACACTCGTATTCAGGCAGCTCTTCCAACAATCAAATACGTTCTTGAGCAGGGTGCAGGTCTTGTACTAATGTCTCACCTTGGTCGTCCAAAAGGTGAAAAGAAGCCTGAGTTCTCTCTAGCTCCTGTTGCAGCTTACCTAAACAACCTAATCGACGCTGACGTGAAAATGGCAACTGACGTAGTTGGTGCTGAAGTTCAGGCGGCTGTTGCTGACGTAAAACCTGGCGACGTTCTTGTTCTAGAAAACACACGTTACTACAACGAAGAAGAAGGTAAAAAATGTACTGCTGAAGAGCAGGACGCTTACGCTAAAGAACTTGCTTCTTTCGGTGACATCTTTGTAAACGACGCTTTCGGTACAGCTCACCGTTCACACGCTTCTACAGCTGTAATCACTAAATTCGCTAACGAAAGCGTTTCTGGTTTCCTACTTGAAAAAGAGATCGAGTATCTAGGTAACGCAGTTGCTAACCCAGAGCGTCCATTCGTGGCGATCGTTGGTGGTGCTAAAGTTTCTGGTAAACTTGAAGTTCTTACAGCTCTAATGGAAAAAGTTGACACTATCCTAATCGGTGGTGGTATGGCTTACACTTTCCTAAAAGCTCAGGGCTACAACATCGGTGGTTCTCTTGTTGAAGACGATCTACTAACTAAAGCGACTGAAATTCTTGCGGCTGCTGAAGCAAAAGGTGTTAAATTCCTACTTCCTTCAGACAACCTTGCGGCTGACGCTTTCTCTAACGAAGCTAACACAGAAGTAGTTGGTAAAGAGATTCAAGACGGTTGGATGGCTCTTGACATCGGTCCTGAAACTACTGCAACTTACGCAGCGGAAATCGCTTCTGCTAAAACTGTTGTTTGGAATGGTCCAATGGGGTGTTTCGAAATGCCTACTTTCGCAAAAGGTACTATGGGCGTATGTCAGGCAGTTGCTGACTCTGACTCAATCTCAATCATCGGTGGTGGTGACTCTGTAGCGGCTGTTAACGTTTCTGGTCTAGCAGACAAAATGAGCCACATCTCAACTGGTGGTGGTGCATCTCTAGAGTTCCTAGAAGGTAAAGCTCTTCCAGGTGTTGTTGCTCTTGACGACAAAGACTCTGGTTCTTGCTGCGGAACTTGCGGCTGCGGTTGCTAAGAAAGTTTACGCTTGCTTCGCGGCGCTTGTTCATGCTCGTGACTTCGTCACTTGCTAGTTTAGACGTCGCGTTGCTCCGTTAGTTTACTTCGCTTCGCTCATTGGAAAGCGGAGTAAACTTACGAATAAAGTGAATAAGCAAACTAAATATATGACATTTTCGTTCAAAAACCTTAAAGTTTGGCAAAAAGCTAGAGTTCTCACTGTTGAAGTTTACAGACTTACTAAAAACTTTCCCAAAAGTGAAGAGTTCGGATTAACAAGTCAAATTAGAAGAGCAGTCATTTCTGTTGCATCAAACTTAGCTGAAGGTTCTGGCAGAATATCAGCCAAAGATAAAGCACATTATACAACGATTTCTTATGGATCACTAATGGAGGTTGCCTGTCAACTTCAGTTAGCTTTTGATATTGGTTATATCGATGAATATGCTTTAGAAGCAATGAACAAAATGATTGAAGAACTGTCTAAAATGTTAATTTGTTTACGTCGCTCACAATTAAAGTAACTTACGCTTTGCTTGTTTACCTTGCCTCTTCGTTATTTGCTTTCATCTGCGATCGAAGAGCGCAGTAAACTTACGAACGAAGTGAGTAAGTAAACTCCCAAGCGAAGCGAGGGAATAAACTGTCCGCAAGGCGGACAATAAACTTGGAGAAATACAATGGCTCGTAAAACTATCATTGCCGGTAACTGGAAAATGAATAAAACTGCTGCTGAAACTGCTGCAGTTATCAACGAACTTAAAGGTCTAGTTGCTGACGTAACAGACGCAGAAATCGTAATCTGCCCAACTTTCACTTCTATCACTGCTGCTGTTGAAGCTGCGGCTGGTTCAAACGTTCAGATCGGTGCTCAGAACATCGCATGGGCTGAATCTGGTGCTTTCACTGGTGAAATCTCAGCATCTATGCTTAAAGAAACTGGTGTAACTTGGGTTATCACTGGTCACTCAGAGCGTCGTCAGTACTTCGCAGAAACTGATGCAACTGTTAACGCACGTACTAAAGCTGCTCTTGCTGCTGGTCTAAAAGTTATGGTTTGTATTGGTGAAACTCTTGAAGAGCGTGAAGACGAAATCACAAATGCTGTTTGCGAAATTCAGCTACGTCGCGGTCTTAAAGGTATCTCTGCAGAAGAGATGGCAAACATTGTAATCGCTTACGAACCAGTATGGGCTATTGGTACTGGTAAAACTGCTACTCCAGAAATGGCTGAAGAAACTCACGCGGCTTGCCGTTCAGTTCTAACAGCTATGTACGGTGAAGAAGTTGCAGAGTCTGTACGCATTCAGTACGGTGGATCAATGAAAGCAGCTAACTCAGCTCAGCTAGTTGGTCAGACTAACATCGACGGTGGTCTTGTTGGTGGTGCTTCTCTAGTTGCAGAAGACTTCACAGCACTTATCAAAAACGCTCTATAGTTTAACTCGTATTACGTTCTGCGTAATACGTGAGTCGTTTAGATAGCCACTTGTGGCACATATTTAGAAAGTCCGTTTCGCTTTATGCGGGGCGGACTTTTTGCTTTCCGGTTTATAAACTTTGTTTGTAGCTTTGGGATTTTTGTGTTAAACTCTTCGCCGAAGGTTTTCACTTTTTCAAAGAGATCACAAATAAATCGAATTGAACCGGAGTTTTACAATGAAAAAAGCCGCTGTATTATCTGTTCTTTTACTACTCTTCCAGATTAACTTAATCCATGCTCAGGAGAAGGGAGCTACTTCTTCGAAAGCAGAAACTAGCGTGGTGCAGTTTCATGGAAAAGAACTCTTTAAAATTGCGTCGATCTCTATTATAGAAGCCGAAGAACGAGCAAGTGAAGTCGTAAAACGAATTGGTGAGCTGGCGATTCACCGCTTTTCAATACCAACGCCATGTCAATAACGGGCTGATAAGAGTCGCAATTGCTCTGGTTTCACTTCTGGTTACGTTATGGCTTATTCGTAAAATTTGTGAAAAAGAGATCTACTTTGTAGCAAAAAAATTGAAAGGGAAAAAGTTGTTCAAAGTACTCGACAGTTCCAGCCTAATTCAGCTAAACAACGTACTCATTAAGTTCATTCGTTTTCTCGTCAATATCACCATTTTAACTGTGTTTCTTAATATTGTGTTGAGCTTTTTCCCATGGACATACAATTTGGCGGCAAGACTTTATGAAATCATATCAAAACCTGTTATCGATATGTACGAGAGTTTTGTAGCGACGATTCCAGACCTTTTGGTGTTAGCCGTAATTATCACGTTGATGCGATATATCATTAAATTTGTGAAGATGCTTTTTGATCAGATCAAGGATGGCGATGTCAGAATTGAAGGTTTTTACCCGGAATGGGCAGATCAGACCTATCGATTAGTACGTTTAATTCTGATAATTGCTGGTGGTGTGGCTGCATTTCCATACATACCAGGATCTGATTCGCCGGCATTTAAAGGAATCTCTCTTTTCATGGGAGTTCTTTTCTCACTTGGTTCAACTTCGGCGGTTGGTAACATCGTTGCAGGTTTGGTAATCACCTATATGCGGCCTTTTAAAACCGGCGATTTTGTGCAGGTTTCTGATACGATGGGAGTTGTGGTGGATTGTCGAACATTTTCTCTTCGAATCAAAACACCTAAAAATGTGATTGTTACAATTCCAAATACTGAAGTCACAGCCAATCATATTGTCAACTTGAGCCGAAGGTCACGAAAAGAGGGCGTGATTCTTCATACGTCAATTACAATTGGTTATGACGTCCATTGGCGACAAGTGCGCGATTTGCTGTTAAAAGCAGCCTCTCTCACTGATAATCTTCTCGATACTCCAGAACCATTTGTGTTACAGAAAGGTCTGCAGGATTTTTATGTGGAATACGAACTGAATGTCTCTACAAAATTCCCGCATTTATCTCCTCGAATTTACTCACAGCTTCATCAAAATATTCAGGATCAATTTTCCGAAGCGGATGTCGAAATTATGTCGCCGCATTATAGACATAATCGTGACGGCAACGAAACCACAATTCCGAGTTTTAAACTGATGCAGGATGAAGAAGCGTAATAAAAAAAACGCCGGTACGAAATATTCCGCATCGGCGTTTTCATTTGTTATAAAACCTATTTGTTCATAATTGATAAACGTTTTGCTTTATTTACCAATTCCACAAACTCTTTCTCCTCGGCTCGGCTGAAACCTTCGGCAAGCTTCAGAACCATGTCATAATCGGCAGTTCCTTTGTATTTGGAATCGCGTAGAATCATTCCGAATGTCGCTACCGATGTCGCCAGTTTCATCTCTTCGCTGACTTTACCAACCGCTTTCAAATCGCCTTTCAATGGGAACTGTAGCAGTTTACTCTTATCTTCATCAGGTTTTTTGTAGCGAACCTTCACATTCATAATTTCGCCGATGAATTTATCAGACTCTTGGGACTTCGGCTGATACTTTAACTCATCAACTTTTGGCGCTACAACTTCTGAGCCAACCGGAATCAATTCGTAAAGTGCCGTAACGGTATGACCTGACCCGATTTCTCCGGCATCTTTCTTGTCATCATTGAAATCCTGCTTGTTCAACTTACGGTTTTCGTAACCGACAAGTCGATAAGACGCCACCTGCTGCGGGTTGAACTCTACCTGAATTTTCACGTCTTTAGCAATTGTCAGAAGTGATCCGTTAATCTGATCAACAAACAGTTTTTTTGCTTCATCATAATTGTCAATGTAACCGTAAATTCCGTTACCTTTGTTCGCTAACTTCTCCAATCTGGAATCCTTGTAATTTCCCATTCCAAAACCCAGAACTGACAAGAATACGCCGGTTTTAGCGTTTTTCTGAATCTGTTCAACAAGGCCGGAATGTGATGTATTTCCCACATTGAAATCGCCATCGGTACAAAGAATAACGCGATTGATACCGTCTTCGATAAAATTACCGATTGCGGTGCGATACGCTAGGTCAATTCCTGCACCGCCATTGGTTGAACCGCCTGCACTTAACCTATCCAATGCTGACATGATTGTGCCGCGTTCAGAACAGGCTGTAGATGGCAGAACCAGACCCGATGCGCCGGCATAAACTACAATCGCCACTTTGTCCTCTTCATTCAGGTTGTTCAGAAGAAGCTTCATCGACTTCTTCAAAAACGGCAGTTTATTTTGTGAATTCATTGAACCCGAAACATCCAAAAGAAATACCAGATTGGCTTTCGGACGCTCAGAACGTTCGATTTCCTGACCTTTCAAACCGATGCGAACCAGCTTCGCCTTCTCATTCCAAGGACATTTTGAAAGCGCCAGATTAACCGCAAATGGAGCTTCACCTTTTGGCGTATCATAATCATATTTGAAGTAGTTGATCATCTCTTCAATACGAATTGAGCCTTTTGGAGGCATTTGACCACGATTCAAAAAGCGACGAACATTACTGTAGCTAGCGGTATCGACATCAATTGAAAAAGTCGAAAGTGCTTCGTCACTAACATTAATAAAGTCATTCTCCACAAAGTGATCATAAGCTTCATTAGAGTTTTCTATCATAGTTTGAATTTGTTTATCAGACTCTTGAAGAAAGAATAGGTCATCATCATACTTCTCCTGCTTTAATTTTTTGTAAAGCTTAAGTTTTGCAGGTGCTGATTTAAATTCCCTCTGAATGTTCCCAGCAAACTTTGAAGAAGGCTCCATATCTTTTCCAACAGTTCCAGTTAACCCTACTCCAATAGGAGGAGCTGGAGAAGGAGGCGGTGGAGCTGTAAGACTACTCTGCTCCTTAACGTCCATTTCAACGGTTGGCATAGCTATAAAGTCTTCTACGGCTTCTTCTAGAATTTCGAGTTCTTCATACTCTGCAACAGGTGCATCTTTAAGCTCCAGGTTATACTCTGTCATTTTATTTAATTTGGCTTTAGAATTCAAAGAAAACGTACTTTCTTTTTCCGGCAAAAACCAAGAAAAAACAACAGCGTAGCATGCTGCGCTAACTACTGCGGCACGTGAGATATAGAACCAAAGTGAGCGTGATTTTTCAGTTTTCTTTCTTGCAGTTTCTAATATCTTTGCGTGGCTTTGAGGAGGAAGCGACTCTTCGAAGTCGATTGGCAGAGATTCTGATAGAAATGCGTCGACATTTTGCAACTCTTCCAGTTCTTTCTGTAACTCAGTATTGGTTTCCAGCTCTTTCTCAAAAATCGCTTTGTCTGCATCTGAGATTTCACCGTGAAGATATTGAATTAAAAGTTCGTCGTATTTATTCATTTTGTCACCTCCAGACAGTTGATTTTGAAGCGAAGTTTCTTGAGCGCCGAATGAAGCGTGACGCCGACGTTTGAAATCGTCAATCCGGTAATTTCGCTAATCTCTTTGTATGATAACTGTTGTTGGTATTTTAGTTTAATCAGTTCCTGTTCGTTGTTGTTGAGCGATTTGATAAATGTCATCGCCAACTGCAACGAGTCGTTTTTCTGGACGGCGGCATCGGGAGTCACTCCTTTTGCCGGTCGCGTCTGCAGTGTTACATCGTCTAGAGCAGTCATGCGTTTCTCCTTACGGATAATTTCGAGGGCTCTGTTGCGACAGACAGTGAAAAGCCACGGTTTCAGTTTTTTGCGGACTTTCTGCCAGTCAGCCTGACATAGTTTGATAAAGCTGTCCTGAACCACATCTTGGGCAATTTGCGACGATTTCACATACTGTTTAGCAAAACAGAGCAGTGGTTTTTCGTACAAATGGAGCGCCTCTTTTATCCCCTCTAATTTGTCTTTGTTATTCATGATTTCGTTCTCGATTTTTGCGTTGCAACACATTTTGTTGAATGCAATTAAGCACTCTCATCATTATTAACAATGTTTCAGAAAAGTTTTTATTAGACGATTTTCCAGAAAAAATAAAAAATAAATGTAAACACGTACGGCGTACGTCTCAAATAACCACGGCGTACGTCTTAGAAAAACAAAAAAATGCCGATGAGAAAAATCCTCAACGGCATTTATATACGGTCGGAGTGTTTCCACTTCGACCGTTGTTTTATATCATTAGTAATAACTTTCAAAGTGGCGACGCCACAAGAAGTTAAACTTATAGACTATTGTTCGCGTTCTAGTGCGCGGTAGGCGATGTCTTTACGATATACAGCAGCATCCCAGCTGATCTGTTCGACGCCTTTGTAAGCGTTTTCAACAGCTTCGCCGATGGTGTCGCCAAGTGCTGAAACTGCTAGAACACGTCCACCGTTGTTCAGCGTTTTGCCATCTTCTAGTTTGGTTCCCGCTTGGAAAACAATTGCACCAGTCTCTTCAGCCGCCGCGATTCCACTGATCTCTTTACCTTTTTCGTAAGATGCAGGATATCCGCCTGATGCCATGATGACACATACAGAGTGCTTGTCGGCCCACTGGAATTCGAATTCGGCTAACTTTTCATCAACAGTTGCAAGCATTGCGTCCAGTAGATCGTTTTCAAGACGAGGAAGCACGGCTTCTGTTTCCGGATCGCCGAAACGTACGTTAAATTCAAGTACTTTTGGAATGCCGTTTTTATCAACCATGATGCCGATGAATACGATGCCGTGGAAGTCCAGATTGTCTGCTTGAACACCTTTTAGGAAAGGTTGAAGAACTGTTTCATCAATCTTTGTCCACATGTCATCAGTGACAACTGGAGCCGGAGAGTATGCACCCATCCCGCCGGTGTTTGGTCCTTTGTCACCTTCGAAGCGACGTTTGTGATCCTGCGAAGATGCAAGCGGTTTGATGGTTTTGCCGTCAACAAATGCTAGAATTGACGCCTCTTCTCCATCTAGAAACTCTTCGACAACTACGCGTTCGCCTGCGACACCAAAAGCGCCGGTGAAACATTCGTCGATCGCCGCAAGTGCCTCTTCTTCGGTCATCGCTACAGTTACACCTTTACCAGCCGCTAGTCCGTCGGCTTTGATTACAATCGGTGCACCCATCTCTTTTACATAGGCAGATGCTTCCTGAGCATTGGTGAATGTACCAGAGCCGGCAGTTGGAATGCCGTGACGAAGCATAAACTCTTTTGCGTAGGCTTTTGAACCTTCAAGCTGCGCTGCGTTTTTGTCTGGACCGAAGATTTTCAGATCGTGTGCGCGGAATACATCGACGATTCCTTCGCAAAGTGGAACTTCAGGGCCGACCATTGTGAAGCCGACGCCGTTTTCTTTGGCGAATTGTGCCAACTCTTCAAAATCGGTAATTGCAACAGGTTCGATGCCTTTCCAAAGTGGGTTGCCGGGAGCAGCAAACACTTTTTCAACTTTCGGGCTTTGTGCCAGTTTCCATGCCAGTGCGTGTTCGCGACCACCGCCGCCTACGACAAGAACATTCATTATGTCTTCTCCGTTTATCTTTAAGATTTTACGTATTTCTACTTATTTATTTTTTTGTGTGCAAATATAAATGAATTCGTCTGAAAGCCTATCGGGTGGATGATAAAAAGATAATTTTTACGATTTTTGTTATTCATAAAGATGTTTTTCGATATAGTAGCAAAGTTTAAAACTTATAGTCTGTGTCAATAAAGGAGTTTATAAAATGTATTTTAGTTTCCCCGCTGTTTCCGTTCCCCTCTACGCTTTTCAACAAAGTGATGCGTTTGGTCAGGGAATTGTGATATTTTTGTTCTGTGTTTCGGCTTATTTGTGGAGTGTGATGGTGGATAAGGGTCTGGCGCTGAAAAAGGCGCATAAGGCCAATATGCAGTTTCGCCGAAAGTTTGATAATGCGACGTCAATTCTTGATGTGGCGATTCATAAGCCGATTGAGTGCCCACTTAATAAGGTGTATGTGAGCGGTGTGACTAAGTTGATGTACCTGTGCGATGCGACGCCGGAAACTGCCGAGCAGTATTGTCGCCAAAGAAAGCTGCCGAGAGCTATTACACCAATGGAATTGGAAATAATCGTAGACACGGCGGATCATGCGGTGTCTTCGGAGGGCTTGCTTCTCGAGGAGAAAATCGGCAATCTTGCCACTATTGTAGGTGCCAGTCCGTTTTTTGGACTTTTGAGAACAGTCTGGGGTGTGATGGCGGCGTTCTGTGGTATGGCGCAGCAAAATTCGGCTGACATCAGCGCACTTGCACCGGGTGTTTCGGGTGCACTTTTAACAACAGTTGCTGGACTATTTGTGGCGATTCCATCATTGATAGGCTACAACTTTTTGACTAATTTGATTCAAAAAATGAATGTGGAAATGGATGCATTTGTCAACGATTTTGAGTCGCGTTTAAAGACCGAAATTAACTCAAGTAAAGAGTAATCAATCTTAATAATGGGAAAGCATGAATGTATAAAGTTGACATAGAAAACAAAGTTCTTAAACCTTTAACACAAACTAAATTTTCTGATTTGGGTCTGAAGGAGCGATTTGACATACAAGAATGGATTGAAAAAACGCCTTCTATTCTTGGTGAAGAGCTGTTAGTTATTGCAAAAGAGTATGAGTTGCCGTCAAGATCACGGCTCGACCTTCTAGCAATAGATAAACAGGCTAACCTAGTTGTTATTGAACTGAAAAGAGATGATTCAGGTTCAAATGTAGACTGGCAGTCAGTTAAGTACGCTTCATACTGCTCAAATTTTACCCATGAAGAAATAATTAATATTTATGCAGAATACTTAGGTACGAATGAAGATGAGTCTGAGCTAAAAATAGAATCGTTTATTGATCAGGAATTGGAGAGTTTAAATGACTCACAGCGAATTATTTTGCTTTCAAAAGAGTTTCATTCAGATGTTGTTTCAGCTGTATTATGGCTTCGTGATTTTGGAGTTGACCTACAGTGCGTTAAACTCGAACCTTTTGTAGATGAAAATAACCACCTTTACTTAAACTCAATTAAAATAATCCCTCTCCCAGAGGCACAAGACTATATCAAAAGAAGGGAAATCAAAACAAAAGAGAAATCCCTTTCCAAATCCAGTACATTTTCTCTAGAGAAGTCAAATCTAGAGCCTCTGAAACTAAAGGAAGAGTTAATTATATCTTTTACAAGGGAAAGTGATTTGACTCCAAGACTACGCACCTTCTTTGCAATTCTCCTTTCTGAAAACAGGTCATTTGATAGAGAAGAAATTAAACAAAAGTTAAATGAAGCAGGAATCGGTAAAGATGTTGGACAAGCGGGACGTTTCTTAAGTAATATTTCTCAGTTTTTAACCAAAAAGTCCAACCCTCATTTACGCCAGGTTGTAAACTTTCAAAGTGGTGGTTCTCATGGAGAAACTAAAAACGACTACATTATTGTTGATGAATACCGTTCTGTTGTAAGTGATGCTCTCTCCAATATTGAAGAGCTAACAAATATAAATTAAATACGTACTAGATGCTTAACAATTTGAAAGGATTTTATTATGAAACCAGAAATACCAATGGGTCTTGCACTCGTTTTGTGTGATACAATTATTGAAGATAGAATGACGGGTAAGAAGTCGCTGATTGGAATGTTTGACCGTTTGGGTTCCAACAAGTTCCCGTGCATCCACCCTCACCTTTCGGTTCTCGTATCTCTAACTAGCGGTAAAGGCGATTACCCGTGCAAAATCGTTTGTCAGCATCTTGATGGTGACACGATTGCGTTTCAGGGACAGGGCGAGATCAAGATGCAGAATCCGCACCAGGTGGTAGATATCGCATTTAACTTTCACGGCGTGAAGTTTCCAAAGCCGGGGATTTATACGCTTCAGTTTCAAGTGGATGACTTCCCAGTGATGACACGCCGCGTCTTTATTGAAGAAATAAAAAAAGTGAATAATGAAAAGTGAAAAATGAAAAGTGGTCATTTTCTCTCATCTGGCTGATATTAAAAAGTTTAAGCTTCATTTGTGTAATGTCACAGATGAAGCTTTTTTATTTATAGATTAGTCTATCAATTCGGTTTTAACTCGTTAAATTACGGGCGTTAACGAAAACTAGCGCCAGGAGAACGAAATGGCTGAAAATAAAAATTATCTTGATGATTTGACGCTTTTGCAAGCGAACTATAAAGATTACCCGACTGAACCTTCTAAAGATATTCTTGAGGCTTTTAACAACCAGCATCCTAATAACGATTACTGGATTACGTTTAACTGTCCTGAGTTTACAAGTCTTTGCCCTGTAACAAGTCAGCCGGACTTTGGAAATATTACCGTAAAATACCGTCCAGACGAGAAGTGCGTGGAGAGTAAATCGCTAAAGCTTTACCTTTTTGCATACAGAAATCACAATGCGTTCCACGAGGCTGTGACTAACATGATTCTTGATGATCTTGTGGAACTACTTAATCCAAAAGAGATGATCGTTATCGGTGAATTCCGTCCACGTGGTGGAATCAGCCTAGATATCGAAGCTCGCTACCAGCAGAATTAATCTGCACTACAACCAAAGAGTTTATTTAAATTATGGAAAATATTAACCTTCCTAAGATCGTTATTATCGGTCGCCCGAATGTGGGTAAATCGTCACTTTATAACCGAATTCTCGGTCGCCAGGAGGCAATTGTTCTTCGCGAGTCGGGGATTACCCGTGACTTGGTGACCAATCCGGCACAGTGGGAAGAGAAACAGTTTCTTCTGTGTGATACGGGTGGTTTGAACCTGTTGATGGAACAGCGTCGCGATTCATCGGCTCACGGTTTCGATTCGGAAATCCGTAAGCGTCTGGTTCAGGCTGCAGAAGTGGCGGATCTGGTACTTTTTGTGGTGGATGCGCACGATGGTTTGACGCCGATGGATAAAGAGGTAGCTGGTTACCTGCGTAAGACCGGTAAAAAAGTGTTGCTTGTAATGAACAAGTGCGATAATCCTCAGTTTGCTGAAGTAGCTGACGACATGTATCCGCTTGGTTTTGGTACTCCAATCGGCATCTCGATTGTGCACAACTACAATATCGGTGAGTTGATGGATGAGGTGGTTCGCCTTCTTCCTGAACAGGGTGAATACGAGCTTCCTCCTGAACCGGACCTGAAGATTGCAATTGTGGGTCGCCCGAATGTGGGTAAATCGTC
>DDLT01000014.1 GCA_002340265.1 Lentisphaeria bacterium UBA2565 | reverse complement strand
CATCCTCAGATGCCAAAACTTGCAAGCCGTTATTAGAAGGATCACGATCGAATTCTGATATATTTAAGAGATTATCGATAAACGAAGAGATTTCTTTCACAGTAGTCATAACTATCTCCATAGGTGAAAGTTTTTCGGAAAGGAAAAAGCTTCAAAGAAACTTAACTTTTCTTTGAAGCTGTATAATAATAAGTTCCGTAATAGTCGCTAGTAGCCTTAGCATTATTAAAGACAGTTCCAACGACATTGGCCCCACTTGAAGCAAGAATCTGCATTGCACGAGAAATATTCTTAGATGGATAGCCGTGATCTTTGACAACAAGAATCACGTCATCTGCCAGACTCGCAATCAAAGCGGAATCGTTAACACCAAGAATCGGAGGACAGTCAATAATAATCAATTCAAAGCGTTCACGCAATTCTTCAAAAGCTGTCTTTAAAGCAACTGAGTTAATTAATCCCGCAAAACGAGAAAAATTAACTCCGGCATAGATATGTGAAAGATTATCATGCAGGCCCTTCACAATGACGTCGTCAATTTGGGCATTATTGGTAAGCAGGTCTATAAGCCCAAGGTTATCAATTTCAGTTTCACCCTCGGTCATTGAATGTTGAACCGGTCGATGCAAATCAGCATCAATAATCAAAACATTTTTCCCAGCTTTGGACGCAATATAGCCGAAGTTAGCTGAAGTGGTAGATTTACCCTCACCAGCACCACTACTTGTAAATGCAACGACACGCGACTCTTCTCGAACTGAACTGACAAATGATAAATTTGTATAAAGAATTCGGTAAGTCTCCTCATGAAATTTCGTTGGACTTTCTTCCTGAAAGAAAATTGGAGTTTTTTGAGGAACGGTCGTCAAAGACTGAATATTAGTAACCTTTTCAAGCTCGTCAATACTCTTGATACTTGTATTCAAGTACTCTAAGAAAAACACTACGCCTAAACTTATTGCAAAAGCAAAAAAGAGGCTTATTACCGAGCTTCTAATAAAGTTAGGGCTACTAGGACGAAGAGGCAGCACCGCTTCACCACTGACGGTTACTCCGCTTCGTGGAATTTCTATATTGATTTCCTCTTTACGAAGTTTGTCACGCAATTCAGCCAAATGCAGTTGTGCTGCTTTGAGCTCTGTAACCGCTGTATTAAATTCCTGAACGTGACGGGCATTCACTCCAGAATACTTTGAAGTCATTGCATCCAACTCTACAGTAATTTGATCCACGCGTGCCTTAGCCTTTTCATATTGAAGTTTGAAGCCGCTTTTCACTCCAGCCAAACGATCATCCATCTGTTTACGCAATGCCTTCATACGCTTTTGAGCACGCTTTATTTTCTGATGATTCTCTCCAAGGTCAATACGTAGAAGTTCATATTCAATTACAGACTCATTCAATTCATTCTTAAGCTTCAAGTAACCTTGACTATCTGTAATAATAACACCAAGAGCTTCCTCAAGCTCAGGTTCTGTCATCTTATTGATTTTCTCTAAAGTCTGCTGATGAATTGCAAGTTCTATACGAGCTTCCGCGAGTTCTGTCTTTAATCGTTCAACTTCATTCACATTACTCTGTGCAACGACCTGATCCTGCATAAAAGTTAACTTATATTTCTCACGAACAGCATTTACTTTGGACTTCAACTGCGTCACAAGTGCATCACGCTCTTCCACCTGAGTTCGAAGTACTGAAAGCCCTTCATTAATCACAGCCAACTTGCTTTCTACCTTATAATTGCCATATGCCTTAACCAGTGCATTAGTCAACACTTGAGCCTCTTTCGGCGACTCAATAGCTGTAATTTGTATGGCAACAAACCGAGTTTCATTATCAGTTTTGATATTGATCATACTTCTCAAACGCTTTACCAAATTGCGTTTTTTTATCTGAGCGATTTCTTTATCAGAGAGAATTTTCCCTTTATCCTTTGAATCATTGCTCTTAAAAAAATTAACAATTCCTACAACTGAGCTGTATTCAACATGAAGCGATTGGCAAATATTCTTCAATAAGGTAGGCGTATTTTTTTGAGAATAATACTGTTCTAGGTTCACTCCATTTATTGTAGCTTCGGCAATAACCTTCTCAAGAACTTTATCTGATTTAATAAGTTCAAATTCTGTTGCGAGCCAATAATTATCCCTGAAGTAACGTTGCTGATAAACATCTAACGCGGTTTCTTCGTAAACCGGATTAATCTTAATAGTTGCTGTCGCAGTAAACTTTTTAGGTTGGTTATGCCCGATAAATAGTCCTACCGCAGAAACCACACACAGCAGTAAAAGAAAAAGGAATAATCTCTTTCTAACAATTTTTACATAATCAAGCAGATGAATCGTTTCATCCACAACATTCATTTTTTCAGTGTCCAAAATAAATTCCTCTCCAACAGCTTATTAAGCGTTGTTCTTATAGTATTTGTGCTCGTAATAGTGATAATAGTAATAAGTATCAGTCTTAATATTCACCTTATTAAGAACGAAACCGGAGATATTCGCACCAGAATTGCGTAGCTTCTGAACACAACGGCTAATCACACTTTTCGGGAATTTATTGTATTGAACCACAACAATATTACTGTCAACGCTGTTGGCAATAATCAATGACTCATTTACAAGCATCACAGGGGGAGAGTCAACAAAGATATAATCATACGAGTCACGCACACGATCCAAAATAAGGCTAAGTTTTTCAGTAGTCAACTTGGTAAATGCGTTCCCCTTGACACTTCCGCTGGTCAACGCATATACATTCTCAATAGCTGTACTCTGAACGTATTGAATCCCGTCGTAGCTATCCTGCGCTAAAATATCAGTAACACCATGAGCGTTACCACATTGCAAGGTATTGTGCAGGTTAGGACTACGTAAGTCACAGTCAATCACAAGAATTCGCGCACCACTCTCTGCGAAAGCTTCAGCTAGCTTAGCAGAAACAGTTGATTTTCCCTCTCCAGGGTTCGAACTCTGTACCGAGAAGATCTTTGCGCCTTCAGGAGAACCAAAAACCAGATTCGTGCGCATCTGTCTAAATACTTCTGCGTACTTATCGTTCAAGTCAGACATAAGATTTTTTGTTTTTAGCTGCGGTATGGCTGAAATTACCTGAGAACTTGTCATCTTTTCCAACTCATCAATTCGCGTAACAGAATTATCAAGGTACTCAAGGAAAAATGCAGCACCAAAACTAACCATAACTGCAAGGAATAGAGTCACAATTAAATTTCTTGTCGTATTTGGTCCAGAAGGCCTCAAAGGAGCAATTGCTTTTTGCAGAATCATCGAAATACCTGTACGCGGCAATTCCATACTAATTGTTTCTTCTGTAATCTTTGAGCGCAACGCATCAAGAATAGACTCTTTTGCCTTAAGAATTTTAACAGCAGTATTATATTCGCTAATTTGTGCAGCACGATTACCCGAATACTCAGTTTGAAGCTTCTTAAGCTCCTCTTCAAGCCCTTTCACCTTGGTTTTAATTTGTTCCAACTGAGCGTTAAAACCACCTTTCATCCCCGCCATTCGATGCGACATTTGCTTGCGCAACGCTTCCATACGCTTTTTTGCCTTCATGACTTTCGGATGTTTTTCACCAAGATCCATGTGTATTAGTTCAAATTCGACAATCGACTCATTAAGTTCATTTTTTAAGTTCATATAATCCTGTTTATCATCTATAAGCACACCAATTGCTTCCTCGAGGTGCTCAGGAGTCATTGACTTCAACTTCTCTCCCATGGTAACTTTCATATTAAGTTCAACACGAGCTTCTGCCAGCAATCCCTTCAGACGTGAAATCTCTTCATCATTATTACGGGTAATTTCCTGCCCCGGCAAATTAGTCAATTTATATTTACTTTGAATATTTTTTACTCTTTGCCTCTGAGCATTTACATCCTTTTCCTGTAAGTTATACTGTACTTGAAGCGTTTTTATACCGCTTGAGATAAGTTTAAGCTTATTATTAATTTTGAACTTTTCATAAACTTCAGCCAACTTATTTGCTATAGCCGCTGCAAGTTCAGGATCCTCCACAGTTGTCACTGATATGCTGATAAGAGTCGTATCCTCTGATGGTTCAGAATTAACCATTGAACTAACTTTTTTCACAACTGCCTCTTTGCGCCTCATAGCTAACTCTTCTTCAGACATATCGGTTCTAACAGGGGAGCTTTTCTTGAAGAAGGATTTAAGTTTCTTTAAATCAATATTCAACTGATCAGAAAGGTTTGAAATAAGGTTAGGGACTTTACGTCTTTGAAAATACTCAACCAACTCCAGTTCATCCACAACCTGTTCAATAACAGCTTCAGAAGTAATCATTTCATATTCAGTACGTAACCAGAACTTGTCACCGCGGTAAGTTCTGTTAAATGGATCAATATCAATAACTTTATCTTCCCTTGTCACCTGGACAGTTACTCCGGCACGGTAAGTTTTTGGGATATTATAACTAATCATGGCTCCAGCAAAGACAACAACCGCAATAATGACTAAAACTAATGGTAGTCGTTTGTAAACAATTCGCCAATAATCCATTAGATGGATCAACTCTTCCCCGCCACTCTCGTTGTCTAATTTTGCTTCAGTATCTGTAGATTTGTATTTATCCATAATCCCACTCGTTAAAATTGGTTAAAAATTGACAGTGCTTACACTAGGCAGATTTCCGTGTTATTCTATCCTAAATATGAAAAAAACTAGCTCGAATAAAACATTTTTGAGACCGCATGATTTGCAAAGTAAAGAATCAAAATTATTGAAATCAAAGTTAAGTCTCCGGTCAATGCTGAAATCCAGCACAATTGAATGAGAATCAACGAACTAATCAACATTCCCACACTCTGACCCACAAATTGAGGTGTGGATTTTTTACTCAGCGTAATTGTAAGACAAAACACCCAGATTCCAAAAGCTACAAATGTGAAATGAGGGACGAAACAAATCAAGACAATTGTGCTGAAAAATGGAAACAGACTGACGAGCTTGGAAGGCCCCTCCGACTCTTCCCTTGAAGCAATCAAAGTCACCGACGTGATATATAAGAAATGAAATAGAACACAGGCAATTAAAGAAAAGTTAGCAACTTCAAAATTAAAAATCTCCATACCAAAAGCAGACGCACCAAGCAAAACATTCAAACCACGACAACTTCCCATAATCGGAGATGACAACCTAGGAAACCTTGGAGAAAGAATATTATAAAGCGTCGAAAAAAGCAAAATCGTCAGAACAATCGACAAAGTCGTTGTATTTACTGCAAATGAAAAAATTAACGCCAACAGTACACTTCCAAGGGCTAGAATTTTCGCGACAGTCAAACTTATTGAACCATTCACCAGAGGTCGTTTCTCTCTACCGAACGCACAATCCTCCTCATAACCACAAATATCATTTTGAATCAAGCCAAAACAATACACCAAGATGGAAATAAGAATCAGAAAATGAATAGACCAACCGTAACTGACATTCGATTTCAGCGAATAGGCAGGATAAACCTGAGCAAGCATAAAGCCGCAAAGCACATCGCCT
Organism: Lentisphaeria bacterium UBA2565; assembly: GCA_002340265.1. Lineage (GTDB taxonomy): Bacteria > Verrucomicrobiota > Lentisphaeria > UBA2565 > UBA2565 > UBA2565. Next base: position 3,370 of record DDLT01000014.1, on the reverse strand, counting down.
GGAAGAGTGAAAAGATTAGGCAGACGTAGAAGTCTGCCGAGTCCTATAAAAAACGATTTCATTATGGTTGTCTCTGATATTCGGATACAGGAACTGGTTCAATGTTGTAATTTGGATTCCAACGTGGGTTTTGCGAATAAAATGCCTCAGCATTTTTGTTCATCAATTTAGCAATTGCCTCATCATCATGTCCATCACCAGCCATAAACTCAAGCGTTTTAACAAGAGAAAGCGGATCGGATACGCCCCAATCGGCCGAACCATTCACAATCATTTTATCAGAACCGTAATCCTTAATAATCTGCGAGACACGCGCCGGATCAAGCTTCGAATACGGATAAACTGTCATTCCCGTAAAACAGTCCGTTTCACGCGTTATCGGCATCGTTTCTTCCGTGTTGTGATCGATTTCAATTCTACTTTCCGTCAAACCTTCCGCCTTAATAATATCAACCGTAATCTGAGCTCCTTTTCTCTTATCAAAGTGAGGGAGATGCACAATAGTCGGCATTTTATACTCTTCAGCCACAAGCAACTGCCTTCTAAACGCATAAATTTCGTTTTCCGTGATATTATTCAAACCAATTTCTCCGACAGCCACACAGCGCGGATGCTGAATAAATTCAACAAACTTTTCCATAGTTTCATCAAAAAGCTTACGATTCTCCGCCTCTTTCGGGTTATATCCGATAGCAGCCCAGTGGTCGATTCCGTAGCGTTCTGCTCTCATCGTCTCAAAATTCAAAATCAATGCCCAATAATCCCAAAAAGAACCGGCATAACGACGATTTTCTCCAAGCCAAAATGAGGGTTCCACGCAAACTCGAATTCCCGATTTATACATTTTCTGATAATCATCAGTGGTTCGCGAAAACATGTGCACATGTGGTTCTATAATATTCTTCATATCTATAATTCCTTTTAAAATCCTACCTTTTTACGTGAGTTTTTGTCTCACCGTAATTTCCGCGGTAGTATAAAACAGTTTTATTCATTTATCATCTGGAAACTGCATTTTTTTTTTGCATTGTATAACACTGTCGAAAACCTTTAACTTTTTATGAAATTACGATGAAACTCTGCTGGATATTCTTAATCTTACTAATTGCCTACCTCTGTGATATTTTCTGCGTCACAGCAAGTATGCAGATTTTTCTGTCTGCCATCGCCGTATTTTACCTCGCAATTCAAAGCGGCATTCTACTTTTAATTCCATTTGCGACCATTCTCGGGTTGGCCTTGGACGTTAACTTCAGCGGTAATTCTTACTTTTATACTTTTTTTCTTCCTACAATTCCAATTTTAGTGGCAAATTACTGGCAACGCCAAGGCGATTGTTCAAATCTTCTAATGCAGCTACTCCCCGTTTCATTTTTATCAATCATAGCCGCAGTTGCTAGAATCTTCACCTCTAATTTTAAAATTGACTCCTTTGAACAACTCCTATTCATTGCAGTCTACATTCTTCTTTCATTGGTACTGACTTCAACTTTGGGAATCGTTTTTATTGCCACTTCCGATGAGCTTGCCGAAAAAATCGGATTCACCCTCTTTGCCAACTCACACAAAAAGTTGCGAGGTTAACATGTATCTAGATAATATCGTCGAAGGCTACAGCAAACGACTAATCGCATTTGTCTCCGTCGTTCTTCTCATTTTTTCTGCACTTTTGATTTTTCTTTGGCGAGTCCAGCTCAAAGGCGGTGAAGAACATCGTCAAAAGATCTCAAAGCAGAGTTTCCGAAAAATGAGAATCAGTCCGGTTCGTGGGCGAATTATAACCGAAGACAATATGATTGTGGCTGATTCAAAACCAGCATTTGACGCAGTGTTTCACATTTCTGAAATGCGTCAGCCCGGAAAGCGAATTAACACAATCGAATACGTTTCAAAAAAAGTAATAGAAGCGGCCGCAATTCTTGGACGAAGAGCAGATGCAGTCAACAAAAAAAACCTAGATCGAATATTCTATGACTCACTTCAACTTGATAACTCCATGTTTTCAAACTTCTGGAAGAAACGAGAAATCGAACGATCCGAAATGTTTCCAAATATGTCAAAGAACCAAGTATGGGAAAAGATTTCTGAAGACTGTTTTTTTGCCAACGACTTTACCGAAGAGACCCTAGAAAAAATCCCTATTTATCGACGTTTTTTTGCAAAATTGAATAAAGCGCATGCCGTATCAGACCGTTTATATCAACACATCGCAAGCAGTAGTCAAAAAGAACAGTTCATCCAAAGTTGGCAGAATATTATCGACATCCGCCAAGGACAGGTGGATGAGATAAAAAGTAGATATGATCAGGAAAACTTAACCGAAAGTGACCAAATCATACTGAATTATTTGCTGAAAAGACAGGAAAAAGAAACAGTAACTTTCAAAGAAGAGCTACTTTTAAAGAATATTTTTGAAGACAATAAGGTTGATTTACCTAAACCTATTCTTAATCTTAACGATCTTTTAACAAAAAAAGCAGAAGGTAAACTTAAAGAAGAAGAGGAAATTGTTCTCGAAAAAATCTTAGAGCGTAAACAAGAGATTGAATATGATAATGCCGTCCTTGTTCAGGCACAAAAAATCACTTCAATTCCGGCTGATGATTTGTCAAAAGCAATGATTTGGAAAAAACTTCGCCAAAGTTGGAGGTGGAAGAGGTACGGTATACTTCCAAGACTTTCACCAAACGATCTAATTCAAATTATTGGACAAAGCTATACTGAGCTTATTCAAATCACCATCTCTAATCACATTTCCCAAACTGCCGCCATTCCATACAAAGCGTTCAAAGACCTTGATTTTAAAAGTCTCGGCGCTATTTCCGAGGCTATGCATACTATTCCCGGTCTGGAAATCCAAATAAACTGCCAACGTGATTATATTGAACCAACGTTTGCGGCGCATCTTCTTGGGACTACGAGCTCACCAACCTCACAAGATTACAAAAAAGAAAAATTCTTTAACTTACCCCCACTAAAAGGGCGTAGTGGATTAGAGTACACCTACGACGAAGAACTTCGCGGAAAGCCGGGGCAGAAAGTCGTTCAGGTTGATACCTCCGGTTATTCTCACGATGTAAAGAAATACGTCAAAGCAAAAAATGGTGACGAAATCATTCTTAATATTAATAGCAAAGCCCAACTTGCCGCGCAGAAAGCATTAGAAAACATGTTCAAACGCGAAGAACGTTTCGGAGCCATCGCCGTCATTGACATTCATACCGGAGCCGTGAAAGCCATGGCCTCGTATCCGACGTTCAATCTTAAAGAGTTTGATTATACCGAACTGAATGAGAATGAAGACGAACCACTTCTTAACCGTGCCATGTCCGAACGCTATACACCAGGTTCAATCGTCAAGCCTCTTGTT
>DDLT01000319.1 GCA_002340265.1 Lentisphaeria bacterium UBA2565 | reverse complement strand
TGATTTTAAGTTATTTGAAAGGGCGCGGCTACGCTTCGGTTTGGCGTGATCAGGTTGGTCGTTTGAGTTCTGCACTGGCATATTCCGACTTTTTCGATAAATTGGAAGCTGCAAAGCCGGCAGAGGCTTATATCGGTTCGGTAACTTTTTATGAGGATTTTTAGGTATGGGAAAAGACGATCTTTTTGCTCGCGAAGAGAACTTTAAGAAGTTTGAGTTCAACAGCGATGTGGCGGCGGTTTTTGATGATATGGTGAGCCGAAGTGTCCCATTTTATTCGGAACTTCAGCAGACATTTTTGAAGTTGGGACATAGTTTCACTCAGCCGGATTCTAAAGTTTATGATTTGGGTTGCAGTACTTGTACGACTTTGGCGTTGATGGCTTCGGTTATTGACGATAAAAGTGTGAAATTTGTCGGCTTGGATAACTCGCAGGCAATGCTTGATAAGGCGGAAGAGAAGTTACAACAGGTTGGTTTAGCTGATCGATGTGAATTGAATGTGGCAGATTTAACTGAAGATTTTGAGATAAAAGACGCGTCGGTTGTGTTTATGAACTGGACGTTGCAGTTTGTTCGCCCACTTCACCGTGACCGCTTGATGCGTAAGATTTTTGCCGGAATGAAAGAGGGCGGGGCGTTGATTGTGACGGAGAAGGTTGTGGTATCGGATTCGATGATTAACGGACTTTATATCGATTATTATCATGATTATAAACGTCAGCAGAGTTATAGTGATGTGGAAATTGCTCGTAAGCGCGAAGCTTTGGAGAATGTATTGATTCCGTATCGTGTGGATGAAAACATTGAGTTGATGAAACGTGCCGGTTTTCAGACAGTCGATGTGTTTTTTAAGTGGTATAACTGGGCCGGATTTATCGCGGTGAAGCGCTGACGCTTCAATGAAAAATGAATAGTGAATAATGAAAAATATTTTGAAAGACAAAAGCTATAAGTTTGCTTTGAGGATCGTTAAGTTGTCAAAGTTTCTACAATCAGAGAAGCATGAATACATTCTGAGTAAACAGATTTTACGCTCGGGTACATCCGTAGGTGCTATGGTTCGTGAAGCGGAATTTTCTCAATCAAAGGCTGATTTTATTAATAAAATGAGTATAGCTTTGAAAGAAGCGAATGAAACTGATTATTGGTTGGACTTACTGCATGACTCGGACTTTATCAATTCTGCTATGTTTGAAAGTATTTCACCAGAAATTAAAGAGTTAATTAAAATACTGATAGCCAGCATAAATACGGCGAAATCCCACTTAAAAGAAGAGAAGGCAAAATGTTAAAATATTTTTCATTATTCATTTTTCATTTTTCATTATTTAGCTTTGCTGATAAGGCTAGTTTTGATCTTTTGAAGTCGTCTTATCAGAAACAGTTACGTCGTTTGAAGTTTTCGGAAAAGCTGGAAATTCCTTTTCGTTATAATAAAAATAGAAGTGATTTGGAAAATTTGGATGCGTATGGTCGCAAAGTTCTCGCAGATCATACTAATTTGGAGCACGCTTATTGGTTTAATGCGGCAATAGTTTATCGTGCCTACTGTGCTTCTCCTGTCAATCGTTTATACACCTTGTCCGGGCAGGGGTATCAAGGCGTTATTTTAGCGACTGAGTCGGGAGGCTATATTGATGTCACGCGTTTAACGATGATTGATGTGTCGCCTGAAAATGAAGAGTTCTATCTGTTTTTCGGTCAACATAGTTCTCTTTTACTACGTATGATTGAAAAGGATATTCTTTTTAAACCTCGCAGTTATGTGCCTTTAACGCGAATGTTCAATCTTTTGAAGAGCAATTATCTGAAGACTATTTTCCAGTTTTATATCGAAAAAGGGCTTCAGAAGTGGTATGAAGACAATTTTGATAAACGGTCTGTGGGACTTTTTAATACGATGTCGAGTGAGTATGTAGCGAAGAAGTTTAAAGAACTTTTTACAATTGAGTTTTATCATGAAACCGAAAATGAGAAAAGTGAATCGGTTGAAGATGTTAAAACGTTGGTTTCTTTTTCATTGGATCGGAAGACAGCGAAGAATATTGGATCTGTTTATGCATTGAGGGCGCAAAGGCTATGGTTTGTGGCTCCGCCGCTTCTGAGACCGGCAGTTGCAGTTTTAGCAAATTCATATACCGACCTGTCGAAAGGTAATGTCCGTAGTTTTGTGGAAACACGATCCGAAAGCTTACGAATGTTCAGTGTGGCAATTCGGAAAAATCGTGAAATCTCATCCTGGATGGACAATGTAGAAGTTGGCGTTACAGCACCGGAACGAACGCTTGCACCTTTTTTCGATGCGTTTGACAATACAGAAAAATCGGAACTCTCAAACTATCTGGATAAGATAGAAAAAGAGCTTGAGAAGAATAAAGAGTAGGGCGCTAGAAGTGAGGCGTTAGGATATTTACTTACTTCTTGCCGCTCTATTCTTTCTTCTCTCCTAAAACTCTCACGCTGTCATAAATCACAAATGAGCCTAGTGCAATTAGAATTACGGCGGTTGTGGTAATCAGCCAATTGGTGCTGTTGATTACATTTTCTACTAACGCCCAAATTGATGTGATAATCATGAAAATCATTGGATAAAGTACGAATATTGCTTTTTTGCCCGCCGACTTCATCCAGACATAAACTACAATCAGAGCCATTGCTGCGAGAAGTTGGTTTGTAGCACCAAATACCGGCCAGATTACTTTCCAAGCGGGAATAAATCCGCCTTTCCCATCTGAGAACTTCATGAATACGACAATTGCCGGTATAACAACTGTGACGAATGTACTGACATATCGCCAGATTGGTTTCTTTAAACCGAAGAATTCCTGAAAAATCAGTCGGCTTAAGCGTGTTGCAGTATCAAGAGTTGTCAGTAGAAATGTGCTGATTGCAAGAAGTCCGAACTTGTAGCCGGTTTCTGGAGAAAGGCCAAACGTTTGAGCAAACTGTCCCATGGCATTGGCAAAGATTTCGTTTGGCGTTTCCGAAAGGACAGCAGTTCCTTTTGCTGCAATTATGACGGCACAAAGCGCAATTACGGCAAGAACGCCTTCTACCAACATCGCACCATAAGTCACTTTCAGTGCATGATCTTCGTTATCAAGTTGCTTTGATGTGGTGCCACTTCCGACAAGAGAGTGAAATCCGCTGACGGCTCCGCATGCTATAATGATAAAAAGGGTTGGAAAGATGAAACCGCTTTGTGTTTCAGGAGTTTTCCATAAACTGACAAATGCCGGGAATTGGGCAGATATAGTTCCTGAGATATCTCCGAAAAAGACTCCGATGGTTCCTATGATTAAACAGGCGGCAAGCAGGTAGCTTGATAGATAGTCTCTCGGTTGTAGTAGAATCCAGACTGGTGCTGTTGAGGCGATAAAACAGTAAATTAATAGAATTATGATCCAGAACGATTTTGCATCTCCGCCAATAGTTAACGGGAATTGAATTCCGAAGTATAAGCTTAAAAATACCAGAGGCAGAAAGATGGCTGTGGCAATAAGAAACTTTACGCGTAACAGTTTTGTCATTAACCCGAAAAGAATGGCAATTACGATGTAACTTGAGGAGGCGGTGGCGACGGCTCCGCTGACGGCAAAGGTATTGGCGGTTAGATCAAGAAAGACAATCAGTACATAAATTAGTGCGACAAAGGTGAAAATTAGGAATGATTTGTAGGTGAGGGGACTTAAATAGATTCGGCAGATTTCGCCAATTGAATACCCTTTATGACGGACACTTATAAAGTGGGAAAGGTAATCATGGACACCTCCAACGAAGATTGAACCGATAATAATCCAGATTAATGCAGGTCCCCAACCGAAATATTTTGCGGCGACAATCGGTCCGATAATTGGTCCTGCTCCAGCGATTGAACTGAAATGATGGCCGAAAAGCACAATCCAAGAGGTTGGAACGTAGTCGACTCCATCTTGTTCTGTATGGGCTGGAGTTTTGGCTTGTCGATCGGAATTGACCCATTTGGCAAGACTTTTCCCATAAAATCGATAGGCAGTAACAAAGGATAGAAGCGTGATAATAAGAACTGTTGAAATCATAATTTTGTCGGGTTAGTGGTTTATTTATAATCAATTAGACTGTTTAGAGTAGGAACGAAATCTATTTTGTAAACCGTAAATTATGAAGATTGATTCTGAATTCATTACTCTTTTGTTCATTGTAAGCTGATGAATCTTTATTATGTTAGGGCGTACTTTTGAGTAAATTTTCAGATTTTTATATAAGGAATAATATGAGTAAAAACAATATTAACTTTTCCGCTGGTAAGCGACTTGTCGGCTATGCGATGAAATATAAGTGGCGGTTTATCTATGCCGTGCTGGCTGGTGTACTTGTAGGTTTTTCAATTTTTGCAATGCTGAGCAGTATTGAAAACCTATTTGATCCTTCAACAGCTGGAGCCACTGCTGTAGAAGCACAAGCGGCTGAACCAGACTATATGGAAAAGGCATTGAATTACCTAGGTTATGAAAAGCTTAATGAAGATGGGAGTATCACATTCGCATTCATGCTTTTGAGCATCTTTACTTTTCCGTTCTTTATGGCGATGCGTGGTCTCTTTACTTATTTTAACCGATTTGCAATGCGTTGGGTTGGAACTCATACGATTGCTGATATTCGAAACGATTTATTTAAAAATCTGACTTCTCAGTCTTTACGATTCTACAGTAAAAATGAAGTGGGAAAAATGATTAGTCGAATTGGTAATGATACGGCTATGGCTGAGCGTTTTATTGCTTCATCCTTAGCTGATTTGACGCGTGCTCCAATGGAAATTATTGCCTGCCTATCATTTATTATTTACCATGCAATTAAATTGGAAATCTATTCTGTGGCGATAGCCTTCGCGATTGGCGCTCCACTATGTATCATTCCGATTATTATGATTGGTCAGAAAATTAAGAAGATTACTAAAAAGCCCCTTCAGAAAATTTCCGGATTGACTTCTCACATGTTGGAAACTTTTACAGGCATAAAAGTGGTAAAAGCGTATCATATGGAGGAGAATGAAAGCAATAAATTTGTTGCAACTAATCGTCAATATGTGAAGAATGTCATTCGAGGAGTTCGCTACGAGTTGATGATTGCGCCTGTGATTGAGATTGTTGGTATTATGTTGGTTTGTGTATTTATGGTTTACGCATATATGAAAGGGTTGGAGTTTAAACACATTGCTCCATTTGGTATAGCCGCCGGATTGGCACATCAACCTCTTAAACGAATTGGTAAAATTATTGCGGCTCTGCAACGAAGTTTAACAGGAGCAGAACGGTCATTTGCATTTATTGATCTGATTCCGGATCTTGTGGAAACGGAAGGCGCAGCTGAGTTGAAAGGTTTTGATGATAAGTTTGAGTTTAAGAACGTCTCCTTTAAATATGAACCAGAAGGTTCGTTGGTTGTTGACGGTTTGAACCTAGAGATTAAAAAAGGTGAGATGGTTGCTTTTGTTGGTGAGACTGGTTCGGGAAAGACGACGATTTCAAACTTATTGGCTCGTTTTTACGACCCGACTTCCGGCTCTATCACAATTGACGGTACTGATTTACGTGATGTGAAGATTGAATCTTTGCGTGAATTAATCGGTGTGGTGACTCAGGACACAATCATATTCAACGATTCAATCGCCTATAATATCGGCTATGGTTCTAAAGATGTATCTGAAGAAGATATTATTGAGGCTGCAAAGAAAGCGAATGCTCATGAATTTATTATGGAAAAAGAGCAGGGCTACAACACCTCTTGTGGTGAAAAAGGCTTTGTTCTAAGTGGTGGACAGAAGCAGCGTATCAGCATTGCACGTGCTATTATGAAGAATCCTCCGATTCTGATTCTGGATGAGGCGACAAGTGCACTCGATACTGTCACAGAACAGCTCGTTCAGGATGCACTTAACAACTTAATGGGTAATCGAACAGTTTTTGCAATTGCACACCGTTTGAGTACAATTAAACATGCAGATAAAATCTGTGTGTTAGATCAGGGAAAAGTTGTAGAATTCGGCTCGCATGATGAACTTTATGCGCAGAACGGAAAGTATCGTAAACTTTGTGATATGCAGTTCAGCTAAGATTAGGATCTTAATAGATTACTTTAAAGCCTCACACTTCTTCGGTGTGAGGTTTTTTATTATATTGCTATCCTCAATTTATACTTTCGCTTGGTAAGAATTAACTTTTGCATTATGCATTTCTTTCTAAATAGGGCACACAAGAATGCAAAGAAGTCTACCGCGCTTGGTATTCCAATACAAAAAAAAGTCCGCGGAATTGCTTCCTGCGGACTTTTTTGTAAATCAATAGTGGCAAATTATTTGGTTGCTACTTTAATATCTTTGATTACCGGTTGAGTTATTGAAGTTTTTAATTTGAACTCCAAATCAAACTTTGTGCTACTTTTAGGTACTTCAAAAAGCATTTTGAATGTGGTATCTTTTCCATTTGCTTTCACCACATCCATTCCAGCCATGTAGTCTTTTCCATATTTAGCAATACTTGAGGCACGGAAACCGGCAGCTCCGGATTTTAGAATGTAGTCTTGAGTGCTTAGCGAGTAGTCTTTTTTCAGAGTCACTACAAGGTGAAGATATTTTTTCCCAGGACGAGCATTTAAGTAATCGTATTCAGCCCCATTCTTACTTAAAATTTTAACTTTTCGTCCCTCTTCGAAGTAGGCTTTTACAATTTCACCACCACGAATTTTTTTGCCTGTTGTCTTAGCAGGAGCCGCAAATGTTGTCATAGAAGCAAGTGCTAAAAGAACGGTAAGATGCTTTAGTTTCATTTTCTCTCTGATCCCTTGGTTAATTTTATAATTCATTCTGTAGTTTAAAAATTTCGTCAATACCTTCTTTGGCAAGTTTGGTCATCGCATTCAATTCATCAAACGAAAAAGTCTGTTCTTCGGCAGTTCCCTGAATTTCTACAAATTTGCCCGATTCGGTCATAATTACATTCATGTCGACTTGTGCAGCAGAGTCTTCCACATAACAAAGGTCAAGAAGTGGTTCACCCTCCACAATTCCGACACTGATTGCTGCAATTTTTTCTTTTAATGGATTTACAGTCAAAGTTCCATTTTCTAGAAGTCTGTGAACTGCAAGTTCAAGTGCAACTGATGCACCGGTAATACTTGCACAACGTGTGCCGCCGTCAGCATCAATCACATCACAGTCGATATTAAGTGTAATTGGGCCGAGTTTTTCCAAATCAATTGCCGCGCGAAGAGAACGTCCGATCAGGCGCTGAATTTCCATAGTTCGGCCGCTTTCTTTACCGCGTTTCACTTCGCGGCGGGTGCGTGTATGAGTTGAAGAAGGAAGCATGCTGTATTCGGCAGTCACCCATCCGCCGGGTACATCCTGTGCTTTCATCCAGCCTGGGACTTTATTTTCTAGAGAAACCGAGCACATAACGCGCGTATTTCCACATTCGATAAGAACCGAAGCTAGTGGGTTCTTTTGGAAGTCTTTGATAATTTTTATGTCTCGAATCTGGTTGGCAGTACGCCCATCTGAACGGTTTGTCATAGTTTCCCTTATATTTTATTGCTTTTAAATATCTTCAGCTTGCCTCTGGTAGGCTCGGTGCTAAACTTAAACGGAAAATCCAAAGTGAGCTCAATTGCTCTATTTTAAATAAATTTAAACATTGTGAGGAAATACCTTGGTACGTTATGTCTTTTTAGTTGTTTGTCTACTGATAACAGCTTGTTCTGATCAAAAAAAAGCCGAGAACTACGACGATTTTAAGGACAGACTTATCTTTGACCTTTTTTCCAGCGTTGAAAATGGTAATCATCAGAAAACTTTTAAAACACTTTCACGACTTCGCACATTGATTTCTCATAACGCTTTTCTTGACGAACTTCATGTAAAAGAGGAGAACAATCTAGCATTGATTAAAGTCGACCAGGCGTTGGAAGTTGGTGACTTAAATACCGCGTCGATGCAGGCGGTGACAGCAGAAAATCGTGCGTTGCAGAGCCAGATTGATTCATTGAAGGTGGTTGAAGACTATATCGTTCAGAAACCTTACACGACATCCGCAAAAGCTTATTCAGCGTTAAAACGTTTGGATGGTGTTCACAAAGTTGTTGCCGAAAACAGTCATTACAAAAAGTTTATTTCGGCAGAGAAAACGCATGCCGACCATCTGTATAAGCAGGAGTATGAAAAACTTCTTAACACCGCGTTTAGCAGTTACTCCCGTAAGCTTGTCGCTTCTTCTAAATACGCTGACTATGCACTTCTTCATCTTGATAAGAAAGCACCATCAAAAAAATCACTTGCCAAAGTCCTAGAAGAATTAGTTTCCTTTGACCCTGAACTTGAAGAGCTGAAGTTTGCCGACTTCTCTTCAAAAGTGAATACACTTGATAATAAGAGTCTGAAAGAGTTACGTTCTATCTCTGAGAAGTTTGTTAAAGGTGAAAACATGACAGCGCTGCAAGAGTTGAAAGCTTTTGTCGAAAAAGAGGGAAAAGTCAGCAAACAGCTTAAAGTTTACCTGATGCAGAAGTCGAAGAAACTGACGCGCGTGCTTGCCGGAATGGAATTTACATTGATTGATGACGTGATTGATAGGCTCGAAGAGGTGAATCGAATCGAAGAAGAGATGAGAAAAGAGAAAGAAAAGATGCTCAAAGAGCAGAAGAAAGTTCTCGAAGAGAAAGAAGAGGTTGTCAGTCAGGGAAACTATCTGGAAAAACTCGAAAATGAAAAGTTTGACAAGCAGGACAAAAGCGAACCTGTTGAAACAAATGAAGAAGAAAAAAAGAAAGCTGAAAAAGAAGATAAGTTAGATAAAATACGAAAAAAACTACGTTAAGGGTGACTTATGAACAAAACGAAAAAAATGATTCTGGGCTCGGCTGCAATTGCCGTAGCCGTAACAGGCTATTCTGAAACGAAGAAAAAGGTTGATCTCAGCACATTACCACCGATCCCGGGGATTGCTCCGGCTGTCCGACCTGACAAAAAGGTGATGATCGAAGAACTTCTTGCACAAATACCGGAAAACTATGGGGTGTTTGCCGGCGAACAGTTGAAGTTTAAAGATGTCGAGCCGCAACTTCGCAGTGTCCTTAAAAATCCTCGCATGGCGCAATCGCCTAAAGAGAACATTATCAAAACGATTGAAGATATTTGTCGGTCAGTACTTGAGAAGAAAGCTCTGCTTCTTCTGGCATCAAAAGATAGCTCTTATAAAGAGCTGACTGATGCTGAAATCGAAAAAGAGTATCAGAATGTGGTTGCTCGCTACAAAGGTGAAGCAAATCTTGAACGAATGCTGAAACGCGATGGACTGACGATTGATTATTTCAAATCGATGGTGAGTGACAATTTGATTATTAGACGTTATATCGACGCATTTCGTGATGCAATTCCACTGACAGATGCAGAGATTGAGGTTGAATATAATAACAACCGTGCGCGTTATATCACTCAGCCGCAGGTACAGGCTTCACATATTTTGAAGAAACTTCCAAAAGATGCGACTGATGACATCAAAAAGACTGTGAAGGCTGAAATTGACGCAATCCTTGCAAAACTGAAGCAGGGTGCCGATTTTGCTGAACTGGCAAAGGCTGAAAGTGACTGTCCGAGTGGCGCAAAAGGTGGCGACCTGGGCCTTTTTACCAAAGAACGAATGGTTAAACCATTTTCTGCAGCGGCTTTCAAAATGGAAAAAGGCGAAATCAGTGAAGTGGTTGAGACGCAGTTTGGTTATCACGTCATTAAAGTGACGGATAAGAAAGCGGGTGGTCAGAAAACGCTTGCCGAGGTCAAAGATCAGCTTTCACAAAACATTCGTTTCCGTAAAATGAATACATTGATGAAACAGACCATCAACAAATGTATCGCTGACAACAAAGGTGAAATTACCTTTAAGTTGAAAAATGATACTGCTCTAAATCAGGCTCCTAAGCAGAGAATGATTAAAATCAACCCGAAAGATATCAACAAGTCTGAACCGATTAAAATCGTTCCATCAAAAGCCAAAGCGGTAAAAGCGGCTCCGGCGGAAAAAGCAGAAGACAAAAAAGAGACAGCGAAATAGTTTCTTTCTTATAGCTTACATTTAAAAACCTCGTTGAGACATTCAGCGAGGTTTTTTCGTTTCGTGCTAGGTGGGTCGTTATACGTAATACATGCTACGTGGGCCGTTATACGTAATACGTGCTACGTGGGTCGT
>DDLT01000322.1 GCA_002340265.1 Lentisphaeria bacterium UBA2565 | reverse complement strand
TGATTCTGCCACAATTTGACAACGCACCGTCAAAAGAGTCAAAAGTTGTCGAAGTTGAAGGAACCAAATGTAAATGTCTTCCTGCAAAACAGGGTGACAAACTTGTGGGTATCGCTGTGGAAGCGGCGGCTCAGGGGTTTGGTGGAGATGTTAAAATCCTCGTCGGGTTTAATGCGGAAAGCGATAAGATGATCAAAGTCATTGTGTCAGATCACAAAGAAACACCTGGTCTTGGAACTGGCGCAACTGACCGCGTAAAACAGAAAACCATCTTCGACCTATTCAGTTCAAAGAAAGAAGAGGCCGGACTTGCACCATCAAAGTTTCTTGACCAATTTGATGGGAAGTCATCTGCGGCAGGTACCACATTGGAGATTGGTCGCGTAGATGCTATATCCGGAGCCACAGTCTCAAGTAAAGCCGTCACAGATGCGCTGGCATTTGCGTCAAAAGCTTACGAAAAATATAAAGCGGAGGTGAACTAATGAAATTATGGGATGTATTTAAACGCGGAATCTGGAAAGAGAATCCCGTTCTAGTTCTTCTTCTGGGAATGTGTCCGACTCTTGCCGTCACATCAAGTATGAAAAACGGTATCGGAATGGGACTGGCAACCACTTTCGTACTAATCGGAAGTAACTCGGTGATTTCACTTTTAAAATCAATTATACCAAAGAAAGTTCGAATCCCCTGCTACATCGTCGTCATCGCGACATTTGTGACACTTGTGGAATTTCTGATGAAAGCATACGCGCCGCAGGAACTGAATAAAGCCCTCGGACTTTTCATTCCGCTGATTGTGGTAAACTGTATTGTACTTGGACGTGCCGAAGCCTTCGCCTCTAAAGACAATCTGATTAGTTCATTGGTTGACGGAATCGGAATGGGTTTAGGTTTTACCTTTGCGCTTGCCGCACTGGGTGGAACTCGTGAATTTTTGGCAGCTGGAACACTTTACGAAATTAAAATTATCACTAGCTGGAATACTGAATTCCTACTAATGAAATTCGCACCGGGAGCCTTCATCGTTCTAGGATTCTTTTTGGCAATAATGAACAAACTCGAAATGCGCAAAGCCATTCGAGAAGGTCGCATCTACACACCGCCAGCCGACCTTAACTGTTCGCAATGCCGAATCTGCAAAATGAACGACATAGATTAGACGCTACACTGATTTATGTCGCTTCGCTCCTGCTTTACGAGACTTCGTCTCTGAGTTACGCTTTCGCTGATTTAGGCTTAGCTGACAATCAGATCCGACAAATCTGTCGGATCTGACAAACTTCCCCTCTATTCCCTACCCCCTAGCCTCTACCTCCTACAAGATTTTTCCCTTTTCGACTATAAAACTGCAAAATCATAACTATTTTCATACAAACCAAATGAGGGAGTTATGACTAAAAGAGTTTGTATAAAAATTGGATCAAATGTACTGACCGAGAATTCGGGGCTTCTGGATATTAGTAGAATCGCCCACATCGTCCGACAGATTAAAAGTCTGTACGACCAGGGAATCGAGGTTTTTCTAATCTCATCCGGAGCCGTTGCCGCAGGTCGTCGTTTCATCGAATTTGATAAAAAAGCCGACATTGTTTCGCAGCGACAAGTCTGCTCTGCCGTCGGACAGGTGCACCTTATCAATCTGTATCAGCGCCTACTTTCAGAATACGGCATCACCTGTTCTCAGGTGCTTGTAACAAGACACGATTTCGAAGATAGAACCCATTACCTCAATATGCGCAACGCGCTGACGGCAATGAGTTCACATAAGATTCTACCGATTATCAACGAAAACGATACCGTGGCAGTCACCGAGTTGATGTTTACCGACAATGATGAACTTGCCGGAATGCTTTCCACAATGCTAGATGCCGACAAGTTGATTATACTATCAAACATTGACGGACTTTATAGCGGGCATCCAGATCATCCTGAAAGCGAACTGATTTCGGAAATCAATGCCGACAACGACGACTTCTCACATTTCGTTTCCACTTCCAAATCATCATTCGGACGCGGCGGCATGCATACCAAGTACCGCATTTCATGTGAGACAGCCAAATCAGGAACCGATGTTTATATAGCCAACGGTAAAAAGAAAAACATCGTCTGTGACATTGTCGCCAAAAAACCTGTACTAAGAACCCGTTTTACTGCTTCACAAGAACCGAAATCCAAACTTAAGAACTGGATCAAGTCATCGAAGAACTACGCGAAAGCGAAGATTAAAATTGATAAAGGCGCAGAAAAAGCACTCTCTTCGGATAAAGCCTCAAGCCTACTTCTAGTCGGAGTAACCGAAATTGAAGGAAGCTTCGAACGTGGCGACATCATACAAATTGTCAATGACAAGAATCATCAGATTGCAATCGGACGCGCCGGTATCAGCTCCAAGACAGCCTTGGAACACATTGGACAACGCTACAGTCACGCGCTAGTACACTACGACTACCTCTGCATGATTTAGTCCCCTTGGGAACGCCGAGCTCCTGCTCGGCAAGAAAATCCACCGCTACGAGGTGGACATAATGATTTAAAACAAAAGAGAAAAATATGAGCACACAAGAAAAACTGACCAATGCCAAAAAGGCGACCACATCCCTCGCCGTTCTAACTGAAGAAAAAATCAACGCCGTACTTCTAAACCTTGCCGACACCATTGTGGCAAAAGCCGACACAATCATCGAAGCCAACAAGCTTGATCTTGCCCGTATGGATGAAGCCGACCCGAAATACGATCGCCTGCTTCTGAATGTGGAACGCATCGAAGGTATCGCCGGCGATATTCGCAACGTCACCAAACTGAAATCACCATGCGGCGAAGTTCTAGAATCGCGTGCTACCGAGAGCGGACTACAAATCGAAAAACGTCGTGTGCCAATCGGCGTCATTGGCGTAATCTACGAAGCACGTCCGAACGTGACGCTTGATGTCTTCTCACTTTGTTTCAAAACACAAAACGTCTGTATTCTAAAAGGCGGAAGCGATGCGGCTGACTCAAACCTTGCCATTGTCCAGATCATTCAGGATGTGCTGAAGGACAACAATGTTGACGTCGACATCGTGCAGTTACTTTCTGCCGAACGTTCCGCAGCGTTGGAACTGATGCAAGCCGACGAATATGTTGACGTACTGATTCCACGCGGCAGCAAAGGCTTGATCAACTTTGTTCGTGAAAACAGTTCAGTGCCGGTAATCGAAACCGGTGCGGGAATTGTTCACACCTATGTCGATAAATATGCAGACCTGAAAAGAGCCAAAGCCATTGTAACCAATGCAAAGACTCGCCGGGTAAGTGTCTGCAATGCTCTCGACTGTATGATTATTCACAAGAATCGCCTTAACGATCTGCCTGTAATCTGCGAAGAGATGATCGACGACAACGTAATCATCTACGCCGACAAAGAGTCTTATGAGGCATTGAAAGACGGCTACCCTGAAGAGTTGTTGAAAGAGGCGACCAACGAATCGTTCGGAACCGAATTTTTGTCGTACAAAATGTCAATCAAAACCGTTGACTGTCTGGATGAAGCGTTGGCACACATTCGCGAATACAGCTCAAAGCACAGCGAAGCGATTGTGAGCGAAGACAAGGTGACAGCCGATGCGTTCGCGCAGATGGTTGACGCGGCAGCGGTTTACATCAACACCTCGACTGCCTTCACCGACGGCGCACAGTTCGGACTAGGTGCCGAAATTGGTATCAGTACCCAGAAACTTCACGCCCGTGGACCAATGGCGCTAAAAGAGATTACCTCATACAAATGGGTAGTTTCAAGCGAAGGCCTGACGAGAAGCTAGTTTAAGAGTTTATTGCCTTGCTTCGCATCGGCAGTTTATTAGTTTACAAAAGCCCGGAGATGAATCCGGGCCTTTTTCTTAAATTCACTATAATATTATATTCGGGACAAGCTCTCCAAGGCTTTGTTTTTTATAAAAAAAAACAACAACACATTTTGCCAGATAAATTCTCAACAATGGTAGCAAAGTGTAACAGCTAATGCATATCAAAGAAAATTGCCGGTAACTTTCTTCGTTCTTTTCATCTTCCTTTATAAGTTCATCTAAACTTTTCTGATTCTGGTCAAATATTATTTTATTGCCCATAACGGGTAAAAAAGGAACCAAGCACCTTTTCTATTACAGCCTTACCTTAATACTCTCTTGAAAGTAGAATGTTTTTATTGCGATCTCGAAGAATTAGTCCCGAATCCTCAATTGTAAAGTTAAAGTTTTGTGGGAAGCAACTACTTTTATCTCTAACTTCCACACAATCATTCACAATTTTCCAGGAGGCTGTAGTGTCTTTGTGACTACCCTGATAAATATCGACAGTATGATTATCTGCAAAGTAAAAGCTCTGACCATTACCAGTTCTTATCCTACCGTTACAACAACGTCGTTTTGTTATGTCGGAATAAAAGCCACTTATTGTTTTCTCTAAACGCTTGGTGTTATCTTCAGGCAAGGGCTCATTCATTAAATAAAAGCTGAACCCTAGTACACATATTATAATTAACAGCTTCTCCATATAATTCCTATCCAGCAAGTAAAGTTAATAACGGCCTTAAAAATGAGTATCGTATATTCTTATAGAATTTTTTTATAATGAAAATAAAAAAAGCATAACAAACAAGCTTAGGTTATGACTTCAGGTGTTATTTTCAAACTGTTTTTATAAATATGACAGGAAATAACCTCTCTACTCAGGGGAACAAAAGTACCCTAAAATTGTGGAAGGATAGTACCAGGTTGCAAACGCTTCCTACAGTGTGTGGTCGACGGTTTCCGAATGGAAAATCCTTCCTACAGTGTGTGGTCGACGGCTTGTAAGATTGGAAAGCCCTATTTTTGATGTGGATTCGCTACCAGTTTGAAAAATTCATGCTGAAAGCATGGTTCAACATAGCCCGGCATAAAATGCCGGGTTATTGAAAAGTAGGAATGTTCATTCTGCAAGAATGACTCAAAGAGTTGAGGCAAGCCTTCAGCTTGCAAACCTATTTCCATTATTAAAACCTAGGATTTCATCCTAGGCTATGCTAAAACAATGCCGTTGGCATGTTTTAGACTATGTTGCTGTTAAGGGTTGTTATTAAAATTTTTCTGTAAGCCAAGTACATCCAGTGCTACGAACTGGATTCACAATCTGCTTGTTGCTAGCTCATAGCGGTGGCGGTACTTGAAAACAACCACTAACTGGAACATAGCCAACAAAAAAGCCCGGAGTTTCGTCCGGGCTTTCAATATTTTACTAACGCCAATGCGCTCGATAACTATTTCGCTAGATTAGCGACTAATCGCTTCTTCATCTCTTCGAAACTTAAACCGTGACGTTCGGCTAATGATTCAACCTGATCGTCACAGAGTTTGCCGACTGCAAAGTAGTGCGACAGTTCGTTGGCGAAGATAAATCCAGAAACCGATGCGGCAGGCATCATCATCCAGCTTTCAGTCAACGTAATGCTGCAGTTTTTCTCCACATCCAAGACATCCCAGACAATCTGTTTGTCGGAATGAATCGGACAAGCCGGATAACCCGGTGCCGGGCGAATTCCGCGGTACTTTACGTTTAACATATCTTTCAATGTAATTTTCTCGTCGGCAGCGAATCCCCAAACCTCTTTACGTACTTTTTCGTGAAGATATTCGGTCATAGATTCAGCCAAACGATCCGCAAGAATTTTAACAAGCACAGCGCTGTAGTCGTCATGCTCCGCTTTAAACTCTTCCGCCATTGTGTGAGACTCTTCACCAGCTGTCGCTGCAAAGAAACCGAGCCAGTCGTTTTCCGGCGCAATAAAGTCGGCCAACGCATAGTTTGGATTGTCTTTCTTTTTCATCTGCTGACGAACTGTCGGAATCTGAATCTCTTTACCGTCGCGATTCACAATGATGTCATCGTTAACGGATTTGGCAGGGAAAATACCGACAATTGCCGATGGCTTGATTCGAGTTTTCATCACTTCGAGCATCTTCTGAGCATCTTCGTAAAGAGCAGTCGCCGCTTCGCCTTTTTCCGGATCTGAAAGAATTTCAGGGAACTTCCCTTTCATATCCCAGCCATAGAAGAAGAATCGCCAATCAATGTACGGAATCAGATCTTCGACTGTAATATCATCAAACTTAGTAATTCCCGGCTGACTTGGCGTCGGAATTTCGATTTTTCGCCAATCTGTTTCCGGCTTCAAAAGCTGCGCCTGTTCATAGGTCAGATATTCGGCAGTTGAACGCTTCGCCTCATTAATCGCTTTCACTTTGGCATGTTTGTCACCAAGTTCATCAAGGAATTCGTTCTGAACCGCTTCGTTCTTATTCAAAAGACGGGACATGATCGCCACGGTTTGTGACGCGTCGCCACCATGAACAACCGGTCCTGAGTATTCTGGATTGATCTTTACAGCAGTGTGAACTTCGGAGGTTGTCGCACCACCCACTTCAAGTGGAATCTTCATGCCGCGACGTTCCATCTCTTTCGCCACATGAACCATCTCATCGAGCGAAGGCGTAATCAAACCACTCAGCGCCACGATGTCAGCATCATGTTCTTCAGCCGCATCAAGAATAGTATCACAAGGCACCATCACACCAAGGTCGATAACTTCGTAGTTGTTACACTGCATCACGATTCCGACAATATTCTTACCAATATCGTGCACGTCACCTTTTACGGTAGCGATAACCACCTTTCCCGCAGAAGACGACGCATTATCATCTTTCTCTGCTTCGATAAACGGCATCAAATACGCCACGGCTTTTTTCATCACACGGGCACTTTTCACCACCTGCGGCAGGAACATTTGACCGTCACCAAACAGTTCGCCGACGACACTCATTCCGTCCATCAACGGACCTTCAATCACTTCAAGTGGACGTGTCGCTTGCAGACGCGCCTCTTCTACATCTTCGTCGATAAATTCGGTAATACCTTTTACCAATGCGTGAGTCAGACGCTTACCGACTGGTTCACGACGCCATGCATCATCAACGACAACCTCTTTCTTGTTACCTTTGATGGAGTCTGCGACTTCAATCAACTTCTCAGTGATATCGCCTTCGGTGTAAAGCACAGCGGCTTCCACCACTTCCAGTACCTCTTTTGGAATATCGCTGTAGATTGTCAGCTGTGCCGGGTTGACGATTCCCATATCCATTCCGGCTTTACCGGCGTGATAAAGGAATACTGAGTGAATTGCTTCACGCATCGGATTGTTTCCACGGAAAGAGAACGACACATTACTCACACCACCAGAAATCAGCGCGTGTGGACACTTTTCTTTAATGATTTTTACCGCTTCGATGAAGTCTTTCGCGTAGCTATTGTGTTCTTCAATTCCTGTTGCAATCGCAAAGATGTTCGGGTCGAAGATAATATCCTGTGGAGCAAAACCGACTTCATCGACAAGAATGTCATAAGACTTTTTACAGATCTCGACACGTCGATCAACGGTTTCCGCCTGACCTTCTTCGTCAAAAGCCATCACAAGAACCGCAGCGCCGTACTTCTTGATATACTTTGCCTTTTTAACAAAATCCTCTTTTCCCTCTTTTAGAGAGATCGAGTTTACCACACTTTTACCTTGAACACATTTCAGCGCACGTTCCACAACGTCCCAACGGGAACTGTCGATCATGATCGGCACTTTACAGATATTCGGTTCAGAAGCGACAAGATTCAGATATTTTTCCATGCATTCTGCCGATTCCAACATACCGTCATCCATATTGATGTCGATAATATTGGCGCCATTTTCCACCTGATTCGCCGCAATATCCAACGCCTCTTCGTAGCTTTCCTCTTTAATCAGACGAAGGAATTTACGAGAACCAGCGACATTGGTACGTTCACCGACATTGATAAAGTTGCTATTCTCAGTAATCACCAAAGGCTCAAGACCGGAAAGTCTCATATAAGGTTTTACTTCCGGAATCTGACGTGGTTTGCAATCTTTCACAGCTTCGGCAATCGCCTTAATGTGTGCTGGAGTTGTACCACAACAACCACCAATAATATTCAACAGACCGCGTTCAGCCCAATCTTTCAGCAGGCTTGCCATAAATTCAGGACTTTGGTCGTATTCACCAAATTCATTCGGAAGTCCCGCATTTGGATGCGCGTTGACAAGGAATGGAGAGATATTGCCGACATCTTCAACGTGCGGACGCATATCTTCGGCACCGAGTGCGCAGTTGAAACCAAGACTGATCAAATTTTCACAGTGGCTTAGTGAGTATAGAAATGCCTCAGCTGTCTGACCCGAAAGGGTACGACCGGACGCATCGGTAATAGTTCCCGAAATGATAATCGGTAACTGTTTGTCCTTTTCAGCCATCACGTTTTCAGCGGCTAGAATTGCGGCTTTCGCATTCAATGTATCAAAAACGGTTTCAATAAGAATACAGTCCGCTCCACCGTCGATAAGACCACGGGTTGCATCTTCGTACGTTTCGCACAATTGATCAAATGTAATCGCACGGAAACCAGGATCATTTACATCTGGAGAAATTGAAAGCGTTTTACCCGTCGGACCTAAAATACCAGCAACAAAGCGAGGTTTGTCGGTAAACTCATCTGCCACTTCTCTGGCATTTTCCGCACCGACTTTATTCAGTTCGTAAACCAATTCAGAAAGGTTGTAATCTTCCTGAGAAAAGGAGTTCGAGTTAAAGGTATTTGTTTCCAGAATGTCTGCACCGGCTTCCAGATATGCGCGGTGAATCTCTTTGATTACGTCCGGTCTGGTCAACGTCAACAGGTCATTATTACCCTGAAGATCAGATTCATGGTCAGCGAAACGCTCGCCACGGAAGTCTGCTTCAGTCAATTTATATTCTTGAATCAACGAACCCATTGCTCCGTCAAGAATCAGGATTCGTTCTTTAGCTAGTTCTTTTATGCTCATCTATCTTGCCCTTAGATAATCTTATTACCTTATAAAGAATCAAACCCGAATTCGTCCAGCATCTTGCGGCGATCACGCCAATCTGGTGACACTTTCACGAAAATGCGCAGATCAATACGTTTATCGATGTTTTCACGTATCTTTGATACTGCGTCGCGTTTGATTGTATTTAACTGCTGACCATTTGCGCCAACAATAATTTTCTTGTGTGCTTCACGGTCTGTGTGAACCGTGGCATCGATACGAATCTTTTTCGCATCCTCTTTCCATCTGTCAATCTTAACTACGATGCCATGCGGTACTTCTTTACGCATATTTTCAAAAACGGCTTCCTGAATCAGTTCCGTCGCAATATCACGTTCGTATACATCGGTCAATTCATCAGGATCATACAAGAATGGCATCACCGGGAGCATATCTTTCAAAGTCTGCAGAAGGTTTTTAACCCCCTTTCCTTCCAAAGCAGAAATCTCGACAATTTTAACAATTTTGTCACCAAGACGACTTTGAAAAAACTCGACAGTTTCTTCACGCTGCTCTTTGGTAGAGAAATCAATTTTATTAACTGCAAGCACCACGCGTTCGGCGATGCGGTTCAGAGTCGACGCCACCATCTCATCTTCTTCCAGATGTTCACGTGAGGCATCGGCAATACAAACTACAATGTCAGCCTCTTTCACATGGTGACTAATTACCGAATGCATCGATTTACCCAGTTTGTCATGCGGTTCGTGAATTCCCGGCGTGTCGGTAAAGATAAGCTGTGAATTGTCATCGGTATAAAAACCTTTCCACTGCTTACGGGTAGTTTGCGGACGGCTTGAAACAGCCGTTAAATGATAACCCAGAATCTGATTAATGAGGGTCGATTTACCCACATTCGGACGTCCTGCCAACGCAATATAGCCGACGTGCCCTTTGCGGTTAAACAGATCGGGATCAAGAGAGAAGTCTCCACTAAAAAGATCTTCCATAACTAAAACTCCTTAAAGCAAAATAAGGTGACTGCCCGAAAGCAGTCACCTTTAAAATCACATTATGATTTATAATTTTTATGCATTCTCAGAACTTAACAGGAACTCGAAGTCTTCTTCCGTCAAGTCGTTGATGTCCGCAGGAACACCCTGCATAATCTGATTAAACAACTCACGTTTTGAGTCCTGAAGCTGAACAATCTTCTCTTCAACAGTGTCTTTGGTCACAAGTTTGTAAGCCACAACCTGTTTAGTCTGTCCGATACGGTGAGAACGGTCAGTCGCCTGATCTTCAACCATCGGATTCCACCACTGATCGTAGTGAATAACCGTATCCGCACCAGTCAGGTTAAGACCAGTACCACCAGCTTTCAGACTCAGTAGGAATATTGGAATTGTTTCATCGTTATTGAAGCGGTCAACACATGCCATACGGTTTGTAGTCGATCCGTCAAGATATTCGTATTTGATACCTTCTTCATCCAGCCATTTGCGCAGAAGTCCAAGCATTCCGGTAAACTGACTGAAAACCAGCATTCTGTGCTCGGAATCGATAGATTCCATAACAAGCTCTTTGAAAAGCTCTGCTTTTGCAGAAGGCATATCACCAAGATTTCCACCGCTGACTTTATCAGGTAGAAGCTGTGGGTGACAGCAAAGCTGACGAAGACGTAGAAGAACTGAAAGCATTTCCACACGGTATTTCTGAACACCTTCGTTGTGGATTTTTTCAAGCATCTGTTTCGCCTGAACAAGAATGCTGTCGTAAAGAGCCTGCTGAGGATCTGAAAGTTCGCAGTAAACAACCTGCTCGATTTTCGGAGGAAGCTCGTCACAAACATCAATTTTCTTACGACGAAGCATAAACGGACGAATCTTGTCGGCAAGCTGCTGAGTAGCAATCTGACGATCTTCTATACTCTTACGCTCAAACTTCTCCTGGAAATCGCGAGCAGTACCAAGATAACCCGGCATTACGAAGTCGAAAAGCGACCAGATTTCGCGAACCGAGTTCTCAATCGGCGTACCAGTCAGCATCAGACGATGTGACGCTTTAACTTCTTTACATGTTTTGGCATTGGCTGTCGTCGCATTTTTGATGTGCTGAGCCTCATCAAGCGCCACGTAATGGAAGTTGAAATGTTTATAAGTTTCAATATCACGGCGAACAAGCGCGTAAGATGTGATTACAAGGTCGTAATCTTTCAGATTCTTAATCACGTTGTGACGGTTATTACCGTAGATCATTCCCACTTTAAAGTCAGGAATAAATTTCTTCGCCTCGACAGCCCAGTTCTGAACAAGAGAAGTCGGACAGATAATCAGAGACGTTTTATTTTCTTTTGAATTTTCGTGAGAATACTGAATCGCCGCAAGTGTCTGAATAGTTTTACCAAGACCCATCTCATCGGCAAGAATACCATGGAAACCGGACTCTTCGATTGCGTTAAGCCAAGTTACACCATCCTGCTGGTAGTGACGTAGAATTGTATCAAGGTCGTTACCAAGTTTAAGATGTTTCTTACCGGCACGAGATTTACCGACACGTTTGCAGAGTTTGTGCCATTTCGCTTTAGCAACTTTCACATCTTCAAGAATCGAACCGATATAAGCCGCATTATAGTGAGAGAAACGCAGAGTTTCTTCTTCGCCTTCCTCAAATGCGTTATCAAGATTCAGCTGAATTGCTTCACGAATCTTAGGTGTAATTTTTGCCACACCGCCGGAATCAAGAGGAACGTAGTTGTCACCTGAAAGAACAGCCTGAACCACGTTATTCCACTGTGCGGACACACCCGGTTTTGTAAATAGATTGTATTTAAGTTCAAACCAATCGTTGTTCTCTTCTGTAGTGAAGACGCTCATTTTAAAGTCGCCTGACATGTTTTTATTACGCTCAAACTCGGTAGAGCAGTAAATTTCCCAGTCTTTCGACAGTTTTGGAAGTTTGATATCAAGGAATTCACCAATCTTCTCAAGAGGTTTCATACCGAATGTATCGTGCGAATCTGCAAACTTCACAAAGCCCATTTTCTTCAATCGCTTCATGATTTTCTCTTCACCAACCTCATCACGCATGATGTACTTGGTTCCGGTCCAGATCATTTTCTCTGAGTTAAGAGAAATACGAATACCGTCGTAAGAGAACTCAAGGCGAGTCTGAAGTGCACCATTTCTCCAATCAAGAGAAAGAATCGGCGTAAATGTTCCGGAAATAATCTCAGTATCGCCAACTTCAGAACTATCAATCATCAGAACAGGAAGAAGTCCGCCGGTACACTGATCGCGAAGTCCGTTGTAATCTTCACGGGTCATCGCCACTTTTTCACCTTTCATGAAACTGTGTAGCCAAGCCGTACCACTGATTGCCGGAATCCACCAGTACTGACCTTGATAACCAAGCCAGAATCCGGCACGCGCACCAATCACATTGATATCATGAGTAGGTAGAAGTCCGTAACCTTCAACACGCATACGCGGTTCAATTTCTACATTAATCTCTTTTGCTGAAACCTGAAAAACCAGTTCCGCAATCTGTTTATTCACATTGATTTTTGTAGTGCCTGAGTAGAAACGCTGGAAGCCGATAAGAAGATGGAAAAGTGCTCCCATATCAACCGCATTAAGCACATAAAGCGAACCATTCAGTTCACCATGGCTAGAGAAGAATCGCATGATCTGCTGATCCTGAGGTGAGAAATGGCTGAAACGCATTCCCGCCGCCGCACTACCAGTCTCCACAAGACGTTTAATATTACTTCCCGAGTAAACTTTATCCACATAGTGAATTTCCACATCGAACGGACAGGTATTCCAGCGACTCTCTCCGGAAGGAAAACCTTCGCCTTTATAGACAAGAACGACGTGGCCTTTCACCGCTTTTAGTTCAACAAGCAGATTTGCAAAACTCATCTGCTGAATTGCATTTGAAGAACCTTTTGCATTACCTTCTATACCGTCGTGACCGGAAGTTGCCGCAGTCGGAGCAGGTTTAGTTTTTGTAGAAGTCGACGGAGATGCCAACGGAAACGGAACCGCTTCCGGGTGCTCTTTATAAAACTGTAAGAAAGCTGCAACAGAGTGTTCACAAATCGCGGTTCCACGAGAACGGCAGGTACATTTTGCAGAGAAGTAGTTTTTCTTCAAAGTAATACGTACTTTCTCAAAACGTCCCATCTCATTCGCAACGCGTGTGTCAATGCCTCGCGAGTCTCGTAAAATATCAAGAACCGCACCATCGTCGTAAAGGGCTTTACCAATGTCGTACTTGACCGGGCCGGCTAGCTCTCTCAACTTTTCGTTTAATTCTTTTTCTTTTTCTTCTGGTGTCATAATGTGTCTAGTGTGTCTAAGGGGTTTATATACTTATTTTTCATTAAATTAGTTTAGTGGTTCGTAAAGTAATGACTATAAGTACTTTTTTCCATAAATATTTACAATCTATTATCATTTTTTATATCTATGTATAATTTACGCTGAAATCTCTCTATTTTTACAAATCATTCAACCCCTTTTTATAATTTTTTCTATGAAAACCGAACTATCTTCCGTTGCAGAGCAAATTAATCATTTTTTAGACACTAACAGACTAACTCACATCTCTCCGGACTATCTAGCCGAAGCAGTAACTCATTTAGTTAAAAATGGTGGAAAACGCATTCGCCCCGCCCTTCTCTGCTGGTTTGCGCAAACTCTTGGCGCATCTATAGATAAACTACTGCCAATCGCCGCCGCGACTGAGATTTATCATACCTGGACACTTGTTCATGACGACATTGTCGACAACGATGACACGCGCCGTGGAAAGCCGGCAACTCACACGCATTTAAAAAATTATGCAGTTGATCACTTTGGAACCGACAACAACTTCGGAGTCAATATGGGAATTCTAACGGGTGATCTTCAGCAAGCCTGGGTTAATAAATTGGTTCTAAACGGTCTTCAGACAGGTTGTAAAGCCGAAACGATTCTAGCAATACTCGACCGAATCAACAGTTACCTGACACCAAAGTTGATTGACGGAGAAGCTACAGACGTAGAATTTGAATCACGCGAGCCAAAGAATGTTGAAGAAGTAATACAAATGATGGGAAACAAAACCGGAATACTTCTTGAGTTTTGTGCACAAACCGGCGTACTTCTGGCAAAAGACGGGTCAAACTACAGCGACTCCGACGTAACTGAAGCAGGAAATTTTGCCCGCAACTGCGGTCTAGCCTTTCAATTACAGGACGATATTTTAGGAATTTTTGCCGACGAGTCGAAACTTGGCAAACCAGTAGGATCAGATCTTTGCTGCGGAAAACAGACCGTCCTGATGCTCAAAACCAAAGCGTTAGCTTCAGAAAAAGATATCGACTTTTTAAACTCATTAACCGCCAAAGAGCTGTTAAATTCAGAAGAGTTATCAAAAGCGCAAAGAATAATCGAAGAGTGCGGTGCGTTGAAGGAAGTTCAAACAATGGCACAACAGTTTAGTAATTCCGCAATGGAATCACTCCAAAACTTCCCAAAGAATCAATACAGAGACTATCTGGAACAGTTCTGCCACTACATGACAAACCGGGAGAAGTAACTACAATTGATGATCGAAGTCTCACTTCGTTCGCTTACCTTCGGATTGAAAATGCTAACAAATTATTAGTGTCAATTAGCGTCTATTTGCGGTTCAATCATTAAAGTTGCATACCTTACGCTTTTTCGGGGGTGAAGAGTCGGATGCTTACATCTTCCTTGACCTTTTCCCTTAAATCGTCGGAACTTTCCATATAAAGCTCGAATTGATCGGGGAATCGCTGAAAGATGAAATCCCAATAAATCAATGAATTTGAGATGTAGGCCGGGTTTAAAGAAAACTCTTTGGATGAAATCAGCGGACAGACTTCAATCTCTTCCATGTTGAAAGTCAGACCAATCAAAGCACCCTCTTCGCTGATAAACGGTTCAAACGGATAGGTTCGGCAAACCAACGAACGTTTATCACGTTCACATTTGTTCACACCCGGGCAAACCGCAAACTGTTCGTAATCATCTGCATCAATCAATGAACAGAACTCGTTATAAACCGAATCATCTTCATTAAGTTGTCGCCAGAAAGTGCCGTGTTTACGATGCCAGACAAATTCATCTTTATACAAAACCGGCACGGTTTTCAACGAATCACAACACGGAGGCACATCGTCCCTTTCAGGGGCACAAAGTTGACCGCAATCAAACTCTGTCATTGGGACATCAAGTAGCGAATACAACCACTCCAGCTCTTTATCAGAAATAAGTTTCTCTTTGTTCATTATACAATAACTATTCCTTAAGATCCGCGAAGATTTTGTAGACACGTTCGTCGGTTAGCTTCTTAATTTTCCACTTGTACTCTTTGCCATCATGCGACACCACTTTTACAACATGCGAACCGGGACGAATTCCGGTTAAAAGAAGTGGAGCTGAACGGACATTATATTTATCATCACTTGCTTTGGTTTTACCCATAAACAGGTCATCGATAAAGACAGAGCACTCAGGGGGATTAGAGATTACCGAGATCTGACAGGTGTACGCTTTCAGTTCTACTTTAAGCTCTTTTACCTGAAACTGATTAATTTCAATCGTTTCCGTTTTAGCCGAATAACCATAATCATTGAATTTAAGCTTATACTTTCCTGGTTTCCAATCCGTCAATAGCAGCGGCGTTTTACCAATCAGGTTATCACCATGATAAATGGAGATTCCAGCTTTTTCCGACGTCAACAAGAACGTCCCTTTCTTCTGTTTCAGATCAAAAGATAGTTTCGGTTTATCAACTGGAAAAACTAGTGAACCTTTACGCATTTCGTAACCATCCAGAAGAACTTCATAGTTATTGATTTTCTGAAAGCCCTCAGTCATTGACAGCGGCGTTTTTCCCACAATTTGTCCATTCAATGTAACAGTTGCACCGGGAGGATTTGTTTCAAAAAGTACAAGTTCAGGCAACATGTCGGGTTTTTCATGTTCGATGACAATTTTACCTTTGATTACTTCTCTGACATTCACCTGCTCTCTGATTTTATTCTGCCTGTTTTTATTCAGAGTATGGAAAGTAAAGATAATTGCGGCAACAAGCATCATACAGAGAATCAGAAATGCGACAACAGATCCAGTGTGTTCACTCTTTGTGGCAATCACTTCAATCTTCTGTTTTTCGGCAATATTCGGATTCAGCATTGTATTTTCAGGATCCTCAAAGACAAACCCCATTTCCCCCATTGCCACACGATCGTGATAGTAAAGTCGAGTTTTCCCTTTCAGTTTCTGCCCATTTACAATAATACCGTTACTGCTTCCGTTATCTTCGATTGTCCAAGAACCGCATTCGCGGCGTAAAACACAATGTTCACGCGAAACGCCTGGACCAATATCCACATAATCGCAATCGACTCCTCTACCAATCACAAAGGGAGATTTTGTCAGCTGAACCACTTTTCCCTTGTGAGTACCAGCCGCAATATTCAGTCTTGCACTGCCAATCTCATTATTTGTTTCCATAACCCCTTTCCTCATCTCTTTATAAAACAAAATTCTTTAGACTTCAGCCCAATTGCCACACAACTTACTTATCACCATAAAGTTCTGCAAGTATATTTACGGCATCTTCTGTTCCCGCCGCTTTAGCTTTCATCAAAAATGACTTCGCTTTGACTTCATTCTTATAAACGCCACGTCCGAAATAATAACACTCTGCCAACGCGACCATAGCTTGAATATCGCCGGTTTCAGCCGCTTTTTTATACCAGTAAAATGCCATAGTCGGACTTTTCTTGATTCCGTCACCTGCTTCAAAACATAAAGCCGTATTATACTGAGCCTTTACGTGTCCGGCCTTTGCCGCTTTTTCAAACTGCAGGAATGCTACCTTTTTATCCATCATTGTACCTTTCCCGAGCGAAAGGCAAATTCCTATATTGTAAGTCCCCTCAAGATTTCCCATTTTCTCCGCACTCACAAACGAATTAAAAGCTCGACGATAATGATCTTTATCCAAACTAGTTTCAATCAATAACAAGCCGTATTGCACCATTGCCGAAGAATCTCCTGTAAGGCCCGCATCACGATAAAGCTTAATAGCATGTTTTACATCCTGTTTCACGCCCTGCCCGTGTGCATAGCAGTAAGCCAGCCGTGCAAAGGCGTCCGGATGCTTTTGCATTACAGCCTGTTGCAACCAGAAAACTGTCCGTTCCAACTCTTTCTTGCACCCCCAGCCGTTATAATAACAATCCGCCAGAGACACCATCGCATCAGCATCTTTCTTCACTGCCGCCGCATGAAGATAATTAAACGCCTTGTCATACTCTTTATCATCCAAAAGACTTTCACCGTAAAGCTTAAGACCACGTAAGTCGCCGGTTGCAGCGACTGTTTTAAAGTACTCTTTCGCCTTGACGGAGTTTCCCTTAATCTTATGAATTACCCCGGCATTCAAAAACGCCTGTGTAATGCCAAACTTTATCGCCTTTTCATAATAGACAAGTGCTGTATCTAAATTCTCCTGAACCCCAATACCCTGATCATAACTTAAACCTAGGTTAAAATATGCAGAAGCATTTTCCTGAGCCGCCGCTTTTTTATACCAAGTAATCGCAAGGATCGGATCTTTTTTTACCACATCTTTGATACCAGAGAAATAGGCATTCCCAAGTTCAAGCTGAGCCCGTACATCCCCCTTTCGCGCCGCCTTTTTGGCATTTTCCAACGCCTTCACAGAATCGATAGAACCAAAAAGCGAAAACGACAACAAACTCAATACTACAATCAACTTCATCTTAAACCCCTTTTAACTGAACCAAAGTTCTTGCGAATATAGTCAAGCGACCTGTCCAGTTCCTTTTCATGTGTTAAATCTTTATCTTCTTCAAAATCAAACGTCATCTGATTTGCATCTTTTTCGTCAAAACTGGCTACTCCAAAACCAATCAATCGAACCGGCTGAGCGATTACCAATTCGTCAAAAAAAGGCAAAATATTCTGTCGAAAAACTTCAGTAACATCCGAATTTTCCGAAAGTGTCAGCTGTTTACTGAAATTGCTAAAATCTGCATAACGAATCTTCAGCCGCAGAGTTCGCCCCTTCAAGCCTTTCTGTCTTAATCGCCAAGCGACCTTTTCAATCAAATTACTAAGCATATTTCGCAACAGAGACTTGTCGCTACTATCTTCACTTAAAGTGATTTCATTCGAAACACTTTTATCAACAGAACTCGTCTCAACAGCTCGAAAATCCTCACCAAATGCCAACGCTTTCAAAGACTTTGCCGAACGATGTCCCAAATAGTTTATCAGAAAAGTTAAATCGATATCCTGCAGATCTTTAACAGTTTTAATGCCAAGCGAGTTCAATCGTTCATTCGTTTTACGTCCAACACCCCAAATTTTGTTAATCGCCAGCGGCTGCAGAAAAGTTACAATTTCGGGTTTGGAAAACGGTAAAACCGTCAACCCATCCGGCTTTTCCAGATCACTTGCCAACTTAGCCAGAAACTTATTCGGGGCGATTCCAATGGAGATATTCAAACCGACCTCTTCTTTCACACGACGCTTAATCTCTCTACCAAGCTCTTCCGCCGAACTGAAATTTCTCAGCGAACCAGTTACATCCATGAACGCCTCATCAATCGAAAGCGGCTCAACAAGTGGCGTAAATGAATGAAAAATTGCCATAATCTTTTTGGAAATCTCCCGATAACGATCTGCACGAACCGGCAGAAAAATCGCACTAGGGCATTTCTGATAAGCCGTACGTGAAGGCATTGCCGAACGGATACCAAACTTTCGTGCCTCATAAGACGCCGCCGAAACCACTCCTCGTTTATCCGGAGCCGAACCGACAACCACCGGGACACCCCAAAGATTTCGATCCATCTGTTCAACCGATGCAAAAAAAGCATCCATATCACCGTGAATTATCACTCTTTCCATAAAAAAACACAAAAGTTACAACTTATTAAACCAATCCGTACGCTTGTTAAACTGCACGTTTTTTTTATAAATCGAAATCAACTATCAAAATTTTATCAAATCACAGGCACAATTCACATAATTTCGTTGCTAAGTCGCAGAATTGCGATTAAGTTGCGACTCGTAACTCAAATGAGGAGACAAAATCATGGAAGATAAAATTCTAAAAATTCTACAAGAACAGGCCAACATTTCTAAATCCGAACTTGCCGATAGACTTGGAACTGATCTTGATAACGTCGAAAATATTATAGCCGAACTAGAAGCCGGCGGTCACATTCTTGGCTACACAGCCATTGTCAATGATGATCACCCTTCCCGCAAAACATCTGTTCGTGCACTTATCGAAGTAAAAGTGACTCCAAACCGCGAAGGTGGTTTTGATAAAATCGCCACACGAATTAGCCGCTTCCCGGAAGTGTCCAGTGTTTACCTAATGTCAGGGGGATATGACCTTTCGCTTGAAGTCAACGGTGAATCTCTTCAGGACGTCGCCGCCTTTGTCGCCACCAAACTTTCTACAATTGACGGCGTCATTTCGTGCGCAACCCACTTTATTCTGAAAAAATACAAAGAAGCAGGATTCTGCTATCAAGAGGAACCAAAATATGAGCGACTCTCAGTCACCCCATAATTTTGTAGCATCACATATCGCGGCTTTACCAAAAAGCGGTATTAGAGACTTTTTCGAAATCGTCAGCACTATGGAGAACGTCATCTCTCTCGGTATCGGCGAACCGGATTTCGCCACGCCTTGGCATATTCGTGAAGCTGCGATTTTTGGTCTGGAAAACGGTCACACAAGTTACACATCAAACCTCGGACTTCTTTCACTGCGCAAAGAGATCTGCAAGATGGTAAATAGTGACTTTGGAATCAACTACAACCCGAACAGCGAATGTATCGTAACCGTTGGTGTAAGTGAAGCGCTTGACCTTGTACTTCGTGCAATTCTTGAGCCGGGCGACGAAGTAATTTATCATCAACCCTGCTACGTTTCCTACGCGCCGAACATTTCCATGGCCTACGCGACAGGTGTTCCGGTGACAACTTACGAGAAAAACGAGTTTGCACTCGATCCGAACGATCTACGAGCGGCAATAACCGATAAAACCAAAGCAATCATTCTGAACTTTCCATGTAACCCGACTGGTGCAAACCTGACTTGGGAACAGAAAGAAGAGATTGCTCAAATCGCCATCGAAAACAATCTTGTGGTGATTTCGGATGAGATTTATGCGGAACTAACTTATGAAGAACGCACCCGTTCGATTGCCTCGATTCCGGGAATGAAAGAACGCACAGTATTTCTTCACGGTTTCAGTAAAGCCTATGCGATGACAGGATTCCGAATCGGCTACGCCTGCGGACCTTTTCAGATTATCGATGCAATGATGAAGATTCACCAATACTCCATGCTTTGTGCCTCAATTACAGGTCAGGAAGCGGCACTGGAAGCACTTCAGAATGGTGAAAAAGAGATGCTGAAAATGAAAGACCAATACGAAGAACGTCGTAACCTGATGGTGAAACGTTTCAACGAAATGGGTCTAAAATGTCTAAAACCGCGTGGTGCATTTTACGTATTCCCGAATGTGTCTTCAACCGGCATGACCGCG